>CALZHQ010000029.1 GCA_945787295.1 uncultured Desulfuromonadales bacterium
CCTCCAGCAGGTTGCTGCCGAGAACATTTTCTGTGCGCTGAAGTGAGTGCAGGTGACTGACGTAGTTTAAACGTGCCTGGGCGATTTTTTCCTGTAGCTTTTGTGACGCCTGGTCGATCGCTTTTCGATAGCCGTGCAGCTGCTCGGCATCCAGGTTGGGTTGGTTGAGAATAATGGTGATCGCAGCACGAATTTCCTGCAACGCTCCTTGCTGATCATCGGTGAGTGATTGGATCAGCATGTCGCGGCGGGAGTCCGATTCAATCTGGCTGGTCATGTCTTCCAGCGTCAGGACAAAACCGGAAATTATTTCGCTGCCTTCCTGCTTCGTGAAAAAAGGTGCCATGTTGACCCGCAGGCAGATGCCGTTGTGCAGCGTCATCATGAAATTGTTGACCAGCTTGCTGCGACCAGATTTGTGCGATTTGTAGAGCATTTCCAAAGCATGAACGATCGGATCACGATCGAGAATGCTGAAGATGGAGCGGCCCAGGCCGAGAATGCCCTGAACGGTATCGGAACCTGGGACTTGTTTTTCTGTTTGCGTCAGTTGCAGGGCCTGTTGATTGTAGAGCAAAACCTGGCCATCGGTATTGCAGACCACAACCCCGTGCGGCAGTTCAGACATATTGCAGACCACAACCCCGTGCGGCAGTTCAGACATCAGTGCCGCCAGCCGGGTCCGTTCTTCAGACAGCTTGCCTTGCGCTACGGCGATCTGTTTATCGACGTCACGCTGCAGTTTGGCGAACGCTTCAGCCGATTGATTAATAATGTCGGTCAGGTAGTGGATCTCTTTGGCTCCCTGTTTGATTTCGATCCTGTGTTCTGGGTTGACCGCGGAAATCAGCTGGGTGCTTTCACCGAGTTTGAGAATCGGAATGATGTAGTTATGAAACAGAAAACTGACCAGCAGGCTGAGGATGGTGCAAAGGATCAGGGCACCGATAAAGGGGAAGGGCAGCAGGTTGTCTGACATGGCCGCAACCGTGGCCTGCTCGGTTTCGCTGAGGCTGTACCAGGCACCGGTAAAACTGAGGAAAATAACGCTGAACACGGCAAGCATGACAGCGCTGAGGAAAATCCAGTATTTAACACTCGGTTTCATCCGAATTCATATCCTTGGTTTAATGCCGCTATTGCGGCAGGGGGCGTTCTTTAAGTTCTTCCCACAGTCGGGTGATCCGGGCAACTAAGCCGTGGCCTCGAGCATGATTGATGGCAAAAAACAGGGACTGAAATGCCTTGCTTTCATTGCCGACGTTCAGCCAGGCCTGGGTTGCCAGGTAGTGGGCCAAGCCGGTCATTTCCTGATCTTGATTCTCATTTATGACCTGTTCACAGTGCAGCAATGCGGTGTCGAAGTGTTTTTGTTGCAGCGACACGAGCGCGCGCAGGGTCAATGCTGCTGCCGAGTTTTCCGGGAGCTGCGCGGTCAGCTCGGTCGCCTTGTCCAGTCGGTCATATTGGAGTGCTTCCAGGATTGCCGCGTGGAAGTTGAGGTCCGCTCGAACTTTGGCATCAAGCGCATGCTGAATACCTTTTTGATAGGATGTCAGCGCGGCCTGATACTGTTCGTTGGCTTCCTGCAGGTCTCCTAGCAGTAAGTAATCTGCTCCGGTCGGTTCAAGTGAAATCGCCTGCTGGAGTAAAGTTGTACCGTCGTTCAGGCGCTTTTCATAGATTGCTTGGTAGGCTTGCTGACGATAATCTTCAGCGTGACCGCTGATTTTCGGCAGTTTTCCTGCCGGGGCACAGGCCACGAGCTGGAAAAGCAGCAAGCCAAGAAGAAGCCGGCCGTGGTTTTTTGTCTTGAGCAGGGTGGGCACGTCAGGCCTCCGTAAACATTTCACTCGACAAATAATATTAATAGTTTGCCATAAGAGTGGCGGGAGACAAAGGGGAGATAGAAAAAATGCTGAGCCGCTCGACATTAGCGTGAGCGGCTCAGCATAAATTATTAGGCGGTGAGTCGTTGCAGAGCTTCGAGATATTTCTCGCCGGTTTTGCGCACGATCTCTTCTGGAAGCTTTGGTGGCGGCGCCTGCTTGTTCCAGTCCAGCGTCTCAAGGTAGTCGCGCAGGAACTGCTTGTCAAAGCTCGGCTGGGCACTGCCTGGGCTGTACAGGTCCTTTGGCCAGAAACGGGAAGAGTCGGGGGTCAGGGCCTCATCGATCCAGATCAGTTGATCGCCCATCATGCCGAACTCGAACTTGGTGTCGGCGATAATGATCCCTTTGGTGTCGGCCAGTGCTCTGGCCCGCTTGGGTGATTTCTGCTCCGCACAGCTCTGCGGCCTGGGCGAAGGTGATATTCTCGTCATGCTCACCCAGTTCCGCCTTGGTCGAGGGAGTGAACAGGGTTCTCGGCAGTTTGTCGCTCTGCTTGAGCCCTTCCGGCAGCTGGATGCCGCAGACGGAACCCTGCTGCTGGTATTCTTTCCAGCCGCTGCCGGAGATATAGCCACGCACGATGCATTCGATCGCCAACGGCTCGGCCTTCTTGGTCAACATGCTGCGGCCTTCGAGCTGGTCGCGATATTGATGGGTGATGGCCGGGAAATCATCAACTTCGGTTGCCACCAGGTGGTGGGGGATCAGGTCAGTCATCTGGTCAAACCAGAATTTGGAAATTTCGGTCAGTACGTAACCTTTTTGCGGTATCCCTTCATCCATGATGACATCAAATGCAGAGATGCGATCGCTGGTGACGATCAGCAAGTGCTCGCCAAGGTCATAGATGTCGCGAACCTTGCCGCGGTTGATCAGCTTCAGTTCTGGACAGTCGGTCTGGGTAATGATCGGTGTCATTTATTGCTTGCTCCCGGTTGTGAATACATTAGTTAGTTCTGGGACCATAACCTCAATCTGGGCTTGAGCCACCAGTTGTTCCAGCTTTTCAGAGACAGCCTCTTCCTTCTTCGTGGCCAGTAATTGGTCCTGTAGCTGCAGCCGGGCAGTCATGTCCAGATTGCTAAAATCTGCTTGTTTGGTTTCTTTCAGGCTGGCAACCAGGAATTTGCTGTCGATATTGTAGACTTTAGAGCCGATCGGAGCCTCTTCTGTTAAGCTGAAGGCTTCCTCAGCGAGCTCTTCGGATTGACCGATTTTAGGCACGAAACTGCCGAAGCTGCGTGGGAATTCGCCTGTTTCGTCAACCGTCAGTTTCAACTCCGCGGCGGCTTGACGCAGGCTTTTCAGCTCCCGGGCTTTGGTCAGCAACTGGTCGGCCAGTTCGTTGGCGAACGTTTGTGCCTGTTCGGCGCGATAGGCCTGTTCCACGTTTGCTTTGACCTCTTCAAGCTCGGGCAGCCGGCTCGGTCGACGCTCTTTCAGGGTGATCAGGAATATGCCCTGCGTGGTCTGTACCGGGCGGGCCAGTTCACCTTCTTTCAGGGTGAATGCCGCTTGAACGATAGCCGGTTCTTTGCCAATGCCGTCGATGGCACCATCGAGGCTGAAAAATCCTGTTTCCTTGATACCCAGATCATTGTTTTTTGCCGCAGTGTCAAGATCGCCTGTCTTGCGGTTGATGTTGTAGGCATCCATGGCTTTTTCATAAGCGAGTTGCCGGGCTTTTTCGATCCGCAGGCCGGTCTTCGAAGCTCTTGACCATAACGCCACGGCCGAAAGAGCCAAGATCACCCCCTTTATCCGCAGTCCCTTCGTCATCGGAATGGGTGCGCGCCAGTTGCGCGAAATCGGCACCTTCCTGGAGCTGCTTGAGCAATTCGGTCGCGAGTTCACGTCGTTTGGTCCGTGTCTCGTCGTCGGTGTCGGCGCTGACGCGAAGCAGAATGTGGGCTGCCTTGAGCTGCTCCTTGGTTTCGTACAGGTCGAGATGGCGCCGATGGTATCGATCGAGTTCTTCATCGCTGAGGTTCGCGATTTCACTTTCGTAGCGTGCCGGGTCAAACTGCAGGTAGCGCAGGGAGACTTTCTCTGCCAGGCGGAACTGTTCCTTGTTCTGTTCGAAGTACTCTGCCAGGCCTTCGTCAGTCACTTTGACCTTGGTTTCTGCCAGCGCAGGCGTCAGCCAGACATAGTTAAGATTGACCTTGTCATTCTCTTTGTGGAAGGCCTCCTCCAGTTCTTCATCGCTGACACTGATGTTCTGCTGCAACTGCGTGCGAACTTTCTCGGTCAGCAGCTGGCGCTTTTGCGAAGCTTCAAACTGTTCCGGAGTGTTCCGTTGATAATTAAGGGCTTGAAGATAGCGGTCGCGGCTGAAAACGCCATTTTCTTTAAAGGCATCATATTGGGCAATCGCTGCGACCAATTCGTCTTTGCTGACGTTCAGCCCAAGTCTGTTTGCCTCTTGTACCAGGAGTAGTTCGTAGACTAATTGTTCCAGTGCCTGCTTCGGCAGGTTGAGCTGCCGTTCAACTTCGGCATCGAAGCTTCCCTGATAAATACTCTGATAAAGGTTGTACAAGTTGCTGTAACTGCTTTGGAAAGCGTTATAGCTGATTTCATCACCGTTGACCCTGGCGGCGACATCGGAACCCTGGCTGACGCCGGAGTCGGTCGGTGCGGTCAGCATGGTATAGCCGATGACAAAGCTCAGGATGATAAGGCCGAAGGCGATCTTGATCAGGATCGATTTCTGCTTGGTTCTGACAAAGTCAAGCATTGCAGGGAACTCCTCGTATTTATTGATGTGAATGGTTGTCAAACAGCAACGCATGTTAGACTACCAATCCGCTGAAAAGCAATCATTTTTTCCGCTTTAAGCCCTTGCTTATTGATGGTCGGTTTGCTAGAGTGGGCAAGTTTTTCTATTGCTTATTAAAACCACAAGATTACGCCCTTTGCGGA
Organism: uncultured Desulfuromonadales bacterium; assembly: GCA_945787295.1. The sequence continues at coordinate 4,818 of CALZHQ010000029.1, forward strand.
CTTTTTACAGGACAGAATATGGTCAATATTTTTAATGCCATCTGGGGGATGTTTTCCAACGATCTGGCGATCGACCTGGGAACAGCCAATACGCTCGTCTACATGAAGGGGAAGGGGATCGTTGTCAGCGAGCCTTCTGTGGTTGCGGTCAAAACCGGCCATGCCGGGCAGCGTAAGGTGCTGGCGGTCGGAAAGGATGCCAAGGAAATGCTTGGCCGGACTCCGGGCAGCATCGTTGCTATCCGGCCGATGAAAGACGGCGTTATTGCAGATTTTGACTATACTGAAGAGATGCTGCGGTACTTCATCCGCAAAGTCCACAACCGCAAGAATCTGGTGCGGCCGCGGATCGTTATCTGTGTGCCCTCCGGAATCACTCAGGTTGAAAAGCGGGCCGTGCGTGAATCTGCCGAGTCTGCAGGGGCTCGCGAAGTCTACCTGATCGAAGAGCCGATGGCCGCAGCGATCGGTGCCGGTCTACCGATTACCGAAGCGTCCGGTAACATGATCGTCGATATCGGTGGTGGCACCACCGAGGTGGCAGTCATTTCTTTGGCTGGGATTGTTTATTCGCAGAGTGTTCGGATCGGTGGCGATAAGTTGGACGAAGCGATCGTTCAGTACATGAAGCGTAAGTACAACCTGCTGATTGGCGAGCGGACTGCTGAGGCGGTTAAGATTGGTATTGGCAATGTTTACGCTGCCGATGACGAATTGAAGCATATGGAAGTTAAGGGCCGCGATCTGGTCAGCGGTATCCCCAAGACGCTGGAGATCAATTCGGACGAAATCCGCGAAGCGATGTCCGAGCCGGTTAACACTATCATTGAAGCGGTGCGTATTACCCTGGAAAGAACTCCCCCGGAACTGGCGGCGGATATTCTCGACAAAGGGATTGTGCTGGCAGGTGGTGGCGCTTACCTGAAAAATCTTGATATCCTGCTGCGCGAGGAGACCGGCCTGCCGGTTGTTGCTGCAGATGATCCATTGTCATGTGTTGTGCTCGGTTCCGGAGCGGTCCTTGATCAGCTCGATCTGTTGCGGCAGGTTGCTGTCTCTTCCTGATCCTCCGGGCAGTGCTGATTTGTGAATGTTTGCTAAATGGGGAGGATCCTGTGATCCTCCCTCTTTAATTGAGTACTTATGCAGTATTGAGTTTTCGGTGCTGCTGAGGTAGGGCATGTTTGACCTGATTAGACGCTACCGATATTTTCTACTGGCAGTCGCCCTGCTGCTGTCCATCCTGCTCCTTTATTCCTATAACCTGCGCCAGAAAGCAGCCACCACTTTTTTTGAACGCGCGGTCCTGACTTTTGCCGCCCCTTTTCAGTCGAGCATCGACGGGGTCACAGACAGTGTTACGGATTGGTGGCAGAATTACCTCTGGCTGGTTGATGTCAAACTGAAGAATAATGAGTTGGCGCAGGAAAACCGGGAGTTAAAGGCTGAACTGCAGAGGGTGGAAGAATTCCGCCTGCAGAATGAACGTTTGCGCGAACTGCTGGCCTTCGTCGATGATATCGATCGCCCGGCATTGCCGGCCCAGGTGATCGGTGAGGATGTCAGCAGCTGGGCGCGGACCGTGACCATCGATAAGGGGACCCGGTCTGGCTTGCGGCCCGGACTGCCGGTGGTTGCAGCGGAAGGAGTCGTCGGCCGGATTATCAAGGCGGCCCCGAACAGTTCAAGAGTGCTACTAGTTACCGATGCCTCATCGGCGATTGCTGCTCTGGTGCAGCGGACCCGGACTCGCGGGGTGGCCCGCGGTCGCGGAATCGAAATGTCGCTCGAATATGCTTTACGTGATGCCGAACTCAAAGTGGACGATCTGCTGGTGACCTCAGGGATGGGAGGGGTTTTCCCGAAAGGTTTGACCTTGGGATATATCGCCGCAGTGGAACGTGACGAATTCGGCTTGTTTCAACGTGTTGATATCGCTCCGGCAGTCGATTTTTCTCACCTGGAGGAAGTGCTGGTCGTGCTGGGAGAGGACCGGTGAAAGGTTTTTTACTCTACCTGTTTATCGGGATGCTTTCAGTCCTGTTGCGGACCAGTGTCTTTCCTCTGTTTCTGTCTCCCGGCCTGTGTCCCGATTTGCTGCTGGGACTGGTTATTTATCTCGGTTTGAGTGAAAATATTATACGTGCCGTCATCGTGACCATGCTGCTCGGAGGGATGCAGGACAGCTTCAGCGGCACCAGCCTGGGGCTGTACGTTTTTGTCAGTCTCGCTATCCTGCTGCTGGTTCGTTTGCTGTCCGAACATTTGAATGTCGAGAGTCCCCCGTTGCTGATGCTGCTGATCGCCGGAGGTACCTTGGTGCAGAATATTTTGCTTGCTACCTGCCTGACCATTTTCGCTGAAGCCGGACCGGTGGTGCAGTTGCTGTTGCCCGCTTTTCCACAACAACTGCTGGCGAATTTGCTGGCATCAGGGTTGATGCTGTTTCTTGTGCTCAGACTCCAGCACCTGTTCGGCAATCGTGCCGGGCTGGCAGGACTGGTTTACCAGAGTAAGCGCCATGGGGCTTGATGCCAAATGGACGGAGCTCCCTTCCGTTCAACGCCGATTCCTTTATTTTTCCAGCGCTGCAGCCATCATTTTTTTACTGCTCTGTCTCCGGCTCTGGTACCTGCAGATCATCAGTCATGAAGATTATCAGGAACGTTCGGTGCGCAACCGGACCCGGGTCCTGCCGTTAGAGGCCCCGCGCGGACCGGTTTACGACCGTAACGGGACCTTGCTGGTCGACAACCGGCCTTCTTTTCGCATCTCGGTCATGCGTCAGGATGTCGAGGACAAGCAAGCTTTGCTGCAACGTTTGGCCGAATTGCTGGAAATCGATCTGGAGATCCTTGAAGAACGTTGGAAGGAAGGTCGCCGCTTTCCGATCTACCGTCCGGTGCCATTGGCGACCGATGTCAGTTGGGACCTGATGGAACGGGTTCAGGAGCATAGCGTCGAATTGCCCGGAGTGCTGACCGAAGTGCGACCGGTACGCGATTATTTGGAGAAAGGCTCGGCGGCGCACCTGGTCGGTTATCTTGGTGAAATCACCGAGGATGAGCTGAGAAGTGGAAATTTCAGTGGCTATCAGGCTGGTGATTTCGTCGGTAAAATTGCTCTGGAAAAAACCTTTGAGCCTTACCTGAAGGGAGAAAAGGGCCGACGGCTGGTTGAGGTCGATGTCAAAGGCAAGCTGCTGCGCCAATTGCAGATGGAATCCGCTCGGCCGGGAAACAAGCTCTATTTGACCCTCGACCGCGAATTACAACAGGCCGCAGATATCGCATTTGGTGATCAGTCAGGTGCGGCGATTGCTCTCGATATTGCTACCGGTGATGTCCTCGCCATGGTCAGTCGCCCAACATTTGATCCGTCACAGTTTGCACGTGGAATTGCCAGCGATGAATGGTTGGCCCTGTTGAAGGACAAGCGTCATCCATTGCAGAACAAGGTGATTGCCGGACAATATCCACCCGGTTCAACTTTTAAGATGGTGGTGGCCCTGGCGGCAATGCGCGAAGGGATTGCTGGCAGTACCCGGAGTGTCTATTGTGGGGGAGACTTCGAGCTTGGCGGTTCGCGCTTCCGTTGCTGGAAGAAAGCTGGGCATGGTCAAACTGATCTGAAAAAAGCCTTGCGGGAAAGTTGTGACGTCTGGTTTTACCAGGTCGGGCTTGAGTTGGGGATCGACAAGCTGTCTCTCGCCGCCAGAGAGTTCGGGCTTGGGGCGCCGGTCGGTTATCCCTTGCCGGGCGAAAAGGCGGGGGTGATTCCGTCGCGAGAATGGAAACGGGCCCGCTATAATCAGCCCTGGTATGCCGGTGAGACAGTTATCGCTTCAATCGGCCAGGGGTTCGTCTTGAGTACGCCGCTGCAGCTTGCGGTGATGACAGCCGCTCTGGCCAACGGCGGTAAGGTCCTTAAGCCGCAATTGATTGAGCGGATTGAGGATTGGCAGGGCAATCTACTGCTGCAGCCGGAAACCGAAATCGTCCGCCAGATAGAATATTCAGACGCCGCCTGGAAAGCGATCAACCGTGGGCTGGTTGCCGTGGTGAATGAACCGCGGGGGACAGGACAGATTGCGCGTTTAGAGCAGGTTGAGGTCGCCGGAAAGACCGGAACCTCTCAGGTTGTCCGGCGTAAGTCGGACGAGGAGGAGGAGCTGGACGAAGGTGGCGATGTGCCTTACCGGTTCCGGCCTCATGCCCTCTTTGTTGCCTATGCTCCCGCCGATCAGCCGCAGATCGCGGTCGCGGTTATCGTTGAGCATGGGCAGCACGGCGGTAGCGCTGCCGGGCCAGTGGCCAAAAGTATCATCGAGCAATACTTTGCCTTGCAGAACCAACCAGGGCAGGGAGGATAACTGATGTTCGACAGACGTCTGGTGGTCAATTTTGATTGGATTCTGCTGTTGACGGTCTGCTCCCTGGCTGGAGTCGGCATCATCAATCTGTATAGTGCGACTGCCAACTGGCAGATGAATGCCACACCCATCTATATGAAACAGATAATCTGGCTTGCCGGTGGGATGTTGCTGGTGATGCTGATCTGCTGTTTCGATTATCGACATCTCGAACATTTTGCCATCCACGGTTACATCATAACCATCGGTATGTTGCTGTTTGTTTTGTTGCTCGGGAAAACCTCGATGGGCGCCACCCGCTGGATAAATCTTGGTTTCTTTAATTTGCAGCCGAGTGAGGTGATCAAGATTGTCATGATCCTGCTGCTGGCAAGGATATTCGGTCGCTCAGCGCAACCGGAGGGCTATTGTCTCGGCGAACTCTGGCGACCGGCTCTGTTGCTGCTGCTGCCGGTGGCGCTGATCCTCAAGCAACCTGACCTGGGAACCGCTTTGATGCTGGTCTTTATCTCCGCCTCGATGCTGGTATTTGCCGGTTTGCAGCGAACAACCATGGTCGGCCTCTGCCTGCTCGGACTGTTGACAGCGGTGCTCGGCTGGTTCGGGTTGCACGATTATCAGCGCAAGCGGATCCAGACCTTTCTTGATCCCGAGGCCGACCCGCTGGGCAGTGGTTATCACATTATTCAGTCGAAAATAGCTGTTGGCAGTGGTGGTTTTCTCGGTAAAGGGTTTCTGCAAGGGACCCAGTCGCAGCTTTCTTTTTTGCCCGAGCGACACACCGATTTTGCCTTTTCGGTTTTTGCCGAAGAATGGGGCTTTGCCGGCTGCAGCCTGTTGTTGCTCGGCTACATGTTCCTGATTATCTGGGGCATCTATATCGCCCGGCGGGCCGCCGACCGGTTCGGGATGTTCCTCGCCATCGGTGTCACGGCGATGATTTTCTGGCATATCGTTGTCAATCTCGGCATGGTCATCGGTCTGTTGCCGGTTGTCGGTGTGCCTTTGCCGCTCTTCTCCTACGGCGGTACCAGTATGGTGACAACCATGATCGGGGTTGGACTGCTGATGAGCGTAAGTATGCGGCGATTTATGTTCTAGGTCCGAACCCGTCCCTGTTGTGGCCACTTATCTTTTCTGCAGCCAGAAATCGTTGTTTTTCAGGGGGTCGGCAAAGCGGACATACTCCCATTTCTCAATCGGATGTCGGTGTTCATGTTTGCCATCCCCTTCGCGATACAGGCGGTCGACCGTCTGAAATACGCCGATAAGGGGACCATGTTTGCGCATTGCCTGCAGGCTGTAGCTTGAACAGGTCGGATACATCGGACATCGCGGTCCGTCGACGGGTGAGATATATGTCTGGAAGGCGCGGACGGCGAGTTGCAGCGGAAGGATATTTGCTGACTGCTGCTTCTGTTGCTGGGGGACCTCCCACGGACCCCACTCCTCAGCACCGGCAGAACTGATGGAGAGAAGCGTCAGCAATGCGATTGACGACAGAAAAGCTCTCACTTATCCTTCTCTGGTGGTTTCTTTAATTTTTCCAGATAAGCCATTCGTTCACCGATAATCTTTTCATAACCGCGTTCCGTGGGGCGATAGAATGTACGGCCCGCCAGTTGTTCCGGCAGGTGCTGTTGATCCGCGATGCCCCCTTGATGATTGTGGGCGTATTTATAGCCTTTGCCGTAATCGAGTTCTTTCATCAATTTGGTCGGCGCGTTGCGGATATGCTTCGGCACCGGCAGGGCGCCAGATTTTCGTACTTCGGCCTGCGCCTCATTGATGCCTTTATAGCTGGAATTGCTTTTGGGCGCCGTGGCCAGATAGGTGACACCCTGGGCCAGATTGATGCGCGCTTCCGGCAGCCCGACAAAATGAACAGCCTGCTGAACCGTAAGCGCAATTTGTAGGGCTCGCGGATCGGCATTGCCGACATCCTCCGAGGCAAAGATCACCATGCGGCGGACAATGAACAGCGGGTCTTCACCCGCTTCGAGCATCCGTGCCAGCCAGTAAAGGGCAGCATCCGGGTCGCTGCCGCGCATACTTTTGATGAACGCGGAGATCACATTGTAGTGTTCTTCTGCCCCTTTGTCATAAAGGAGGGCTTTTTTCTGTACCGCCTCTTGCGCGGTTTCCAAGGTAATCTGTTCCTTGGTTGCTGAGGCGGCAACTTCCAATCCGCCCAGAGCGATCCGCGCGTCGCCATCCGCCTGTTGGACGAGAAACTCCAATGCCTGCTGGTCAATTTGCAGTTTTCGTGCGCCGAGGCCGCGTTCGTCAGTCAGCGCCCGCTGCAAGAGAGTTGTCAGGTCATCGGTTGAGAGTGGCTCGAGAACAAAAACCCGTGACCGGGACAGCAAGGCTGAATTGACTTCAAAGCTGGGATTTTCAGTGGTGGCGCCGATCAGGGTCACTTCCCCTTTTTCCACCGAGGGCAAAAAGGCATCCTGCTGGGCCTTGTTGAAACGGTGGATTTCGTCGACGAATAGTATCGTTTTATGACCATGGTAGGCGCGCTGCTGTTTGGCCTCGGCAACGATTTCCCGGACGTCTTTGATGCTGCCGAGTACCGCGGAAAAAAACACGAAGCGACTTTGCGTACTTCCGGCAATGACCTGGCCAATGGTGGTTTTTCCCGTTCCGGGCGGTCCCCAGAAGATAACTGATGATAGCTGATCACTCTCAATCAGGCGGCGTAGCAGCTTGCCTTCGCCGAGCAGATGCTGCTGGCCGACCACTTCGTCGAGGGATTGTGGCCGCATCCGTTCGGCGAGCGGGGTGTTGGTAATGTTTTGTGCTGACTGTTGAAACAGATCCATTGTTGTTTCCGTTGTTGGCAGAGGCGTCAATGTAGCATGTTGCGCCAAGTGATAACAACTCTCTAAGTCTTTGAAACCGATAGACTTAGAAGGCTGCATGTGGTATTTCTCTGTGGTTTCATGGGAAGCATAAATAACGGTTCAAGGTCTGCTGTTCATAGACTGAATATTTTCCCTTCAGGGTGGCTGCCGTGCTGAAAAAAGTTGGTGTTTACGCGAAAAAGAATCACCCGGATGTCGAACAGCTCGCATTGATGATCTGTGACCGGCTGAAAAAAGACAGTATCGAGGTGATGCTGGAGGACAGCCTGGCGGAACTGATCGGTCAGGTGAATGGCCATGCCGGGGAGGAGATTCCGGCTCAGGTTGATCTGGTTATTGTGCTCGGCGGAGATGGAACTTTGATTTCTGTCGCGCGGCAGGTTGGGGAGCAGAACGTACCGATTCTCGGCATCAATCTGGGACGACTTGGTTTCCTGACCGAAATTACCCAGGATGAACTGCCGGAGATGCTTGAGCGGGTCATCCGTGGTGACTACGAGGTGTCAGACCGGATGATGCTCGATGCCATCATTCATCGCGATGGAAAAGAGGTTGGCAGGTATACCGTGCTCAATGATGTCGTCATCAACAAGGGGGCACTGGCGCGGATTATCGACATGGAGACTTTCGTCGATGGCCGACATTTAAGTACCTATAAAGCAGACGGCTTGATCGTTTCAACGCCGACCGGATCGACTGGTTATAATCTTGCGGCCGGTGGGCCGATCATCTTTCCGGAAATTAACAGTCTGGTTATCTCGCCGATCTGTCCGCACATGCTGACTAATCGACCGATCATGGTCTGGAGCAGGTCGGTCATCGAAATCAAAGTCAAGTTTGAGGATGATGTGGTTTTCTTCACTGCTGATGGCCAAGTTGGCCGCAAGTTGTTGCCGGGAGATGTGGTTGAGGTACGGCGTTCGGAAGCACGTACCCGACTGGTGACCAGTCCGAGCAAAGATTATTTCGAGATTCTGCGCACCAAACTGAGTTGGGGGGAGAGATAGGTTCAAGGACAAATGGGATAAAGGAACCAGTCTCCTGCTGTCCCTTTGTTTTTTGACCTTTGACCTGATTGTATGATTACCGACCTTATCGTCAAAAACTTTGCCATCATCGAAAATCTGCACGTGCAGTTCGGGACTGGTTTTAATGTTTTGACCGGCGAGACCGGGGCCGGCAAGTCGATTATCATTGATGCCGTTAACCTGTTGCTCGGCGGCCGCGCTCGGGGAGATGTGATCCGCACCGGTGCCGAAGCGGCGAGTGTGGAGGCGGTTTTTGATCTGCAGGGGGAATCGGCAGTCCGGCAGCAATTGTGTGAGCAGGGGCTGGATAACGACGCTGAGCTACTCGTCCGACGGGTTGTTTCCCGTGCCGGGAAGAATCGGATCTTTGTCAATGGCTCTGCCGTGCCGCTTAACCAGTTACGGACCCTGACCAGCCAGTTGGTGAATATCTACGGCCAGCATGAACACCAGAATCTGCAGCAGACCGAAACCCACTTGGCACTGCTCGATGATTTTGCCGGTTTGCAGCCACAGCTGAAAGGTTATCAACAGGTTTATCAGGAATGTCAGCAACTGCAGAAGCGGCTCGATAATTTGAACCTGGCCGAACGTGAACGTCAGCAGCGGCTTGATATGCTCGCTTTTCAACAGCAGGAACTGGCCGCTGCCAAACTGATTGCCGGCGAGGATCTGGAACTTGAGCAGGAGCGTTCGCTGTTACAGCATGCTGAGAAATTAACAGTGGCAACGGCTGGAGGTTACGAGTTGCTCTATGCTGGACAAAAGGCGGTTTGTGGGCAGCTTGGGACTGTTGCTGATCAAATAGAGGCTCTGCAGCAGATCGATCCGCAACTCGGAGCTTATGCTGAAACCTTGCGCAGCAGCCTGTTTAATATCGAAGATGTCGCCAGCGAGTTGCGCAATTATGCCGATAAGCTTGATTTTGAACCGCACCGACAGGAACAGGTTGAACAACGACTGGCGCTGTTGGCAAGTTTGAAGCGGAAATATGCTCCGACTGTAGAAGAGTTGCTCACTTATCAGGCCGAAATAGAGACTGAGCTGGAAGAGTTGAGTGATGCCGAAGACCGACGGGAGCAGTTACGGCAACAGCTGCAGCAGGCAGAAGAAAAGGTGCAGGTCGCAGGGAGTCAACTCAGCGCCAAACGCCGACTGGCCGCAGAGCAGCTCGCCAGCGTCGTTGAGCATGAACTGGCTGATCTGGCGATGCCGAAAGCCCGGTTTGAACTGCGCCTGTTCGAACTACCGGCCCCTTCTGCCGACGGACTGGAGCGGGGCGAGTTTTACCTGGCCGCCAATCCGGGGGAACCGGCACAGCCATTGGCTAAAATCGCCTCTGGGGGGGAACTGTCGCGGATCATGCTGGCATTAAAACGGAGTGCTCCGGAAGGAGACGGAGTGCGAACACTGATTTTCGACGAAGTCGATGCCGGAATCGGTGGAGAAGCAGCGACCGCGGTCGGTGAAAAAATCAGTCGCCTGGGGCAATTGTTGCAGGTACTTTGTGTCACTCATTTACCGCAGGTGGCAGCTTTTGCCGATCGGCATTATCGGGTTGTGAAAAGCGAAACGGGCGGTCGTACCAGGACCCTTTTGCAATTGCTTGAAGGTGAGGAACAAACTGCAGAAATGGCCCGCATGCTGGGTGGCGCTCACATCGGCGAACGAACCCTCGAACACGCTCGGGAATTGATCAGCCGATCAAAAAGCCGCGCTGCTGTTTAATCCAGTTATATGGATCCAAATATGATTCGACATGCAAAAATTCAGGACGCCCGGACGATCCATCAGCTGTTGCTCGAATATGCCAAAGATGGACAACTGTTGGGCCGTTCGCTGGCTGATATTTATGAAAATATACGCGACTTTTACGTCTATGAAGAAGCTGGGCAAATTCTTGGTACGGGGGCATTGGCTATCTGCTGGGAGGACCTGGCTGAGGTCCGTTCTCTGGCAGTCGCTACCGGTCAGCAGGGCAAGGGGATAGGGCGGCAAATCGTAGAGATCTGTCTCGAAGAGGCTGTCGATCTCGGTTTGAAAAGAGTTTTCGCCTTAACTTATCAGCCGGATTTTTTTAAAAAGCTCGGTTTTTCCGATATCGAAAAATCAGAGTTGCCCCAGAAAATCTGGGGTGATTGTCTTAAATGTGTGAAATTTCCCGATTGCGATGAGTTCGCCCTGGCGATCGATTTGTCTGTATAGTTGGAGCTGGTTTTGCCTGTCTCACCATTTAAGATTTGCGAGTGTTGTTGCAAGGTATGGCAAACGCGCGACGAGTTTCTGGCCGATAAGGACATAGTTGTTGTCGGTTACCAGGCGAATTTCGCGGCTTTGGAAAAAGGGCTGTTTTTATTCAACCACAGTTGCCATAGCCCCCTCTCGGTTGAAGCCCACGTTTTTGCAGATCTGCATGATGGCCCCATCTTTGCTGACAGATTGACTGGAACCGATGCTTGTGCAGGATTTTGTTTGCACAGAAACCTCTTGCAGCCTTGCCCAGAACAGTGTGAATGTGCTTACGTCAGAGAGATCCTCCAGCAATTAACTGCGCCCTCCGATTAAGATGCTTGACATTATCATTTGAAAAATTTAAAAATAGAAACTCACAATCGTTAACAGGAGCTCATGTGTCAAAACGTTTCACCCTGATGATAATCCCGGAAGATGGGGAAGATATCCGCAGCCTGAAGGTCCGTAGGGGGGTGGTGAGTCTTGTTTTGACTTTGTTGCTGCTGTTTATCGGTGCTTTTTCTTTTCTCGGCTATTCCAAGCTGAATACCCATTTTGATCAATCGGAGTTGCTGCGCCTGCGCTTGGCCAACAGTCAGCAGCGTCATGAGCTGCAGCGTTTGGTCGCTAACGTTGATCAAATGCGTGAAGAGATGGTCAGTTTGGCTGAGACCGAAGCGCGGGTCCGCCAGTTGGCCAATTTCGACAGTTCACCAAAGGCAGTTCCGGTCGCGATTGGCGGTATTCCGGATGAAGGTGATAGCGGAGTCATCGGTGAGCTTCAGCAGCAGATCAACCAGTTACAGGTCGCCATCGACCTGCGCCGGCAGAGTCAGGAGGATGTTCGTAATCTGCTAAATGATCAGGTCTCCCTCAGTCGTGCGACCCCAAAGGGCTGGCCAACCAAGGGCTGGATCACTTCTTATTTTGGCATGCGCCAGATTCCGGATGGTAATGGCCGGCGAATTCATGAAGGCCTCGATATTGCGGCCAACACCGGTACGCCAGTCTTCGCAACGGCGGACGGGATTGTTGCCCGTGTCGAGTATTCAAAAGGGTACGGTAAGGCCGTTATCGTCGATCATGGCTACGGCTATCGGACTCTTTACGGCCATAACTCGAAAAACCTGGTTAAGCGCGGTGAGCGGGTACGACGAGGTGATAAAATTGCTGAAGTTGGCAACACCGGGCGTTCAACTGGTCCCCACGTTCACTATGAAGTTCAGCTGAATGGTATCCCGATCGATCCGCGCAAAACCCTTTGATATTTAACGAAGACCTTTCCTGTCTGTCAATCTCTTCAATAAATTGCAGCCGATCCATTTAGACTTTTTGCTGTTTCCGACTTCTTACCGGCAAAGCCCATAATCTCAACCTTTTAGCTCTCATAAGGCTTGTTCGCTCTGGTTTCCATGTGCTACTATGCCGGCCATTGTGACCGGCAATTCTGCGTTATTATTAACTGCTCAATAAAGGTCTGCAGCTTGTCTGTGGATTGTGGAGTTTTATAAGTATGATCGGTGGGTTAGCTAAGAAAATATTTGGCAGCAAAAATGATCGGGAACTGAAAAAAATGCAACCGATCGTTGAACAGATCAATGCCCTGGAACCAGAGTTTGAAAAACTTTCTGATGAACAGCTGCAAGCCAAGACGGCTGAGTTCAAGCAACGGTTAACAGACGGTGAAACCCTCGATCAGTTGCTGGTAGAGGCTTTTGCCACAGTACGAGAAGCAGGTCGACGGGTTCTGGCGATGCGCCATTTCGATGTCCAGTTGATCGGCGGCATGGTCCTGAATTCCGGTAAAATCGCCGAAATGAAGACCGGTGAAGGTAAAACTCTGGTCGCGACTTTGGCAACCTACCTGAACGCTTTGACTGGCAAGGGGGTTCACGTTGTCACGGTCAATGATTATCTGGCCAGCCGTGATGCCGAGTGGATGGGCAAGCTCTATCATTTTCTCGGTTTAACCGTCAGTTGTATTATCCATGGGCTGGACGATGCGCAGCGGAAGGCTGCCTACAATGCAGACATTACTTACGGAACCAATAATGAGTTCGGCTTCGATTATCTGCGCGACAACATGAAGTTTGCTCTCGAAGATTATGTCCAGCGCCCGTTACATTATGCCATTGTCGATGAGGTCGACTCAATCCTGATTGACGAGGCGCGGACTCCTTTGATCATTTCCGGTCCGAGCGAAACGTCCAGTGATCATTATCTTATGGCCGACCGGGTGATCCCTCTTCTCAAGCAGGGAGAAACCATTGAAGAGCGTGATGGCAAGATCGGCCAGGCGACCAAAAAGCACACCGGTGACTATACGGTCGATGAAAAAGCCAAATCGGCAGCTCTGACCGAGGACGGTGTTCGTAAGGTTGAAAAGATGCTGAATGTAGACAACCTTTACGAACCGCAAAACATGACGCTGCTACATCATGTTAATCAGGCGTTAAAGGCCCACGCGCTGTTTAAGAGGGATGTCGATTATATTGTCAAAGACGGTGAAGTACAGATTGTAGATGAGTTCACCGGCCGCTTAATGCCGGGTCGGCGCTGGAGTGATGGTCTGCATCAGGCCGTAGAGGCCAAGGAGAAGGTCAAGGTTGCCAGCGAAAACCAGACATTGGCAAGTATCACCTTCCAGAACTACTTCCGCATGTATGAGAAGTTGGCGGGGATGACTGGTACGGCAGACACTGAGGCCGTTGAATTCAATGAAATCTATAAACTTGAAGTTGCTGTTATCCCAACCAACAAACCCTTGCTGCGGCAGGATATGGCGGATGTCATCTATAAAACCGAGAAGGAGAAATTTCTCGCAGCGATAGAGGATATTTCCGAGTGCCATAAAATGGGGCAGCCGGTGCTGGTCGGTACCATTAATATCGACAAGTCGGAGCTGCTCTCCAGCTTGCTGAAAAAGCGGGGGGTACCGCATAATGTGCTGAACGCCAAGCAGCACGAGCGGGAAGCTTATATTGTCGCTCAGGCCGGCCGCAAAGGCGCCATCACCATCGCCACCAACATGGCGGGACGGGGAACTGATATTGTTCTTGGCGGGAATCCGGAAATGATGGCCCGGGCAGAGGCGGCATCAGCTGAAGACTCGGAAGCTCGCTATCAGGAGTTGCTGCCCGGTTTTGAAGAACGCTGCAAGCAGGAAAAGCAAGATGTTCTTGACGCGGGTGGACTCTATATTCTGGGTACGGAGCGGCATGAATCACGGCGGATCGATAACCAGCTGCGCGGGCGTTCCGGTCGTCAGGGAGATCCGGGGAAGAGCCGTTTTTATTTGAGTTTGGAAGATGATCTGCTGCGTATTTTTGGCTCGCAACGAGTCGCTTTTGTCATGGAAAAACTGAAGATTCCTGAAGGCGAACCGATTGAGCACGGAATTATCAGCAAAGCGATCGAGAACGCCCAGAAAAAAGTTGAAGCGCATAACTTCGATATCCGGAAGCATCTATTGGAATATGACGATGTCATGAATCGTCAGCGCGAGGTTATTTATAATCAGCGGCGGGAAGTCCTTGCCGGGGAGCAGCTGAAAGAGACTATACAGGGGATCAACTCGGAGACGGTCGAAGATGTTGTCGCCACATTCTGTCCGGACAAGACGTCAGCGCGGGAGTGGGACTGGAATCGGTTGATCGAGGATTTTGGCAATCAGTTTGCCTTCCATCCAGATTTTAGCGCGATCGATCGCGACACAATCAGTCGGGAAGACCTCGAACAGCTGCTGAAGGACCAGGTGCAGGGACGACTGGAATATCGGGAAGAAGAGTTCTCTCCGCCGATTATGCAACACCTGATGCGCATGTTGCTGTTGCAGGCAATCGATTCGCAGTGGAAAGATCACCTGTTGTCGGTTGATCATCTCAAAGAAGGGATCGGACTGCGCAGTTATGGGCAGAAAAATCCGAAAGAAGAGTACAAGCGCGAAGCCTACAGCCTGTTCATGGAGATGATGGGACGGATACGGCAGGAGGTGCCGCAGAAATTGTTCCGTGTCCAGCTGGCCAGTGAAGAGGATGTCGAAAGAATGGAGGCTCAGCGACGGCAACAGCAGATATCGCTGAACCGTGTTGGTGGTGAAGAGCAGGCACGTAAACCTTCGACCCGAGAAGAAAATAAAGTCGGTCGTAATGATGCTTGTCCCTGTGGCAGTGGCAAAAAGTATAAAAAATGCTGCGGCAAATAGGGCTGATAGGCGGGTAAATCCATGACAGAGCAACAGCACCAACCTGAACCGGCTATTTTGCTGATCGATGACGTCCCGCTGATACTCGATCTATTGCAGGACATTCTCGAGAGCAGAAAGTTCCGGGTAATCCGCTCCGAAACAGGCAATCAGGTCACGGAAATCCTTGACCGGGAAGATATCGCCCTGGTTTTCTGCGATGTTTCATTGCCGGATATAAATGGTGTCGAAGTCCTGCGCATGATCAAGCAGCATACCCCCGAAATCCAGGTGATCATGATCTCCGGCCAGCAGGATTTCAATGTCGCCCGGGAGGTGTTGCGAGAAAGAGCCCTCGATTATCTGGTAAAGCCCTTCTCTCAGGAAGAGGTCCTTGAGTCCGTCAGCCAGGGGTTGAGAGCATATAAACATGCTGTAAATCAAAGCAAGGCCCGGATCGAAGCCCAGCGGCGGATGGGTGATCTGGTGCTGTTGAAAAAGATCGGCGAAACGGCAACCAGTTCTGGCAGCGACCTGCAGGAACTGTTTAACTTGATCCTTGATTCGATCGTCGATTCCGCAGACGTCGAGGTTGCTTCACTGATGCTGGCCGAAGATGACGGCCTGCTGCACATTGCTGCCGCGCGCGGATTGTCGGAAGAGATCATCAATACGGTTCGTGTCGCTTCCGGAGAGGGTATTTCCGGTCATGTTTTCGCAACCCGAGAGCCGGTCTTGATCTCAAACATCGACCATGACAGTCGTTTCAAGAGTCAGGTCGGTGGCAAGCGTTATAAAGATCAATCTTTGCTGTCTGTGCCGATCGCAGTTCGTGATGACATTGTCGGCGTTATTAACGTCAACAATAAGCGTTCCGGTGAATCCTTTGACCTGGAAGATCAGAATCTGCTGGTGGCCATCGCTAATCAGGTTGCACTGGCGATGGAAAACTTCGAACTGGTTAACAGCTTGCGCTCCCAGGCAACGACTTTGGAACGCACCAACGATGAACTGGTGCGGATGAATCGCGCCCGGACCAGACTGGTCTGCAATCTGTCTCACGAATTGAAAACACCGCTGACGTCGATTATGGGTTATGTCGATCTGTCGCTGACCTTTTATGAAAAGCTTTCAGAGGAAGAGTTTAAAGAACATCTGCGGCTGGTCCGTGAGGAAGGTGAGCGTCTTGAAAAGTTGATTACCGGGATGCTGCGGCTGTTTTCGATCGAGTCGGAGCGGGAAATCTGGCGCTGGAAATCTTTCGGGGTGCCTTGGCCGGTCGCTGATTCCTTCCAGTACTACAATAAAAAGATGGCGGAGAAGCAGCTGGTGTCGGAAATCGATATCGAGGACGATCTGCCAGAAGTTTATGGTGATCAGGAAAAATTCGGCATGGCGTTCAACTGTCTTGTCGATAACGCCGTCAAGTTCAATGAGGAGGGTGGGCTGGTCAGGGTTCAGGCCAAGTTGAGAATGTTTGATGGCTTGGAATATGTTTATCTGCAGATCTTCAATCAGGGCCAGGCGGTTCCTCTGGAAGCGCGCAGTACTATTTTTAACTCTTATACCCAGCTTGGCAATATTGACACCGAAAAGCCTCATGGGGTCGGTATCGGTCTGGCGCTGGTCAAGGTCGTGGTTGATCGGATGAAAGGCGATATCTTCTTGGAAGATGCCAGCGGTGCCGGGACCTGTTTCGGGATGTTGTTGCCGACTGAGGCCACCTATAACCAGTTAAAAGGTTAACAGATGAATCATTATGATCTGCCTGCAGGATATCGCTTTGCGGGTATGGCGAGCGGCATAAAAGCCTCAGGAAAGTTGGATCTGGCATTAATATGTTCAGATCGCCCGGCTCGGGTTGCCGGAGTATTTACCCAGAATAAAGTGATCGCCGCTCCTTTGCAGATTACCCAACCAAGAATCGCTGCCGGCCAATGTCAGGCGGTATTGATCAATAGTGGCAATGCCAATGCCTGTACCGGAACACGGGGGCAGCAGGTGGCACGGACCACTGCAGGCCTGTTGGCTCAGCAGCTGTCAGTCAGTGAAGAACTGATTGCTGTCGCCTCCACCGGTGTGATCGGGGTGCAGATGCCGATTGCTCCATTTGAGCAGGGCGTTCCAAGGTTAGTTGCAGCACTTGCTGCCGACCAGGCCTCGGTTGTTGCTGAGGCAATGATGACGACGGATGCCTATTCGAAGATCGCTTCTGCGCGGGTACCCGGCCAAGAGGGAGACTACAGTATTCTTGGCTTGGCCAAAGGGGCTGGAATGATACACCCGAATATGGCGACAATGCTCGGTTTTGTGCTGACCGATGCCAGTGTCGCTCCTGAACTGCTTGATACCGCTTTGCGCAAAGCGGTGAAGAACAGCTTCAATTCGATAACTGTCGATGGGGATACTTCGACCAACGACATGGTGTTACTGCTCGCCAATGGTGCCGGAGGGGGAGCAGAAATCAAGGCTGGGACCGAGGCGGCCGAGCAGTTCTGCCAGCATCTTGAGCGGGTTCTTCTCGATCTTGCAAAAATGATTGTGCGCGATGGCGAAGGAGCCACCAAACTGGTGGAGATTCGGGTCAGTAGCGCTGCCAGCGAAGAAACTGCCAGAAGTGCGGCAAAGTCGGTTGCGACCTCATCCCTGGTGAAAACCGCATTCTTTGGTGAGGATGCCAACTGGGGCCGGATTATTGCCGCGGTCGGATACTCCGGAATCGATGTTGATCAGAACCGGATCGATATCAGTTTCAACCAGGTGCCGGTCACGAAAAATGGACTCTCGACCGGACCAGAGCTTGAGTCGGCAGCTACAGAAGTCCTCAAGCTGGATGAATTCGTTGTTCAGATCGACCTGCATCAAGGAGATGCAGAGACAAGTTATTACACCTCTGACCTCGGCTACGATTACATCAAGATCAATGCCGATTATCGGACCTGACGGGCCTGATGGAAAATCCTGCCCCGTTAATCGATCACACCCTGCTTAAACCGGATGCAATGGAATCGCAGTTTGCTTCACTCTGTGAGGAGGCTGTGGAGTATGGTTTTGCCTCGGTCTGTCTGCCGCCGGCATTTGTTCCATTTGCTGTCGATCTTCTCTACGGATCTGCAGTCAAAGTGGGGACAGTTGTCGGTTTTCCTTGTGGTTATACCAGTTTGCGGCAGAAAGTGATGGAGACGGCGGAATCGGTTGCCGCCGGAGCGGGGGAGATCGATATGGTGATTCCGATCGGCCGGCTGCTGGAACAGCGCACTGAACTGGTTGAAGAGGAGATCGCCCAGGTGGTTCTGGCGGCCGAGCAGGCCAAGGTCAAAGTGATCATCGAATGTCACTACCTGAACCGGAAACAGAAACAGTTAGCGACTCAGTTGGTCGCGAAAGCGGGCGCCGCATATGTAAAGACATCGACCGGTTTCGCTCCTTCAGGTGCGACGGTTGAGGATGTTGAGCTGTTGGTACAGACGGCTGCTGGCCGGATTGGGGTCAAGGCTGCCGGCGGGATTCGTGATCTGGCGAGCTGTGAGTTGATGGTTGCTGCCGGTGCGACCCGGATAGGGACCAGCGCCGGGGTGCAGATTGTCACCGAGTGGTACGAACAGCAGGGGGCCGCAAACTGATATGTATCAACGTGTGGTGCTGATTGTCCTTGATGGCGTCGGTGTTGGTGCTCTGCCGGATGCGGCTAACTATGCAGACCAGGGCGCGGCAACGTTGCCGAACGTAGCCGCCCGTGTCGGTGGCTTGGATTTGCCTCATCTTGAATCTCTCGGCCTGGGAAATATTACCCCCATAGCTGGCGTGAAAGAATCTACTGATGTTAAGGGGTACTGGGGGAAAATGGCTGAGCTGAGCCCAGGAAAGGACTCAGTCACGGGACACTGGGAATTGGCCGGGGTCATTCTGGCGCAGCCTTTTGCAACCTATCCCGATGGGTTTCCTGATGAGCTTATCGATGCCTTTACTGCAGAAACTGGGCTGGCGCCACTCGGCAACGTTGCCGCGAGTGGGACCGATATCCTGCGCCGGCTCGGTGAAGAACATGTCAGGACCGGCCGTCCGATAGTGTACACGAGCAGCGATTCCGTTTTTCAGATTGCCGCCCACGAAGCAATTATTCCGCCTGACAAACTGTATCAGATCTGTCGGCGCGCAGAAAAAATCCTTCAGCCATACAACGTTTGCCGGGTTATAGCCCGACCATTTACCGGCACCGGTGCGGAAGATTTCAAACGAACGGCTGGGCGGCATGATTTTTCTCGAAATCCGGCAAGTGAAACTTTGCTGGATAAGCTGTTTGCGGCCGGCATAACGACCTGTGGCGTGGGGAAAATCAATGATCTGTTTGCCGGTCAGGGGGTCTCAGAGGTTATCTCAACCAGCAGCAACGCCGATGGGATGCAGCAGACTTTGGTCGCACTTAATAAAATAAAATCAGGTCTGGTCATGACCAATCTGGTTGATTTTGATATGCTTTACGGGCATCGGCTTGACGAGGTCGGATTTGCTGAGGCTCTGGCCGTTTTTGATCAGTGGTTACCCCAGCTTTTCAAGCAGCTGAAGGAAGATGATTTAGTGATTGTTACCGCCGATCATGGCTGCGATCCGACGACCGCCGGGACTGATCATACACGTGAATATGTTCCTTTGTTGGTCTGGTCTCCGAGTATGAAGTCATCAGGCTCTTTAGGTGCTCGGCAATCATTCGCCGATGTCGGTGCCACTATTGCTGAAAATTTTGCACTTGAATTTATGACCGGTGAGAGCTTCCTCGGTCAGCTTCATTAAGTCTGGATTTTGGTTTTGGTTTGTTTTTCCAATGGGGCCAATAAAATGTTGAGAAATTTTTTTGTTCTGCTGATTTTGTCAGTTCTTGTGGTCTGTTCGGTTGAAGCGGCTGATATTAGCGTTGCCGATGCGGTCATCACCACGGCGATAGAAAACCAGATGCCGGTCGACGAAATAAAGGTTTACCCGGCTGATTACGGCAAGCTTTACTGTTTTACCCGGATTGTCGGGGCGGACAAGGAAACTACGGTGACGCATGTCTGGTATTATCAGGATGATGAACTTGCCCGGGTGGAATTACAGGTCGGTTCTTCAGATTGGCGGACCTATTCATCGAAGCGTTTTCTGCCGCAATGGGTTGGGCAATGGCGTGTGGTTATCCTCGATGAAGAGGGCCAGCAGTTGTCAAGCGTTCCATTTCAGCTTGAATGATTTGGCTAAAAGAAAAAGGCGGCCCAGGCGGGCCGCCTTTTTCTTTTATAAATGTATGTGCGGTCGCTTTATTTCTTTTTCTTGCCACGTGCTGCCCTGGCTTTGGCCAGGTTATCTGCAAGGCCACGGTCAACGGCCATCTGCCGGCGGCTTTCAGAATAGTTTTTGGCTGCGAGGGATTGGCTGCGCGGAATATCGAATTGTTTACGATATTCAGAGGCAGTCATCTCGTGTGAGGTTTTAAGGTGGCGAGACAAGGTTTTGAACCCCTTGCCACAGAGCATGCAGTAGATTTTGTCTTTTCCAAAGGCTTTTTTGCGAGAAACGACCGGAACGTCTTCTGCTGTTTCTGCCGTCGCCACAGCTTCACCTTTTTCCAGTGATGTTAGGGCGGAATGTACTTCGCCAAGTTCGGCGATCAGTTCTTCTTTAGACATTGGAGTTGTTGAAGCATGTGCGGCAATAATTTCTGCAGCCAGTTCCATCAGGGTTGCCATAGAGTCGTCTCCTTTTGAGAGTGAACGGGTCATATGTTAATTACAATATTTTGTCCCCCCTCGTTTGTACTGAAGGGACTATTTTAAAGCCCGAATAGAAAATAAAATCAAGAATAAAATGCTGTATGTGATTTTGAATAGCATTTTATTGTTTAATAAATTAAATAGCAGATATATTTATTTTAGCAACGTATACAAATGTATTTCCCTTGGCCAGACTCGTTTTTGTCTGATATGGATGCTTATTTATGGAAATCAGGACGTCGATAGAAAAACGTGAGGCAGAAACATTATCGCCTCATGCCTGTCTCAGTATGAACTCGCGCGGCAGAGAAATCTCTACACCACCTTGCTCTATTCGGACTGTATTTCAACACGATCGTGACCGGATATTACATAGTAAATCATTTCGACGCTTGAAATATAAAACGCAGGTATTTTTAGCTCCTGAAGGTGATCATTATCGAACCCGGTTAACTCATACTCTGGAAGTTTCTCAAGTCGCTCGAACTATCGCCCGGGCTTTGAGCCTGAATGAAGATCTTACCGAAGCTATTGCTTTGGGCCATGATCTTGGACATACGCCGTTCGGCCATGCTGGTGAACGTGTCCTCAATGAACTGGTGCCGGGAGGTTTTCAGCATGTTAAGCAGAGTCTGAGAGTTGTTGATTTGTTGGAAAAGGATGGCCAGGGGCTGAATCTTACTTTTGAAGTGCGTGATGGCATCTGCAAGCATTCTAAAGGGCAGGGGGGGCTGCTGTCGCCTGGACCAGATTCGTCGGCGGTGACTCTGGAAGGGCAGGTAGTACGGTTGGCAGATATTATTGCCTACGTCAGCCATGATCTTGATGATGCCATCCGTGGCGGGATAATCGCCGCCGAAGACGTTCCTAAAGAGATTTCCGGAGTTGTCGGTTTGAAACATTCGCGACGGATAGATCGAATGGTCAGGGATTTGATTGAGGCAACACTCGGGTCCGATATTGCAATAATTAAAATATCTGATGAGATGGATGAGGCAATCCGGGCTTTGCGAACCTGGTTGTTTGAGCATGTCTATCGGGTTGATTGTGTACAAGAGGATTTCATCAAAGCTTCTCATCTGCTGCGTGAACTGTTTCTCTATTTTATTGATAATGAAGCGGTTTTCCTCCAGCATGGTGGGCGAAGGCTGGATGGAGATAGCCTTGAGGTTTCAGTCGCAGACTTTATTGCGGGGATGACAGACCGCTTTGCCTTGTCGCTCTATAATCGACTCTTTTTGCCGCAACCATGGCGGGTTGTTTAACGTGCGGTAACTTATTGAATTCCCCTAGGGATATGCTTGACAGCCGATACCCGCTATGCTAGCGTTAGAATCGCTTTATGTGAAAATTTCTATAAGTTTCGTTCGGTTCGAGGTTTCATGGCTCAGACAGTGGCCAGAAAGCTGATTTTTCGGCTTGGCGAGATCGGGTTCATTCTGGATCTGGTGTGGGTCGTTGAAATATGCGAACAGATTGCTGAAGATTTTGACGCCAGTCGGGCCGCACTGGACCAGAGAATTGTTGGAGCGCTGTGTTTCCGCCAGACCCACATTCCTGTAATCGATCCGTCTTTAAAGCTCGATATGCAATCGCAGCATGCAGTCAGCGATAAAATGGCTTTGATTTTGAAGGGGGATGAGGGAAATTGGGCCTTGCTGGTAGACCGGATTGAAGAGATTTTACCGGCGGGTAACTTCCAACAATGTCAGATACCGCCCTTATTGAAAAACGCAGTAGCAGGTCACTATTCACAGGTCAGCCTGTTGCTGGACGAACCATTTGTTCATTTTGAACCGCAGCAATACTATGGTTCGTCTACGGTCGCAACATGAGCAGATATGGACTGTTCAGGCACGGTTCAATCTGTTATGCGGTCCCTCTTATGCAATTGCGCAAGATTGTCCATGAGAGAGCCGGTTATCTATTACCACAACTCCCTGCTTCGGTTGCTGAAGTATTAGTTGACGAGGGACTCTTGATCCCTTTATTGAGGTTTTCCTTCTTGTCCGAGGAGGAACCTTCGGCACGACAGGCTGAATACAAAATTTTTGCTGAGTCGGAGGGTGGGCTGGTTGCCTTTCCTGCGGAATTGACTAGCGGAATTGTAGCGGAAAACAAGGGGGAACTACTGCCCTCGAGTGAAAACAAGATCCCTGGTATTGACGGTTTCTTCAAATATCAGGGCAAAGAATTTAAAATCCTGGATATCAATTATTTGGCAATCGGAATGACCCAAGGGGTCTGATCTGAATATGCCCGATATCGATGGTGCGAGGAGGCATCAATGACAAAAAAGCTGCTGCTTGCTGATGACAGTATTACTATTCAGAAGGTCATCGGTATTATCTTCGCGACAGAAGATTACCAGTTACTGATGAGTGATGATGGCAACGACGCTTTTGAAAAGGCGCGGGAAGAGCATCCTGATCTTGTGATTGCAGATGTCTCAATGCCAGGCAAGGATGGATTCGAACTGTGCCAGGCCATTAAGAGTGAGCCGCAACTGGCTCACACATCGGTTCTTTTGTTGCCGGGCACCTTCGATCACTTTGATGAAGGTCGAGCCGAAGCTGTGGGGGCCGATGGTTGGATTACGAAGCCGTTTGAATCCCAGGCGTTACTCGATAAAGTTGCCCAACTGTTAGAAGCTGAACCGGTGAGCCTCTCTGATGTTGAGGCGGCGCCAATTGCTGAGGTTGCCGAACCGGCAATCGAGGCGGTCGACGTTCCGGTCGCTGAGGAAACTGGCGAGGCAGTCGATGAAGATGTTCTGGGATTAAACGAGGTCGAAGAACCGGTTGTTGCTGATACTGTTGAGGAAGAGTCTCCGGACGATATCTGGGATGCGGTTTCCTTTGAAGAGGAGGATCTGCAACAGTCGGCAGCGTTGCCCGCAGAGGATGAGTCAACGGTTGAAGATGTCTCTGTATCTGAGGCGCCGGAGGTTTTCGAGCCTGACACTGATGAAGTGGCCTTCGATTCTGAAGGAGAGGCTGCGGCTGAAGAATTATTGACTGAGGTGGAGCCGGAGCAGAACGCTGACGAGCCGGTTGATTTTTCCGCAGGAGAAGGGTTCGAAATAGCGGAGGATGCTGACTCCGGGTTTGTACTTGAAACGGATGAGGAAGAGCTGCTTGAACTGACCGAAGAGGTTGCCGAGGAAGAAAGTTTTGCGCAGCCATCGGCTCTCGAAGATGAAGCCATTGATGATGTCCCACTTGAGCTGACTGAAGAGGTTGCCGAGGAACAAGACCTTGAACAGCCCATGGAGCTGGAAGAAGATTCCTCGCTGCTGGAGGCAGCAGTTGAGGAACTTGAACCTGTTGTCGAACAAGAGATCGAAGAGCTGCCGATCGTCGAACCTCTGGAAGAAGATTCGCTGGGAGAGGATGAAGAGATCCTTGATTTGGCTGAGGACGATATCCTCGATGAGGAGCTTGTAGAAGAGGTTGCTCCTGTTGCTGACTTTACCCCTGAATCCTTTGTTGAGCCAGTAGCTGAAGAAGAGCCTTTCGCTCTCGAGGATGAGCCAGAAGCCGTTGCCGAGTTCGCTACTGCTGCTCCGTTGGAGGACACAGTTGATGAGCCGGTCTTTGAGCAGCCTGGGCTTGAAGAAGAAGTGGCCGAGGAAGAACCACGTGAAGAACCGGTCGCCGAGATTGAACCAGAAGTCGAGCTAGAGCCTGAAGCCACTGAGGACGAGGGCTTCTATTATGACGCCTCTGAAGCAGAGGAAGAAACCTATGTCGCGCCGGCAGCTGCCCTTGCTGCTGGAGTCGCTGTCGCTGCTGTCGCAAGTTCCTCAACGGTTGAGCAGGCAGAGCAGCAACTGCGAGAGCTGTCAGACGATGAGCTTAAGGAAGTGGTTGCCAAGGTCGCGGGCCCGACCATCGAAAAACTGGCTAATGAAATGCTTGAGCAGATCGTCTGGGAAGTGGTGCCGGATTTGGCCGAATCGATGATTCGCGAGGAGATCCGCAAAATCAGGCAAGGCGCCGAATAAAATCCAGCCACAAATCGTACGGCTTTTCCTTTGGGGGGAGGCAGGGAGCTCTTGACTTCCTTGCCTCCCCCCTTTATTGTCCCCCCGATATATATCTGAATTCACTGGCTTCATTAATAAGGACGCGTCAAAGATGAAAACAGAACTGCCCAAAGGTTACGAGCCGGCTCAGGTAGAGCAGAAATGGTTTGATGTCTGGGAACAACGTGGTGATTTTCATGCCGATGAAAAGTCGGAAAAACCCCATTACTCCATAGTTATTCCGCCGCCCAATGTTACCGGTGTACTGCACATGGGGCATGCGCTGAACAATACTTTGCAGGATATTCTCTGTCGCTGGAAACGGATGACCGGCCATGAAGTCCTCTGGATGCCGGGCACTGACCATGCTGGGATTGCAACGCAGAACGTAGTGGAAAAGCAGCTGGCTGCCGAAGGCAAGGACCGTCACGATCTTGGCCGGGATGAATTCGTCGAGCGGGTCTGGCAATGGCGTGAAGAGTCGGGTGGGCAGATCATTAATCAGCTCAAGCGGCTCGGCGCCTCCTGTGACTGGCAGCGTGAGCGCTTTACCATGGATGAAGGCCTCTCCAGGGCCGTTCGTGAGGTCTTTGTCCGGCTCTACGAAGATGACTTGATTTACCGGGATAACCGGCTGATTAACTGGTGTCCGCGTTGTCATACTGCACTATCTGATCTTGAGGTTGAGCATGAAGACAAAAAAGGCAATCTCTGGCATTTGAGATATCCTGTACAGGGGACTGATCAGTGTCTGATCGTCGCAACTACACGGCCTGAAACCATGCTAGGCGATACGGCTGTGGCGGTTAGCCCTGAGGATGAGCGCTACCGTGACTTGATCGGCAAAACTGTCCTGTTGCCACTGGTCGATCGCGAGATTCCGATCATCGCCGACGAGTATGTTGATATGGAATTCGGCTCTGGTGCGGTGAAGATTACTCCGGCTCATGATTTCAATGACTTCGAAATCGGTAAGCGGCACGATCTGGAGAGGATCAATATCCTCGACGAGTCCGGCATTGTCAATGAGAATGGCGGTCCTTACCAGGGGCAGGAGCGTTACCAGGCCCGCAAAAATGTGATCGCAGATCTGGATGCTCTGGGATTACTGGAAAAGATCGATGACTACGCCAATGCGGTTGGCGAATGCTACCGCTGCAAGACCATCATCGAACCCTACATGAGCAAGCAGTGGTATGTTGCCGTCGGGCCATTGGCCAAAGAGGCGATCCATGCTGTCGACACCGGCGCAACTAAAATCGTTCCGGCGCAGTGGGAGAAAACCTACTACGAATGGATGAATAATATCCAGGACTGGTGTGTAAGTCGTCAGATCTGGTGGGGGCATCGGATCCCGGCCTGGTTCTGTGATGATTGTGATCAGATCACTGTTGCCCTGGAAGATGCGACCGCCTGCAAGTACTGTGGTAGTAGCAATATCCGCCAGGAGACGGACGTCCTCGATACCTGGTTCTCCTCTGCTCTCTGGCCTTTTTCAACCATGGGCTGGCCGGAGCAGACCGATGCCCTACAGAAATTCTATCCGACCAGCTGCCTGGTGACCGGCTTTGATATCCTCTTCTTCTGGGTTGCCCGGATGATGATGATGGGCCTCAAGTTCATGGATGAGGTCCCTTTCAGGGAAGTTTATATTCATGCCCTGGTGCGTGATGCCCATGGGCAGAAGATGAGCAAGAGTAAAGGGAACGTCATCGATCCATTGACCATCGTTGACGAATACGGTGCCGATGCTTTCCGCTATACCCTTTGCGCTTTTGCCGCAATGGGCCGCGATATTAAGCTGTCCACAGAGCGGATCGGCGGTAACGGCAGAAGAGGCGAACAAGTCGCTGGGCGACTACAAGTTTAATGACGTGGCGAGTACACTTTACTCTTTTACCTGGCACGAATTCTGTGACTGGTATGTGGAGCTGAGCAAGCAGGATCTTTACGGTGATGATTTACAGGCCAAAAAGCGTGCGCAGACGGTTCTCTTTACGGTCCTTGAAGGCTTGTTGCGGTTGCTGCACCCGTTATTGCCTTTTGTCACCGAGGAGATCTGGCAAGCGCTGCCGGGTGAGCGGTCAGCTGTTTCGATCATGCAGGCGGATTATCCGACCGGTTCCTTCTGTGCCGTTGACAGTTCTGCTGTTGAGCGGATGGAACTGCTGATGGAGGTGATCCGGGCGATCCGGAATATCCGTGGTGAGCTGGACGTGCCTCCGGGGAAACGGATAGCGGTTTCGCTCGATTGTAAATCTGCCGATTCAGTTCTGGCAATTCAGGCTGGACAGGAATATATCAAGTCGTTGGCTCGAGTTGAAGATTTAAAGGTCGCTGTTGGTCTCGAACACCCTAAGCAGGTGTCGACTCAGGTTGCTGGTGATGTGGAGGTTTTGATACCGCTTGCCGAATTGATCAACGTCGCTGAAGAAGAGGCGCGGCTGCAGAAAGAGATCAAAAAGGTGCAGAAAGATGTCGACTTTTTCGCCAAGAAACTGTCGAATGAAAAATTCGTTACCAATGCACCACCACAGGTATTAGAAAAAGATCGTGCCAAATTGGCGGCCGCAGAAGAAAAACGAACGATTCTGCAACAGAGTCTGGAGAAAATCCTCACTCTGAAGTAATGATAAATGATGACCGGAAAGGGCTGACCTTTCCGGTCATTTTTGTTTGTAACATCAAGATGTTCCTACCTTGAAGGCAATCTCCCCGCACTTGATTAGAAATCACATAAGTTGGGCTTTTTTTGTTTAAATTTATAACGATGTTTAGTATACAGTATACGATTTGATATAAAACGAATGTTGTCGATTTGTTTCCAACTAATTTGTTTCGGCTGCTTGCCGAAAGAGTCTTTTGCTGAAAAGGAGGAAAGAGAACTGGCGGTCATCGCCAGGGAGAGAGGCGGCTCAGTAGTCAACGCAGTAACGTGCCGGGGACGAGCCACCCGGAAAGTTCTGGTGATTGAGTCAGAGATTGCACTCTGGCAAACAATCAATTCACATTCTCGAGGGATATGACACTATGCATTTGTTAACAAGCACTGTGGGAAGAAAGGTTCTGATGGCGGTCACCGGTTTGATGCTGGTTGGCTTCATCTCCGTCCACTTGCTCGGGAACTTGTCGGTTTTTGCCGGCTCCGAAGCAATTAACATTTACGCCGAAAAGCTGCACAGCTTGGGCCCGATTGTCTGGATCTTCCGTCTGGTCATGTTGGTCCTGTTTGCCGTGCACATCACTTTCGGCATCCAACTGACGATGGAAAACAGCTCAGCGTCTCCTGAGGCTTACGCAATCAAGAAGCGGCTGAAGACCACTTTCTCAGCTGAGTCGATGATTTACACCGGCCTGATCCTGCTGGTTTTCCTGGTGTACCATTTGCTGCACTTCACCGTACATGTTGTGCACACCGATGCTGTCGCTACCTTGCAGCCTCTGGTCAACGGTCGCCCTAACGTCTTTGCCATGGTAGGAAACAGCTTTACCAGCGCCTTCGTTTCGATTGCCTACATTATCGCTATGGCTGCCTTGTTCCTGCACCTGAGCCATGGTCTGCAGAGCTTTGTCCAGACTCTCGGTTTCAACAACGGTCCGAGTCAGGATAAAGTTTCCGGCATCGGCAAGCTGGTCGCCGTGTTCTTCGGTTTGGCATATATTGCCATTCCACTGGCTTTCCTCTTCCATATCGTAAAGATTTAGGGGGTTTATTGTGATTCTCGACGGAAAAGCACCTACAGGACCAATTGAAAAATCCTGGGATAAGCACCGCTTCGACATGAAGCTGGTCAATCCTGCGAATAAGCGTAAATACAAAATTCTGATGGTTGGTACCGGTCTCGCTGGTGGCGCTGGCGCCGCATCCTTGGGCGAACTCGGTTATAACGTTGAAGCCTTCTGCTATCAGGACAGCGCTCGCCGCGCTCACTCGATTGCAGCTCAGGGGGGTATCAACGCGGCCAAGAACTACCCGAACGACGGCGATTCCATTTACCGCCTTTTCTACGATACCATCAAAGGCGGCGACTTCCGCGCCCGTGAAGCTGACGTCTGGCGTCTGGCGCAGGTGTCGAACAACATCATCGACCAGTGTGTTGCGCAGGGCGTCCCTTTCGCCCGTGACTATGCTGGTTATCTTGACAACCGTTCTTTCGGTGGCGCTCAGGTCTCGCGGACCTTTTACGCCCGTGGCCAGACCGGTCAGCAGCTGCTGCTCGGGGCCTACTCGGCACTGTCCCGCCAGGTCAAAGCCGGCACCGTTAAACTGCACCAGCGCACCGAAATGGTCGATCTGGTTGTGGTTGATGGTGTTGCCCGCGGTATCACCGTGCGTAACCTGATCACCGGTAAGATCGAATCTCACTGGGGCGACGCTGTGGTTCTGGCGACCGGTGGTTACGTCAACGTTTTCTACCTGTCGACCAACGCCATGGGTTGTAGTGTTACCGC
>CALZHQ010000030.1 GCA_945787295.1 uncultured Desulfuromonadales bacterium
GAGCAGATCAGAAATGGTGGGCCAATAACAGTAACTCACCCTGAAGTAACCAGATTCTTTATGACCATTCCTGAGGCGACTCAATTGGTTTTGCAGGCAGGCAGTATGGGACAGGGGGGGGAGATATATCTGGTCGATATGGGGGATCCGGTTAAAATTGTTACACTTGCTGAGGAGTGGATTCGTTTGTCGGGCTTGCAGCCACATGAGGATATTGAAATCGTTTACACTGGTCTGCGTCCCGGTGAAAAACTGTATGAAGAGCTGCTGCTTTCAGAAGAGGGGGCTTTGCCGACCCATCATGACAAGATTTGTGTGGCCAGTTCTTCGCCGCCGCCGCGTGATCTGCTAGTAAAGCAGTTAGAGGTACTGTTTGCTGCTGCGAAAGCCTTGGATTTAACTGGAGTCAAGGCTCAACTTCGAGTCATTGTTCCAGAATACTTGCCAGCAGAGCATAAACAAACAGCAAAAGTTATTCCGCATCCAGCTACTGCGATACATCAATAATTAGAGGTTTTTATGATCAAGAGTATGACCGGTTATGGTCGTGGGCAGGCTCAAATTGATGGCCTGTCCTTTTCTGTTGAGATTCGCGCTGTCAATCATCGTTATGGTGATATCACTATCAAGGCGCCGCGCCTATTGCTGCAGCTTGAGAATCAGATCAAGAAACAGGTCGCGGCTGTTGTTAAGCGTGGCAAGGTAGATGTTTTTATTGCTCAGGAAACAGCGGGGCAGATCGCTGCACAACCGGTTGTGAACAAGCCGCTGGCTGATGCTTATATGCAGGTGTTTAAGCAATTGGTTGATGAATATGATGTTTCTGGTGGGGTTGGGCTTAACCTGCTGTTGGCGCAAAAGGATGTCTTGACTCTGCAGGATGTTGATGTTGAGGTGCAGGATTTATCTGTCTGTCTGGATTCGGCTCTCGATTCAGCTCTGCAGGCTTTGCTGGTCATGCGAAAGAAAGAGGGAGAGGCAACGGCTGTTGATATCAAGCAGCGCCTTGAATTTTTAACTGAACTTCTGGAGAAGATAGTCGCACGTGCTCCGCAGGTGCCGCTTGAGTGGCAGCAGAAGTTGAAGGACCGGCTGGATCGGCTTGGCGATGATGCCGGTGACCCGCAACGGGTGGCACAGGAGATCGCTATTTTCGCGGATCGCTGTGATATCAGTGAAGAGGTCACGCGTTTCAACAGTCACCTTGACCAATTTCAGGATCTGTTGACGCAGGATGAACCGGTTGGGCGGCAGATGGATTTCCTGGTGCAGGAACTTAACCGTGAAGCCAATACGATGGGATCGAAGTCGAATGATGCAGAGTTGACCCGGCAGGTTGTGTTGTTGAAGTCTGAGCTGGAAAAGATCCGCGAACAGGTCCAGAACATTGAGTAATGCCACTCGTGAAGGAGTTTTGTTCGTTGTTTCGGCACCCTCGGGGGCGGGTAAAACTTCTTTGTGCCGGGAATTGATTGACAGGTTCAGTGATTTACGTCAGTCTGTATCGTTCACCACTCGCCAGGCGCGAACTGGTGAAGACGACGGTGTTGATTATCATTTTGTCGATCAGGCAGTATTTCGGCAGATGGTTGACGAGCAGCAATTGGCCGAATGGGCTGAGGTTCATGGTAACAGCTACGGGACTTCGCTGGAGACTTTGACCGCTGCCGCAGGGCAGGGTGTAGACCTGTTACTCGATATCGATTTTCAAGGCGCCGCGCAATTAAAGAAGAATTACCAGCACGGGGTGTTTATATTTATTCTGCCCCCCGATTTTACTGAGCTGGAAAGACGGTTGCGGGGCCGCGATACCGATTCTGATGAAGTAATCAATAAGCGCCTGAAAAACGCCGAACAAGAAATTTCGCAGGCGGGCTGGTATGATTATCTGGTTATCAACGATGATTTCCAGACCGCTTTAGATCAACTGGGTGCAATTGTTACGGCTGAACGTTGCCGGACGACTCGTGATAAAACAATTCTGGCAGAGTTAACCTTAAAGGGAGATAAATAGATGGCACGTGTTACCGTTGAAGACTGTTTAGATGTGATTCCAAACCGTTTTTTGTTGGCAATGGTTGCTTCCAAACGATCAAAGCAACTTTACAAAGGCGCCGAACCGATGATTGAAAACAAAGCCGGCAATAAAAAAGTTGTTGTTGCCTTGCGTGAAATTGCGGCGGATTGCGTCGAGTTTGAAATTCCGACTCGGAAGAACCCCTAACCTGTCTAATCATCCCCCTCGTCTGTCGCTGAGGGGGATGTCGTACGGCTCTAAAACTGTGCTTGCCCCTCTACGTTAAATCGGGACCATGGTCCCTGACCATAGCGTTTATGATCAAATTTGACGATATTTTAAAGCAACTCGAAGCTGACCATTTACAGGCCAGCGAAGCTGTCCTGCGTCGTGCTTATGATTTTAGTGCCCGGGCCCACTCCGCGCAAAAGAATCGCGATGGCAAAGACTATCTGCAGCACCCCCTCGAAGTCGTTTCAATCCTCACCCGTTTTAAAGTTGACGAAACGACCCTTGTAGTCGGTTTGCTGCACGATGTTCTGAATTCTGAGCAGGTCGACGCGCAGGAATTGATCGCTGAATTTGGTGATGAGGTCTATTCGCTGATCGAGATCGGCAACAAGATCAGCAGCATTCCCTACAAAAAGAGCAATCAACAACAGGTTGAGAGCTTCCGCAAAATGTTTATCGCTATGGCGCGTGATTTACGGGTTTTGCTGGTCTATCTTGCCGATCGTCTCAGTGATATGCGAACCCTAGAGTTCTGTGATGAAGCTCAGCAGCTCGAATACGCGCGTGAAACCCTGGAGATCTATGCACCACTGGCAAATCGTTTAGGGATCAGTTGGCTCAAGAGTGAACTTGAGGACCTGTCACTTCGTTACCTAGAGCCGGAAAAGTTTGCCAACCTTGCCAGCCGGATTTCAGCTCAGAAAGAAGAGCGCGGCCGTTATGTAGAACAGATCCGTAATCGGATCTGCGATTTGCTGCAAGAGAGCGGCTTGACCGGGGATGTAACCGGGCGATTTAAACACTTCTACTCGGTCTATAAAAAAATGGAGCGGACCGGAGTTGATCTGGATGAAATTTATGACCTCACGGCATTTCGTATTCTGGTCGATTCGGTACGCGAGTGTTACGAAGCTCTCGGCTTGATCCACGCCACCTGGAAACCGATCACCGGTCGGTTTAAAGATTATATCGCCATGCCGAAGGCGAATATGTACCAGTCGCTGCACACCACGGTGATCGGACCATTCGGCGAGCGGATGGAAGTTCAGATCCGTACCCACGAAATGCACCGGATTGCTGAGGAGGGGGTCGCCGCACACTGGAAGTATAAAGAGGGTGGAGCGGTTTCCGCCAGCGGCCGTGACGACAAGCGGTTCAGCTGGCTGCGCCAATTGCTCGAATGGCAACAGGATGTCAGCACATCGCGCGAGCTGTCAGAAACCTCGTCGATCAACCTGTTTCCAGAAGAAGTTTATGCTTTTACTCCTACCGGGGATGTCAAAGAACTGCCGATGGGGTCCAGCCCGATCGATTTCGCCTACTCTATTCATACCGATGTCGGCAACCAGTGTGTCGGTGCGCGGATTAATGGCAAGCTTTGTCCGTTAAAGACCCGGCTGAAAAATGGTGATATCGTTGAGGTGATTACCCAAGCCAATCATACTCCGAGTAAGGACTGGTTGTCTTTCGTTAAGACCTCCAAGGCGCGGAATAAGATCCGCCAGTGGGTCAAGGCTGAGCAGCGTGAGAAGAGTATTGTCATCGGCCGGGAGCTGGTAGAAAAAGAATTGCGTAAGCACCAGTATAGTCTTAAACGTGCCCAAGCCCTCGCTTCCTTTTCTCTGGCTGTTACGGACTTGGGTTTCAAGCATGTAGAGGATCTGTTCGCCTCGGTCGGCTATGGAAAGCTGTCTCCAGGTCAGATTATCTCACATGTGTTGCCACGTGAGGATATTAAGACCCCCAGCAAACCGGGAGCTTTAGGCAAGGTCCTTGGCAAGTTCAGTCGGCGGAAGCCGAGCAGCGCGATCCGCATCGATGGTATTGACGATGTGATGGTTCGCTTTGCCAATTGCTGTAATCCTTTGCCGGGAGAACCGGTCACCGGATTTATCACCCGGGGGCGTGGCTTAACGGTCCATACCGTGGATTGTTCGCAGGTTCTTGCCAGCGACCCAGATCGAAGGATCGATGTTGAATGGGATATGCAGCGTAAAACCTCGCGGCCGGTTAAAATTCAGGTATCATGTAGTGACCAGAAAGGGATGCTGGTTGGTATTTCCGGGGCGATCACGGAAGCGGACGCGAACATTGTCAGCGCCAGTGTTTTTTCGCGCGGTGATAAAAAGGGGACGAATATGTTCGAGGTCGATGTTCAGAATCTGGACCATTTGAACCGGGTCATTCGTGAGGTGAAAAAGGTCAAGGGGGTTTATCGCGTTGAGCGGCTCCGCAGCTAGGAGAGGGTGATGGAAAAGATAGAGACTACGAAAGCGCCAGCAGCAATCGGACCTTATTCACAAGCACTGCGTGCCGGTGATTACCTGTTCTGCTCGGGCCAGATTCCGTTGATGCCTGAAAGTGGTGAAATGGTTGCCGGCGGGGTTGCCGAACAGACCCGACAGGTTCTAGATAATCTGGGCCAGGTCCTGGCGGCTGCCGGCACCGATTTTGGCACTGTCGTGAAAACGACAATTTATCTGACTGATCTGGCCGATTTTGCCGTTGTCAACGATATCTATGCTGAATACTGTGTCAGTGTCGCTCCCGCTCGGGCCACTGTCCAGGTGGCAGCGTTGCCGAAGGGAGCTCTGGTCGAAATTGACGCGATTGCGTATTGCGGGGATTGATCGGGCTGGAAACTAGACGAGAAAAAGGGATGACCTGACAGGCCATCCCTTTTTTTATAACTTTGTGTGCCGCCGATCAGTTATCAGACCGCTTTTTGTACTTTACCGGAACGGATACAGCGGGTGCAAACCTTTACGGTTTTAATCGAACCGTTCTGGATTGCCCGGACCTTTTGCAGGTTTGGTTTCCAGACCGTACGGGTTTTGTTGTGGGCGTGACTGACATTATTTCCGGTAACGGGTTTTTTCCCGCAGATTTCACATTCTCTGGCCATCTTTACTATCCTCCTGAAAGTTTCGAACGCGCATTATTAACACGTTTTTTCTGATGATGCAAATATTTTTCGGGACTATTTCGAGTCTAGGTCGTCCTCACTTAAGACCTTCAGTCCCGCTTGCTGAAGTCTCGCAGCTGTGACTCCCATACCGTTCACCAATTGACCATTTCGGTGGATATGGCGGTTGCCGCAAGAAGGACTGCGTTGTTTCAGGATTGCCAGTTTGCTCTGTGTCAAATCAGCAATTTTCATTGTCTCATCCGCGCCCCGATGAAAGGCGTCAGTCATGTCTTGGCCCGCTTCATCGCAGATATTGCCGCAGCTCCTCAGGACATCACTGCCGTCGCCACAAGTAAACCAGCACTTGGTTCTCGGAGTGGGAAGGCCCGCTAATTGTTCCGGACAGACCGGAACCGGTACCAGTTCGTGCCGCTGCAGATAATCGATCACCGACTGACTGAAATTGTCGGTTCCATCGTAGCGGGTTGCCAGCCCGAGCAGGCAGCTGCTGACTAATGCGGTCTCAGTCATTTGGTCAATTACAGCGGGGGGTTGATCAGTGCAGTTTCGTGCGCCTCTGCTGAGTCGATTAGAACCCGGCGACCATTAATCCTGACCCGGCCTTCAGCAATCAGCTGAATCGCCTTGGGGTAAAGCTGGTGCTCCTGTTGCAGGATCCGCGCGGAGAGAGACTCTTCTGTGTCATTGTCAAGGATCGGCACCACCGCCTGGATAATGATCGGGCCGGTATCGACGCCGTTATCGACAAAATGGACTGTGCAGCCGGAAAAACGGGCCCCGTATTCAAGAGCTTTTTTCTGTACGTGGAGTCCCGGAAAGGCTGGCAGCAGTGCCGGATGGATATTGATGACGCGTTGCGGGAACGCTTCGAGGAAGACGTCCGAAATAATCCGCATGAAACCTGCCAGAACCACCAAATCGACACCGGCTTCCTGGAGAGCTGCAACCACCGCCTGATCAAAGCTTTGCCGATCGGAAAAATCACGATGGTTGATGCAGGTATGGGGCAGGCCCGCCGCTTCGGCACGCTCTAGGGCACCAGCTTCTGGATTGTTACAGAGCACCAGGGCAATTTCAGCATCGATCTGCTGCTGCTGGCACTGATCGATAATTGATTGAAGATTTGTGCCGCCACCGGAAGCAAGCACCCCGAGCTTCAATTTCCTCTGTGTCGACATCAATTACCCCCTGTCAGGATAGAACCACCGAAGGTTCCGATGCCTGGACAATTTCGCCAATCAAATAAGCTTTTTCGTTCAGCCCTGACAGGCGACCGATGATGTCATCAACCTCAGTCTCTGGCACGACAATCACCATGCCGATACCGTAGTTGAAGGTCCGGTACATTTCTTCTTCGGGAATGTTTCCCCCCTCGCGAAGCATTTCAAAGATGGCCGGTTTCTCCCAACTGTTGCGGTCAACAATCGCTTTACACTTCTGGGGCAGAACCCGCGGCAGGTTCTCCAGCAGGCCACCGCCAGTAATGTGGGCCACGCCTTTAACGGTAAAGTCGCGCATCAGGTTCAGGATGCTTTTTACGTAAATGCGCGTTGGTGTCAGTAACTCTTCACCGAGGGTTTGGCTGAGATCGTTCGGCTTGTCGTTGAGATTCAGCTGCATCGCTTCAAGAAAGACTTTTCGGGCCAGGGAATAGCCGTTGGAGTGCAGGCCGCTAGAGGCGATACCGATAATCCGATCCCCTTTGGTGATGGATGATCCGTCGATGATTTCATCGTTATCGACAACTCCAACGGTAAAACCGGCCAGGTCGTACTCGCCATCTGTGTACATGCCAGGCATCTCTGCAGTCTCACCGCCAAGCAGAGCACAGTTCGACTGCTTGCAGCCTTCGGCAATCCCTTTAATGACCTCGACCGCTTTCTCCGGAGCAAGTTTGCCGGTCGCCAGGTAATCGAGAAAAAAGAGCGGTTCAGCGCCCTGAACGATGACGTCGTTGACGCACATGGCGACCAGATCGATGCCGACCGTGTCGTGCTTGTCCATCATGAAGGCAAGCTTCAACTTGGTGCCGACGCCGTCAGTCGCAGAGACCAGGGTGGGGCGTTTGTATTTGCTGCTGTTCAGAGAAAAAAGTCCGCCGAAGCCTCCGATGTCGGTCAGGACTTCAGGACGGTTTGTCTGTTTGACCAACGGTTTGATCATGTCGACAAAGCGGTTTCCAGCGTCAATGTCGACCCCGGCATCTTTATAGGTGATCGGTTTTTTGCTACTCAAGGCTCTCGCTCCTTCTATCCAAATGGCCGGACATTAAACCACCCGAAGCCGGCTTTGTCAATTGCCGAAAAGCGGTGATTTGAACGCGGATTATCTATTGTCTGTATCCCGCTTAAAAATTGTGCTAGAAAACCGAAGATCTCTATTTTGCATGGAATTCAAGCCGGTCGATATGACTAGATCGAGCCGCTCAATATTACCACGGAACGCATTGGACTTCAGCCGTAGAAAAAAGATGTTGAACGATAAATTTCGTATTTTGCCGCTGCAGGAGGACGATCTGCCTGCGGTGCTCGAGATTGAACAACAGAGCTACCCCCATCCTTGGACTGCCGCGCAGTTTATTCAGGAACTGGACAATCCGATTGCGACTGTAGAGCTGATCTGGGCAGGGCAGCGGCTGGCAGGATATCTCTCTTACTGGTTGATTGCTGGAGAGATGCAGATTCTCAATATTGCCATCGGTGAAAAGTTTCGCCGCCAGGGCGTTGCCGAATGTTTGCTAGCGCATGTATTTACTGAATGTCGCGAAAAAGGGCTGCAGCGAGCCTGGTTGGAGGTTCGGGCCAGTAACCAGGCGGCCATAGCGCTTTACCGAAAACAGGGTTTTGTTGCTGATGCGATTCGGAATGGCTATTATCGTGATGGTGAAGATGCAGTGCTGATGGTACGTGATTTCCCCGGACCTGCCAACGACCAATAATGAAACTGTTTCTATACTTGGTAAGGAGTCAATTGGATGAAGAATCATAAGACGATCATCCTGTCGAACCAGGAGATTTCACCCGGTTATTACCGGATGCGGATCTTGGCACCGGAATATAATAAGCTGGCCGAGCCGGGACAGTTTGTTATGTTTCGCGTGCAGCGTTCGTTGCCACCTTTGTTGCGGCGGCCGTTCGGTATTTTTCGAACCGGTTATGCCGAGCCTGATTGTGACGGAATGCCGGCAAAGGAGTTTATCGAACTGATTTACAAAGTTGTCGGGAGCGGTACAGAGATAATGCAGGATCTGCATCAGGGCGACCGGATCGAGTTGCTCGGTCCACTGGGCCGAGGCTTTGATCTGGGCGATCCGGACGCGGAGAAAATTCTTGTCGGTGGTGGTATCGGTCTGGTGCCGCTCTATATGCTGGCAGAGAAAATGGTTGCCAACTCCAAGGTGCGTTTGTTGATGGGGGGGCGGACCCGGGACGACATCATTACGGTCACCGAATTTGAGCGGCTCGGCGTGGAAACCTATGTGTCAACCGAAGATGGCAGCCTCGGTGAAGGGGGGTTGGTGACCCAGGTTCTTGAGCGTAAGCTCGATAAGTATCCAAAAGCTTCTGTCTATGCCTGTGGCCCGATGCCGATGATCGACGCCGTGCAAAAGATCTGCAGCCGTCGCGGAACCTCTTTGCAGGTTTCGCTGGAAGCCTTGATGGCCTGCGGGGTTGGTGCATGCCTCGGTTGTGTCGTTAAGGGGGCCGGGCATACTGATGAAAATCCCCAGTACCTTTGCACCTGCAAACAGGGCCCGGTTTTTCAGGCCGAACAGCTGGATTGGAGTCGTTTGGAAAATCGAGATGAAGAGTGTAGAGGGTGCGCTAAATGACAAAACTAAAGGGGCAAACAGTGAAACTGACGCGGCCCAAAATGGCCGTTGAGATCGCCGGTCTGCAGCTGAAAAATCCGGTGATGCCGGCGTCCGGAACCTTCGGCTACGGCGAAGAGTACTCGCCTTATCTTGATCTCAATCGCCTCGGAGCAATTGTCACCAAGGGCTTGTCATTGAATCCGAAGGCGGGGAACGCGACGCCGCGGATCTGTGAAACCGTCAGCGGCATGCTCAACGCCATCGGTTTACAGAATGTCGGCATTGAGGCTTTTGTCAAGCACAAGATGCCGTTTCTCGATCAGTTCAACTCGCCGGTTATCGTCAACTTTTTTGGCAATACCTTGGAAGAATACGTCGAAGTCGCGGCACGGCTGGAGGATGTCCCCGGAGTTGCCGGACTGGAGATGAATATCTCCTGCCCGAACGTCAAACATGGGGGGATTGTTTTCGGTACTGAAGCGCGCGCGGCCCATGAGGTTGTTTCACAGGTGCGGAAAATATCCAAGAAACCACTGATCGTCAAGCTGACGCCGAATGTCACCAACATTCAGGTGACCGCCAAAGCCGTTGAAGACGCCGGAGCAGACGCCATCAGCCTGATCAATACCCTCACCGGGATGGCGGTTGATGTCAAAACCCGTAAGCCGCGCATCGCCAATACCATCGGCGGTCTCTCCGGCCCGGCGATCCGACCGATTGCCGTGCGTATGGTGCATCAGGTGGTGCAGGCGGTCAAGCTGCCGGTTATCGGGATCGGTGGGATTTCCCGCGCCATGGACGCCCTGGAGTTTCTCATCGTTGGCGCCAAGGCGGTGCAGGTCGGGACCGCCAACTTTGTCGATCCGAATGCCATGGCGACGATCATCGACGGATTGGAAGAATTCTGTCAAAATGAAGGGATTGAGGATATCAACGAGTTGATCGGAACTTTGGAGGTCTAACAGGCCCAGCATATGGAAGTCATCGCCACCCACGTGAATGCCGATTTTGACTGTCTCGGCTCGATGATCGCTGCCAAGCGTTTGTATCCCGAAGCGGTGCTGGTGTTTCCAGGTGGACAGGAACGTGGCTTGCGAGATTTTCTCTTGCAGAGCACCCTGTACGCCTATGGTGTCAAGGGGATTCGGGATATCGACCTTGAACAGGTCAGCCGCTTGATTTTGGTCGATGTCCGCAGCTCTTCCCGGATCGGCCAGTTTGCCGAGATTGTCGATAAACCGGATATCGATATCCATATTTACGATCATCACCCCAGTGATGAAAAAACGATCTCCGGCCACTTCGAGCAGATCGAAGAGGTCGGCGCAACGACCACCATCCTGACCCATCTGTTTATCGAACGGGGAATTGTGCCGACGCCGGATGAGGCGACCATGATGATGCTCGGTCTTTACGAGGATACCGGGCACCTGTTGTTCACCGGGACCACGCCGCGCGATTATCAGGCGGCAGCATTCCTGCTTGAACACGGAGCTAACCTCAATACCGTAGCCGATTTTCTGGTCCGGGAGATGACGCCGGAGCAGATCGATCTGCTCAACGAACTGCTGAAGTCCTGCCAAAAAAAGATCATTAATGGTGTCGAGGTTGCGATCGCCTATGCCTCAATCGATTACTATGTTGGCGACATCTCCTCGCTGGCGCACAAGCTGAAAGACATTGAGAATCTCAATGTCTTGATTGTTGCCGTGCGGATGGAGGATCGAATCTTTCTGGTCGGGCGTTCGCGGGTCCCGGAGGTTCATGTCGGCGAGCTGTTTCATGCGTTCGGCGGCGGCGGTCACGCATTCGCTTCTTCAGCGACGGTTCGAGATATTCCCCTGGTTCAGCTGCTCGATCAGCTGGAAGAACTGTTGCTCAAGTCGGTCCGTTCACGCTGTGAAGCACAGCATCTGATGTCGGCTCCGGTAAAAACCTTGCCGTTAACGGCGACGATCCAGGAAGCACATGAGCTGATGGCGCGCTTCAGTTTTAATGCGGTCCCGGTGCTGAATGGAGAACATCTGGTTGGAATCATTACCCGGCAAGTTGTCGAAAAAGCCTCTCACCACAAGCTGCAGCGGATGTCTGTTGCTGAGGTGATGACCACCGATTTTGATATAGTGACTCCCGACACTTCGCTTGAACATTTGCAGCGGGGCATTATAGAGCATAATCAGCGCTGTATTCCGGTGGTGAGTCAGGGCCAGCTGGTCGGTATCGTAACGCGAACCGACCTTTTGCGTTACCTGATCGGTGACCGCCAGGAACGTGAAGACAGTTTGCCGGTCGAGTCAGGCCGCGGTGGCTTGCGCTTGAAACGGAAAAATCTGGCCCGCTTGATCGATGCCCAACTGCCTAAATATATTCGCGCACTGCTGCACGATTTAGGCGAGGTTGCGGATCAGCAAGGGGTGAAAATTTACCTGGTTGGCGGTTTCGTCCGCGATCTGCTGTTGCGCCAGGAGAACCTCGACATTGATGTGGTGGTCGAGGGGGATGGCATCGCTTTTGCGGAGGCTTTTGCCAAGACGACGCCATGTCGGGTCCGCTCGCACGATAAATTTGCCACGGCGGTTATCGTCCTGCCGGATGACTTTAAAATCGATGTCGCTTCTGCGCGGCTGGAATACTACGAGAAGCCTGCTGCCTTGCCGATGGTGGAGCATTCTTCAATCCGGCATGATCTGTATCGGCGCGATTTCTCCATTAATACCCTGACAATCTCATTGAATCATGACAGTTACGGGCAGCTGCTCGATTTTTTTGGTGGCCAGCGTGATCTGAAAGACAAGTCGATCCGGATCCTGCACAATCTCAGCCTGATTGAAGATCCCACCCGATTGTTTCGCGCTGTCCGTTTTGAGCAGCGGCTCGGATTCAGGATTGGCCAGCAGACCGAGCGGTTGATGCGCAGTGCGGTACGCATGAACCTGGTCAAAAAAGTCGGCGGCGCCAGAATCCTCAGTGAACTGCGACAGATTCTCGATGAACCCCAGGTGATTTCCGCTCTCCGGCGGTTGGAGCAGTTTGATCTGCTGAAATTTATCGACCCGCATCTGCGTTTTGATCGCAAGTCAGCTCAGATGATTGTCGCGGCAGAAAAATCGAGCAGCTGGTTCGATCTGCTTTATACCGGCGAAAAATATCATCGCTGGCTTCTCTATCTGCTCTGCCTGCTCAGCTCTTTATCGCACAAAGGGATTCTGCGGGTTTGTCGCTGGCTTGATCTGCAGCCGAAATATCAAGACCTGCTGTTGTCGCAGTTACAGAAAGGGCTGCAATCCCTGAAACTGGCCAATTTTTTTGCAGAAAGAGGCAAGCCGCCGAAAAACAGCGATATCTATCATTGGTTCAATGGATTGTCGCTCGAGATGATTCTGTTTTTGATGTCCAGGACCGAGCATGAAAATGTCCGTAAGTGGATCTCCCAGTATGTGACCCACCTCCGTAAAATAAGGGTGCTTCTCGACGGCAATGGTCTGATCGATCTTGGACTGCAGCCGGGGCCACATTTCCATAAGGTTTTTCTGACTTTGCTTGATGCGCGACTTAACGGTGAGATTCGTACCCTCGAAGACGAGAAGTCATTAGTGCGTGAGCAGTTTGTTGTGATTAGAAAATAAGTCCTTTTTATCCACAGTTCATTCCACCTTCTGCTGGACCATTTCGGCGATATTGACTATATTCTGACGCTGTGTTGGTAAATGTTGTAACCCGTTTGAGGCTTGATGGAAGAAATCATTTCTAAAATATCGATCATGCTGGTGCCGGCATTGTTGGCAATCACCATGCATGAAGTTGCTCATGGCTATGTGGCAGAACGCTTCGGTGATCCGACAGCACGCCTGCTGGGTCGATTAAATCTGAACCCGATGAGGCACCTCGATCCGATCGGCACCGTGGCTATTTTTGTTTTCGGTTTCGGTTGGGCCAGGCCGGTGCCGGTTAACGCCGGGAACCTGCGCCGACCGAAGCGGGATATGATCTGGGTGGCGTTAGCCGGGCCTGTGACAAACCTGCTGTTAGCCATTCTGTCGGCGCTACTGTTACGCGCCTTAGGGGCTTTGGAAGCGACTTCTGTGGGAGGCTCAGATCTTTTTATCCAGATGGCCAAACCGATCAGGATGATGGCCGGTTTCAGTCTCTATATCAATGTTCTGCTCGGGGTTTTTAACCTGGTGCCGTTGCCGCCGCTGGACGGTGGCAGGATTTTGACCGGAATCCTGCCGGAAAAGCAGGCCTTGCTGGTTAATCGCCTCGAGCCGTTCGGCTTTATTCTGATTCTGTTGCTGGTCTTTTTTACCGACCTCTGGTCGCTGGTTCTGGCCCCCTTGATTAACGGCCTGGTTATCTTTCTGGCCGGCTCGCAAGTGGGTCTGGTAGAACAAGCGATGAGTTTTCTTTTCGGGCATTAGTCGTTTATGTCGATTCTGATCCAGCTGGAAAATTTCTCCGGTCCCCTCGATCTGCTGCTGCATCTGATCAAGACCCATGAGATGGATATTTATGACATCCAGATGGTGGAGATCACTGAGCAGTATCTGTCGATCATTGAACAGATGAAGCAGCTCGATCTCGATGTGGCGGGAGAGTTCCTGTTGATGGCAGCCACTCTGATTCACATCAAATCGCGCATGCTGCTGCCGGTCAGTGATGAAGTCGATGAGGAGGAAGGCGAAGACCCCCGTGCCGAGCTGGTCCGCCGGTTGCTGGAATATCAGCGTTACAAGGAGGCGGCGCATTCATTGGCAGAATTACCACTTCTTGAGCGGGACATCTTTGCCGGGCATTATGTGCCGACCGAAATACTCGATGCGGATGCTGCAGACGAAGTTTCAGTCGGTGTTTATCAGCTGGCCGAAGCGTTTCATCGCTTATTGAAAGAAATACCGGCAGAAGTGTTTCACGAGGTTGTTCGTGAACAGCTATCGGTTGCCGAGCATATCCAGATTGTTCTGGAGCGCCTGGCGAATAACAAGCGTTTATTGTTTCGCGAAATCTTCTCTGGGCAGCCCCAGCGACAGGAGCTGGTCGTGACTTTTCTGGCCACTCTGGAGTTGGTGAAAATGCGCATGATTAAAGTTGAGCAGGCGA
Source organism: uncultured Desulfuromonadales bacterium (assembly GCA_945787295.1). The sequence goes on from CALZHQ010000030.1 coordinate 14,089, forward strand.
ATGAGTTTGGTGAGATCTGGCTGTCTTTGGCGGTTTCTGAACCTAACCCGGAATCGCCTGTAGAACTGGCAGAGGATGTTTTCGGCTATGGCTGAGTTGAAAAGGATCATCGAGGCTTATATTTTTGCCGCCGAAACCCCCCTGTCCTTGGAGCGTCTCTGTGTCTTATTGGAAAAACCGCGTGGTGAAGTGCGAGAGGTTGTCGAGCAGTTGCAGGTCGATTTTACTGAGGGCCACCGCGGGTTCTACTTGGCCGAAATAGCCGGCGGTTTTCAGTTTCGGACAGATGCAGCTCTCGCGCCTTGGCTGAGGAAGTTGAGCAAGGAGCGTCCATTCCGCTTTTCCCAGGCCGCCTTGGAAACCTTGGCCATCATTGCTTATCGACAGCCGGTAACCCGGGCTGAAATTGAATATCTACGGGGCGTGGATTCGGGGGGGGTGATGAAAACTCTGCTGGAGAAGAATTTGTTGAAGATCCTTGGCAAAAAGGATGTGCCCGGACGTCCTTTGATGTATGGCACCAGCCGCCAGTTTCTGGAGTTGTTCGGCCTTAAGGACCTGCACGACCTGCCAACGCTGAAAGAATTCAGTGCGCTAGCCCCCGAATTGGAAGAGGCCGTCCCGCTGGAACCTGATGAGGTCGAAGAGACCGATGGCTGAGCGTTTGCAAAAATTGATCGCACAGGCAGGCCTCGCATCTCGGCGCCAGGCAGAAGCCTGGATTGCAGATGGCAAGGTCTTGGTCAACGGCAGTGTTGCTAAGCTGGGTGATCGCGCCGAGCCAGACATTGATCACATTATTGTTAATGGACGCATGCTGGCTGTTGCCGAAGAAAAGCTGACGGTTCTGTTAAACAAGCCTCGTGGCTACATCTCCACGTTGAAGGACCCGCAGGGAAGGCCTTTGGTGACCGATCTGATTTCTGATCAGTCGCACCGCTTGTTTCCGGTTGGACGCCTCGATTTTAATACCGAAGGTTTATTGTTGCTGACCAATGACGGAGAATTGTCGCAACGGCTCAGTCATCCGCGCCATCATGTTGAAAAAACTTATCTGGTCAAGGTGCGTGGTGTCTTGTCGAATGAAAAGATCCGTGAACTAGAGCGTGGCGTGCCGTTGGATGATATAGTAACACAGCCGGCTCGGATCGCTCATGTCAGGACCGGGAAGACAACCAGCTGGTTTGAGTTGACGATTAGAGAGGGCAGAAACCGTCAGGTCCGGCGCATGTGCGACGCCGTAGCGCTTTCAGTGGTGCGGTTGAAGAGGATCAGGATTGCCTTTCTCGAACTGGGAAATCTAGCGACGGGCCGCTATCGTTTTCTAAGTGCTGCTGAAGTCAACAAATTAAAAAAACTGGTTTAATTTTTCAGATATCTTGATTAATGATAGATACTGATCTGGTAAGCGACTAAAATGGTGCGTGTTATGCTGGTTTTCTCGTGCAATTACCGCTGCTTTACTTGACATAATGCGGAGCCGTCGCGTATTCTCCCTTGATAACATAACTGCATAATTCCGCTTTTTGGGGGACGATAGTTGGCATCAAATAAAGAGAAATTATTAGAATCTGCGCAGAAGAGTCTGAAGAAAAAACAGATTCCTCGAGCAATAAAAGATTTTGCCAAGGTTGTAGAACTGGATCCGGGCGATGTGCGTTCGCGACAAAAACTTGCTGAATTGCTGGTGAAAACAAACCGCAATGCCGAAGCGTACGAACACTATGAAGCGGTGGCAAAATACTTTTCCAGCAACGGTTTTTACCTGAAAGCAATTGCAATCTACAAGCAGATGCAACGACTTGATCCGAGTCAGGTGTCTCTGTTTAGTCGTTTGGCAGAATTGAATGAAAAGCAAGGTCTGATCGGCAATGCGATGGCCGAATATCGCAATCTGGTCAGCTATTATGAACGTAACGGGATGGTTGCCGATGCGATCAAGACTCTGGAAAAGATGCGGGATCTTGATACGAAAAACCTCAACGTGCGTGTCAAACTTGCAGAAGTATACGCGATTAATGATCGTAAAGAAGAAGGACTTGTCGAATTCGAAAGTGTGCTCTCCGATCTCAGTGCAAAGGCAGAGTATGACAAGATCCTCAAGCTTTACAAGATGTTCATGCCGCTCTTCCCTAACAGTGAAAAACTGAAGAAGGGGCTGGCACTGACGCTTTATGAAAAAGGTGAAGTGCAAAAAGGGGTTACTCTCCTGATCGGTTTGCTGCAGGAAAAACCTGAAGACCCAGATCTGTTGAGGCTGGTCGGTCGGGGCTACAGTGACCTGCTGGACTGGCGCAATGCAGCAAACACCTATCAGCAATTACTCATTCTTGATCCGACCGACCTTGATGCACGGGAACTGTTCATCAAATGTTTGTCTGATAGCAGTCAGTACGCTGAGGCCCTGGCGGAGCTTGAAGAATGGAAGGACAGTTTTTTAAAGGCTGACCGTCTTGCTTTCCTCAAAGAACATTACGAAGTTCTCAAAGATCAACTGCCGACCGAGAAGGTTATATTGCAGACCCTCGATTCTATCTATGAGCTGACGGGTGAGGGAGAGAAGCTGCTCGACATCATGTCGGATCAAGAAGACGAGCCGGAAGAGCCGCTTATTGATGAAACATTATCTGATTCCCTGCTCGGTTCTGTAGAAGAGGATATCGAGATTTCATCGATCGATATAGAAATTCCTGAGGACGAAACTGACGATCTTCTCAGTGACGCGCCTGCTGAAGAATTGGACTTGCAGCTTGAGGTGATCGAAGAAGTTGATTCATTGACGCCTGAAGATGAAACATCGGATAGTGTTATCGAACTCGAATTAAGTGATTCCGATGACCTAGATATGGCTGCCGGGGACGATATTGAATTTTCATTCGATATGCAGGCCGATGATGATGAGGTCTTGGCGCCAGTTGCCGAAGGTCGCGACATCAGTGCCGATTTGGAAGAGACCGAATTTTATATTCAGCAGGGCCTTTATGCCGAAGCGGAAAAACTCTGTGTAGATATCCTCGCTTATGCCCCAGATTCGAAAGAAACCAAGCAGAAACTGACCGATATCCGCAGTCAGATGAATGTCGAAGAACCGGAAGGTCCTCCTGGAGATTTACAGGATTTGTCTGCGGACATGTTAAAGGATACCTTTGCCGATATCGATTTTGCCGAACCCTCGACCGATTCGGAAGCAAGCGCAGAGAAGAAAATTTTCCGCACGGATGTGGATGAGCAAATCGCCGCAGATGATATGGAATCTCACTACAATCTGGGGATAGCTTATCGAGAAATGGGCCTCTACGATGATGCTATCAGCGAGTTTGGAAAAGCCGAAAAAGATCCCTCTCGTTATGTCGACTGTCAACTTCTGAAAGGACTCTGTTGTTCGGAAAAAGGTGATTATGCCAATGCTGAAATCATGTATCAGCAGGCACTCGATTCGCAACATCTTGAAGATGAACAACGCTTGAATCTTAGTTATGAACTCGCTCAGCTTTACGAGTCTTCCGAGCGGTTTGAGGAAGCATTGAGTAGCTATCGAGTGGTTTTGGCGCAAGATGAATCATATCGGGATACGCAAGGGAAAATTACTGCCTTGCAGAATAAACTCGGTATTGTTGGTGCCGAAGAGGTTAAGAAAGAACGGATTTCCTTCCTTTGATTCACCACTTTAACCTTAATAGTTTACACTTAATGGATTAAGTCATGGGATATACAGACTATTTCAGCTTTGATCGTGAACCTTTCTCCAACGCACCAAATGACAAATTCTATTTTGACAGTGAACAACACAAGCAAGCGTTACTGAGGCTCAAATATTCCGTTGATACCAATAAGGGTTTGGCTGTGCTGGTCGGTGGTGTTGGTACCGGCAAAACAACTCTGGCCCGACGGATGCTTGATGAACTGCCGGTAGAGCAGTATGAATCTTCTCTGCTGGTCATGATCCATTCAGGAATTACCCCGGACTGGATTCTTTCGCGGATCTGCATGCAGCTTGGGGTTAAAAATCCTGAAATGAGCCCCCTGAAGATGCTCAAACAGCTGTATGAGCGACTGTTGCAGATAGAAAAAGAGGGCCGCAAGGCAGTCGTCCTGATCGACGAAGCGCAGATGCTGCAATCCAGGGAACTGATGGAAGAGTTCCGTGGTTTGTTGAATCTGGAAATCCCCGACAAGAAACTCCTCAACATTATCTTTTTCGGTTTGCCGGAATTGGATAAAGTGATGCAGCTTGATGAGCCCTTGGCTCAGCGGGTCGCTTTTAAGTACACGCTGAAGCCGTTCGCAGCTGATGCGAGTGAAGCTTACATCAAGTATCGTTTACAAGTGGCCGGCTGTGAAAAAATGCCTTTTGAAGAGGCGGCCATACCATGGATACATAAGCTTTCCGGTGGCGTTCCGCGGTTGATCAATACAATTTGCGATAATGCCCTGTTCGAGACTTATTTGCGACGTGGAACAGAAGTGTCGACCCGGATCATAAAAAATGTTGCCGAAGATCTTGGTTTAGTCGAAATGCAAAAGCGAACATCCGCAGCCGAAGAGGCCGATGAGCTGGAAGAAATTGAGATGATTTTCGAGGATCTCGAAGAGAAGTAACCGAAAAAACATAAAAAAGTTATGTTGTGATGGCGGTCGGTGGTATCCGATCGCCATCTTTTTTCCTGAAAGTGTTTAGATGTCAGTATCTCCATCGATAATTCATGTTCTTCCTGAAGAGCTCTGCAATAAGATAGCGGCAGGGGAAGTGGTAGAAAGACCCTCCTCAGTCGTTAAGGAATTATTGGAAAATTCGCTAGATGCCGGGGCGACGGAGATTCTGATTGAATTGCAAGCCGGAGGGAAAAAGTTGATTCGGATTGCTGATAACGGTTCCGGGATGAATCGTCAGGATGCCTTTTTATCTCTTGAGCGCCATGCCACCAGCAAGATCAGCAATGATGCCGACCTGTTTGCTCTTCAGACCTTAGGCTTTCGTGGAGAGGCTTTGGCTTCAATCGCCTCAGTGTCCCGCTTTATGTTGCAGACCTGTGCCAATGAAGATGGGCTTGGACAGCAGATCTATGCTGAAGGTGGTGCCATCAAAAGGGCAGAAGAGACGGGTCTGCCGAGAGGGACTGTCATCGAGGTACGCAATCTGTTTTTCAACATGCCGGCACGGAGGAAGTTTCTGCGCAAAGAGCAGACGGAGCTTAGCCATGCTGCTGATGTCGTCACAAAGCAGGCGTTGGCAAATCCCCAGGTCAGTTTCCGCTTGAAACATAACGAGCGGATGTTGCTCGAACTGCGACATGAAAAAGGCCTTCGCGAGCGTTTTGCTGCGGTCCTTGGACGTTCATTATTGAAGGATATGCTCGAAATAGACCAGCAAACTGGGCCTGATCTGCGCTTGGCCGGGTTGGTTTCGCAGCCGCAATTAAATCGTTCTGCTGCAAGTCATATTTATACCTTTATCAACGGCCGCTATATCCGCGACCGTGTTGTCCAACACGCAGTGATGGAAGGCTACCGACATCTATTGATGAAAGGCCGCTACCCGGTTGTTGCCCTGTTTCTGGAACTCGATCCGGCCCAGGTCGATGTCAATGTCCATCCGACCAAGCATGAGGTCCGCTTTCGCGAACAGGGATTGGTCCATGATTTCATCGTCAACTCATTGCAAAAGGAATTAAGACCGGCGGACTGGTTAACTCCGGTTGCTCCAATTGCAGAGACGAATCGGTCTCCCGTTGTGGTCAACTCACCCGTCGAGACTTTGTCTACGCAGCCTGTCACCAGAGAGGCAGCCGTTGCCTATCAGCCGCTTTCGAACCAGCTTGAATCTTCTGAATCCCGCAGCCCAGAAGCTGGCACCAGAGCTTTAGGGTCCGCATTGCTGGTGTCTTCGGCGGAGGATCAATTGGAGTTGCCGGAAACGGAAGCGGGTGGCTTTTTTTCTCGGCTACAGATTCTGGGTCAGTACCATCAGAGTTACCTGCTCTGCCAGGATGGTGATGACCTGATTCTGGTGGATCAACATGCTGCCCATGAACGGGTCGGTTTCGAGAAATTGCGCCACGCTTACGCTGCTGGCCTGGTGCCGAGTCAGACCCTGCTGTTCCCGGAGATCCTGGAGCTCGATTATCGCAGTGCAACCGCCCTCGAAGAGAATCGCAGCGAGCTGGAACGGCTCGGTTTCGATATCGAGCCGTTTGGCGGTAAATCTTTTGCGCTCAAATCGATCCCACAGGTCCTGATTAACCGTGATGCCGGACAATTGGTCATCGATGTCGCTTTGGAGTTGGAGAAGATCGGGCGGGCGGGACAACTGCAGGAGTCGATTGATGAAATCCTGATTCTGATGGCCTGCCACGGGGTGATCCGGGCCAATCAGGCCCTGACGACGCAGGAGATAAAGTCCTTACTGAGTCAACTCGATAAAATCGATTTTAAAGCCAATTGTCCCCATGGTCGACCGGTCACGCAGCGATTGTCTCTGGCCGAGGTCGAGCGCTTGTTCCGCCGCCAGTAGGATCTTCATGAGTGAGCGAAAAACTCCGCTTTTAGTGGTTTGCGGTCCGACCGCTTCTGGAAAGACTGGCTGGTCGTTGAAACTGGCCGAGCATTTTCCCATCGAAATTATCTCCGCGGATTCCAGGCAAGTTTATCGACAGATGGATATCGGCACTGCGAAAGCGACGGTCGCTGAACAGAACCTGGTGCCGCATCATATGATCGATTTGATCGATCCGGATGAAGAGTTCTCGGTTGCCCAGTATGTCGCTCGGGCACGTCCGCTGATCAGTGAGATCGCTGCGCGCTGCAGGATTCCTTGCCTGGTTGGCGGGACTGGACTTTATATCAGGGCACTGCTTGGTGGGTTAGCGGATACCCCATCAGCAGATCAACAGTTAAGGTCCCGAATGCATCAGCGCGAACTGGATGAAGGCGAGGGGACGTTGCATGCCGAGCTTGTGCGTATCGACCCGACAGCGGCGGAGAGAATCCATCCCAACAACGTTATCCGATTAGTGCGTGCGCTGGAGGTTTATCATGTCAGTGGCCGCACTTTGACCGAATTGCAGCAGGAGCATCAGTTTGCGGACCAGCCTTACCGGGTTATGAAGATAGCTCCTGCGCAGGAGCGGGCGGAGTTATACCGGCGCATCGATTTACGCGCCCAGCAGATGCTGGATGAAGGTTTGGTTGCAGAAGTTCGCGGCTTGGTTGATCGTTATTCCGCTGAGCTTAAAGCGTTGCAGACTCTTGGCTATCGAGAAGTGGTTCGCTACCTTGACCAGCCGGATGCTCATGAGAAGATGTTAGCAGAGATACGGACCAGCACCCGTCAATATGCCAAGCGTCAGCTGACTTGGTTCCGGAAAGAGCCTGAAATAATTTGGGTTGATTCCTCAACTGAGTCTGGTAAAGTGTTACGATCTATTGAGGATTTTGTCAGTCAATAAAGGAGTGGATATGCCAAAGTCACCTTTTAATATTCAGGATCAATACCTGAATCAGGCTCGTAAGGAACGGGTCAAGGTCACTATTTTAATGATGTCAGGGGATAAGCTGGAAGGGTACATTAAGTCTTTTGACAGTTTTTGCGTTCTCGCTGAAAGTGATGGAGATATCCTGATTTACAAGCATGCGATAACCTCGATTACTTCGTCAGATGGTAACTTCCGACTCCACGGTGGACGTGATTAACGGTTAAACGGACACAAACAGCATAAAACAGGGGCAGTGCCGAGGGTGCTGTCCCTGTTTTGTTTGTGGCGCAGGTGGCTTGTTATCGCCTGCTTATATCAGTGTTATAATCACGGGTAGTTCTTAACTTCGGAGATGGCGATGCTTCATATTGAATCAGTAGAACCAGGAAGTTATGCTGCTGAGCTCGGCTTAGACAGCGGTGATCGCCTGATATCGATCAATCAGCAGCAGCTTGAAGACCTGGTCGATTATCATCGTTCAATCGAAGTTGAACATCTTGTCCTGGAGGTTCTGCGCCAGGATGATGAAGTCTGGGAATTTGAAATTGAAAAAGCCGCTGAGGAAGATCTTGGCCTGGTTTTGGAACATCCGCAGCCGAAACAGTGCGGCAATAATTGTATTTTCTGCTTTGTCCATCAACTGCCGAAAGGCATGCGGCGTTCCCTGTATATCAAGGATGAAGATTATCGTTTCTCCTATCTTTACGGCTCTTATGTCACCCTGAGTAATCTGAACGAGACAGATCTTCAGCGGATTATTGAACAGAAGTTATCGCCGCTCTATATTTCCGTTCATACAACAGACGATAGCCTGCGGCAGCAAATGCTTGGCTGCACGGCACCGCCGATACTGCCTTTAATCAAGCGCTTGATCGATGGTGGCATCGAGCTGCATAGTCAGATTGTCATTTGTCCCGGCTACAATGATGGAGATGCCTTGGACAGGTCGATTGCTGATCTTGCCGCTTTGTACCCACAGGTTGCTTCTCTGGCGGTGGTTCCGGTCGGCTTAACGCAACATCGTCAGAATCTTCCCGAACTGCGGACTTTATCGACAACAGAAGCTCAGCAGGTCCTCTATCAGATCGAACAGCTTCAGGAGCAGTATCTGGAAAAGCATGGCAGTCGCTTCGTTTTTGCCGCCGATGAGATCTATCTGAAAGCCGAGGCTCAGATCCCTGAGCTGTTAGCCTACGAAGAACTTGCCCAGCTAGAAAACGGCGTCGGGCTGATTGCCCAGTTTCGCCAGCAGGCTGCTGAAGTTCTGCTGGAAGCGGACCCTCTGGAACTTGAGAAGGTCAGCCTGGTCACCGGTCGGTCCTTCTGTCGAGAATTGCAGATTTTTGTTGAGCGCCTGGCCGTTCGCACCGATGTTGAGCTGCAGGTTCTCCCGATCGACAATCAGTTTTTTGGTGCTGAGGTCACTGTGACCGGACTCTTGACTGGTACCGACTTGCTTGGTCAATTGGCGGAGCGAGACTTGGGACAGGGGCTGTTGTTACCCGATGTGATGTTGAAAGAGGGCGAACAGCTTCTGCTTGATGATCTCTCGGTTGAGGATTTAAATGTGAGACTTGGAGTGCCGGTGATTGCTGTTGACAGTTCACCCTGGGGAATTCTTGAAGGGTTGGAAGCGTTGGCAGATGGTCCTGTCAGCATCGTTCATTGTTGAGAGATATGCAGAACAGAGCGGTTGAATTTTCCGTATTCGGCATGAAATGCCAGAAATGTGTCGCCCGGGTCACCGGGATTATTGAGGCCTTTCCAGCCGTTGAGCAGGTTTCGGTGACGCTTGAGGATAAACGGGCGCGGATTATATTCCATCCTGCTGCCGCGCAGAATATAGAACAGCTGCAGAATGCTTTGCTTGAAGCTGGTTTTGAGCTGACAGAGAACGATCGGTCTGCCGGAACTGACAGGACGGCTGGCGCCAGTTCAACAAAAGAACAAACCTATGCAACGGTCCGCTTTGCCATCCGCGGGATGAGTTGTGCCTCCTGTGCAGCAACGATCGAGAAGCGTTTGCAAGAGTTGCCCGGGGTCCAGAGTGTCTCAGTGAATCTGGCCGGAAATTTCGGTCAGGTTGAATACACTCCGGACTCTCTTTCTGAAAATGAAGTCTTTTCTGCTGTAAATGCTGCTGGTTTCGAGGCATTGCCACCAGGGCAGGAGCTTGAACCGGACCAGGAGGCCCGCGCCGAGCTGATCAATGTATTAATCGCCGCGAGCTGCGCTGTACCGATCATGCTGCTGATGTTTCATCCGCTATTCGGTTCTGCGACTTTGCTGGTGAATGCTCTCTTGGCTTCAATTGCCCAGTTTACCGCCGGGCTCGGTTTTTACCGCGGCGCTTGGAAATCGTTAAAAAGCAGATCCGCCAATATGGATGTGCTGGTTTCCCTTGGTATCACCGCAGCCTATGGTTATTCGTTATTGGCTGTATTTGGCCTGCTCGGCCCCGGTGCAACGGTTTTCTTTGAAACCAGTGCCATGTTAATTCTGTTTATCCGCTTCGGAAAATGGTTAGAGGCCCGCGCCAAAGGGAAGGCCGGCGCAGCCCTGAAGCAGCTTCTGCATATGCAGGCGGACCGGGCCATATTGTTCAACGATGGTCAGGAGCGGGAAGTCGCTGCCAGTGAGCTAGCGGCTGGTGACCTGCTGCTGGTTCGGCCCGGAGAAAGGATTCCGGTCGATGGGGAGGTCGTCGACGGGGTCGCTGCGGTCGATGAAGCGATGATTACTGGAGAATCTGTTCCGGTTAATAAAGAACCGGGTTCAGAAGTGACCGGGGCAACCATCAACCGCAGCGGACGTCTGGTGATCCGTGCCACCCGGATTGGTGAGGCGACCGTGCTGGCACAGATTGTCCGGCTGGTTGAAGAAGCTCAAGGGGATAAAGCACCGATTCAGAGGATTGCGGACCGGCTCTCCAACATTTTTGTGCCGGCCGTGGTGTGCTTATCGCTGCTGACTTTTTGTGCCTGGTATTTCGGCGCTTCGAGTCCCTTTCTGTTCGCCTTTCAAATGGCCATAGCCGTCGTTGTGATCGCCTGTCCCTGTGCTTTGGGGCTGGCCACTCCGACCGCCATCATGGTTGGTAGTTCCGTCGGCCTGGAGCGCGGCATCCTGTTTAAAAAAGCTTCAGTGCTTGAACAGATTTCTAAACTGCAGGTGCTGCTGCTGGATAAAACCGGAACCTTGACCAGTGGTCAGTTTCAGGTGGCTGAAGTTGCCTGCTTTAATGGTTTTTCTGAAACGGCTGTTTTGCAACTTGCAGCTTCATTGGAGGATAGTAGTAACCATCCCCTGGCCAGAAGCATTGTTGACGAGGTCAAACGACGCGCACTGCAATGCTCCAGCGTCACTCAGGTCGAAGAACTCGGCGGTCTGGGGTTAAGGGCAGTCGTAGAAAGTCAGACAATTTATTGTGGGCAGCAGAAGCTGTTGCTTGAGGCAGGTGTGGTGCTGTCTTCTGCTGATGCTGTTATCGAGAGGTTGTCGTCTGCCGGGAATTCGTTGGTTTTTCTCGCCAGAGAGAAACGGCTGCTTGGAATCATTGCCCTGGCAGATGTCATAAAACCGAATGCCGCACAGGTTGTCAGCCACTTGCAGCGGTTAGGGATTGACTGTGTTCTGCTGACCGGTGACCGTCGCGCAGCTGCCGAGTCGGTCGCTGGTAAAATAGGTGTTAAACAGGTCGAGGCCGAGGTCTTCCCGGAGCAAAAGCTGGCAGTGGTCCGCAAGTATCAACAGCAGGGTTTGCTGGTCGGTATGGTCGGGGATGGGATCAACGATGCCCCGGCACTGGCCCAGGCTGATATCGGCATTGCTATCGGCAGCGGTACCGATGTGGCGAAAGAGACCGGTGATCTGATCCTGGTGGGCGGAGATCTTTACGATATCGTCCGGGGGATCCGACTCGGCCGGAAAACCCTGCTGAAAATTAAGCAGAACCTGTTCTGGGCCTTTTTTTACAATGTGCTTGGGATTCCGTTGGCCGCCGGTTTATTTTATCCCTTCTTCGGGCTCTACCTGAAACCGGAATTCGCCGGTTTGGCGATGGCCTTTTCAAGCGTTTCTGTTGTCGCTAACAGCTTACTGTTGCGGAGAATGAAAAGTCGACTGGAAGAGATGGGCTGATGCGGCAAAAAATAATGATCGGTGTTATCGGAGCGGGACAGGCCAGTTCCGCTGGTGAACAGGTTGCTTACCGGGTTGGACAGCTGATTGCTGAGAACGATGCGGTTTTGGTCTGTGGCGGTCTCGGCGGGGTGATGGAAGCGGCGGCAAAAGGCTGCGTTGAAGCTGGTGGAGATGTCATCGGGGTGTTGCCCGGTGGCTCTGCAACGGCTGCCAACCCCTATGTCACTCTGCCGATTGTCACCAACATGGGGCATGCACGGAACGTTATTATTGCCCATACGGCTGATGTGCTGATTGCTATTGAAGGAGAATACGGTACCTTGTCAGAGATGGCGATCAGTTTGAAATTAGGTAAAATAGTCGTCCAGCTCAACAGCTGGCAAGATCTGGATGCCGCAGTTGCCGCTGGTTCACCAGAAGAAGCCGTTGAAATTGCAATGAATGCCATTAAGGGAGGGAAGTAACTTATGTCGGGAGCAGATCCTGCTGCAGCGGCGCAAAGCTGCCCACTATTTTCCGCAAATGGCGATTCAGTTGCCGAGCTGATCGAGTGGATCCGGGGGCGAGGTCGGGTGTTGATTGTCACTCATGACAATCCCGATCCGGATTCGATTGCCGCTGCAGTTGCCTTACGTCACTTGCTGCTCGTCAAAACCGGGCAAAACGCTGTGATCACCTACGGCGGTGTTGTCGGTCGCGGTGAAAATCGCAGTATGGTCGAATTACTGGAAATTCCATTGGTGCCGATCTGTAAGTTGGAGATCAAGGAGTTTGCCGTGGTCTGCATGGTCGATACGCAGCCGCGAACCGGGAATAATTCATTTCCGGACGGGTTTCCGGTCCATTTGGTAATCGACCACCATGCTGCCAAGAACGATTTGTCAGATGTCTGCTGGGTGGATATTCGAACCCATTACGGTGCCTCAGCGACCATCCTTTATGAATATCTCTGTCAGCAAGAGGTTTCAATAAATACGAAACTTGCGACCAGTCTGTTTTATGCGATTAAATCGGAAACACAGGATTTAGGGCGCGAATGGTCGAAAGCGGACCGCGAAGCCTATCTGAAACTGTTACCCTTATCGAATAACAAGATCCTCTCCAATATTATTCACCCACAGGTGCCACGCGACTATTTCTCGGCATTTCGAACTGCCATAGAAAAAGCCTTAGTTTACGATTCGGTACTGGTTTTTAACCTGCAGCGGATAGGTAACCCTGATCTGGTTGCGGAGCTGGCCGATTTTTTATTGCGCCAGCAGGGAATTAAATATGTGCTGGGAATGGGCTGGTATCAGGGGATGCAGATTCTGTCAATGAGGTCCTTAGAACATGATGCAAAGCTGGGTATCGTGATTCAGGAGATTGTCGAAGGGCTTGGCACTGCCGGAGGGCACGGGATGGTTGCCGGTGGCCAGATTCGTGAAATGTCTGAGGCTGAAAGCGCGCAAAAAGAACTCGAACGATTATTAACCAGACGTCTTTTTAAAGCACTGAATTTGCCTTCGGTTCCTGGCGAACCATTGATTGAAGAGAACCATTGAAGGCGGGGCTGTCGTTGACAGAATCTTAGCTGCTGCGGTATAACCGAGCGGCTTTCATCTTGGAGAAACGATGCGCCCGATTCTGTTTATATTCCTGATCATTTTTACCGCCAGCCCGTTGTTAGCAGCGCGGCTGAAAGATGTCTATCAGCAGGGGGGGGTGCCTTATGTTGCCATAGAGGATGCCCTCGATGCAGTGGGGCTGACCGGTCATTGGAATTCCATCAAGCATACCTTTCGTATCCGTACCCGACGTGGCTGGGCGGAAATTTCACCAGCCAGCAGTTATCTTAAAATCGGCGAAGATTATTATCCACTGCGGGAAAAACCGCGCTTTATTGATGGTCGCTTGCGGGTCACCGATAGTTTTATCTTGAATCAACTCTCCCTGTTGGTTGGACGACCGATCTATTTTCGTAACCTTGATCCTGATGTCGAGAGCGCCGTAATTGAAGAACCGAGCAGCCTTGATCAGTTGTTTGCTTTTTTGTTGAATAAAAAGCTCAAGAGCACTGGTCCGCTGATCCGTGCTGTGGCGATCGATCCAGGGCATGGTGGTCTCGATACCGGGGTGATCTCCGAGTCAGGCTTCAAGGAAAAAGAGGTCAATCTTAAAGTTGCTGAAAAACTGGCTAAACAACTGAAAATGAAGTTTGGCATCCCGATCTATCTAAGTCGAGATGGTGACTACGAATTGAGCCTGGAACAGCGGCTTGAACCAGCTTCAAAGGAAGACGTCGACCTCTGGTTATTGCTGCATACACAAGCTTCATTTTCAAGTCGTCCACAAGGTGTGAACCTCTTTATCCGCCCGGATGGAGAGAACCCGGCTGCTACCGAAGAACCCGAGCTGTCTGTTAATGTCAGTCGGCAGCTGGCGGAAAAGCTAACTCTGTCATTACGCGAAGCCGGAATCGAGGTAAATGGTATTTTTACCTCGCCTTTGCTGTCGCTTGGCCGGGGCAGTTTGCCGACGGTTCAGGTTGAACTCGGCTATTTGAGTCACCCCGAGGAATCACTCAGTTTGCAGGATAACGAATATCAAGAAAGACTGGCGCAAGCTCTGTATCAGGGGATTCGCAGCTACGCCAAGTCGAAGAAGGAGAATAGATAGATGAATTCGACCGATAATCAACGGATTGACGGGCGCGAGGCAGATCAGCTCCGTCCCATCAGTTTTCAACGTCAATTTACCCGTTATGCAGAAGGCTCAGTGCTGGTTTGCTGTGGTGAAACCAAGGTCCTGTGTAATGCTTCTGTTGAAGAGCGGGTGCCGCCTTTTATGCGCGGCGAAGGGCGTGGCTGGGTAACGGCAGAATACAGTATGCTGCCCCGCTCCACCCACACCCGTTCGATCCGTGAAGCGGCCAAAGGTAAAATTTCTGGCCGGACCCAGGAGATTCAACGGCTGATCGGACGATCATTACGCGCCATTACCGATCTCGAAGCGATGGGCGAAATTACCGTACAGATCGACTGTGATGTGCTGCAGGCCGATGGTGGAACCCGTACCGCCTCGATTACCGGAGCATATGTGGCTCTTTATGACGCCTTTTCCGGACTGGTAGAAAAGGGGATTCTCAAGCAGGTCCCGCTGAAGGATAGTGTCGCTGCCATCAGTGTTGGAATTGTTGACGGGCAGCCTTTGCTCGATGTCAATTACGATGAGGATTATAGAGCCGAAGTCGACATGAACTTTGTGGTGACCGGCGCTGGTAAGTTTGTCGAAGTGCAGGGGACGGCCGAAGAAGAGCCCTTTTCCGTTGAAGAACTGGATACTTTACGTAATCTGGCTCTGCACGGCTGTGCGCAGCTGACCGAAATGCAACAAGAGGCATTGGGGCTTTAAATAATGAAACTGTTAGTCGCAACCGGAAATCAGGGCAAGTTGAAAGAGATCCGCCGCTTGCTGGAAAACAGCGGGATTGAGGTTGTCGGTCTCGATCAGTACGATAGTCCCCCTGAGGTAGTTGAAGATGGTGCGACCTTTGCTGCCAATGCCGAAAAGAAAGCCCAGCAAATGGCGGCCTTCAGTGGCTGTCTGACTCTGGCTGATGACAGCGGTCTGGTGGTTGAGGCTCTGGCTGGTGCCCCGGGTGTCCACTCGGCCCGTTACGCCGGTGAGCAGGGTAATGATGCGGCCAATAATGCCAAACTGCTCCAAGAGATGAGTGCAGTTGCCGATGAAAAGCGGCAGGCCGCTTTTCACTGTGTTATGGCATTGGCCTCTCCTGATGGGCAATGTCAGACATTTTCCGGTAAGGTTTCCGGACTGATTATGCGCGGTGAGCGGGGCGAAGGTGGTTTCGGTTACGATCCGCTGTTTATGGTGCCGGAATACGGTAAAACTATGGCCGAGCTGCCGCTCGACATCAAAAACCGCATCAGTCACCGCGGTGCAGCTTTGCGGCAGGTTATTCCTGTGCTACAGGAGCAGGCGGAACAAGCCGGTTAAACCTTGACAGCAACCCGGCGCAATGCTACAAAGCGCCTCGCAATAATAATATCTAACAACTATAAATATTGGAGGAATTTGTCATGGAAAGAACATTTGCCATCATCAAGCCTGATGCCTTTGCTGCTGGTCACGCCGGCAAGATTCTCGCGCGCATCTACGCTGAAGGATTTAAGGTTGTCGGTTTGAAGAAACTCTACCTCAGCAAGGTTGAGGCTGAAGGTTTCTACGCTGTGCACAGCGAGCGCCCCTTCTTCGGTGAACTGACAGATTTCATGAGCAGCGGTCCCTGTATCGTTCTGGCTCTGGAAGCAGAAGGAGCAATTCTCAAATGGCGCGACCTGATGGGTGCCACCAACCCGGCTGAAGCTGCTGAAGGGACCTTGCGTAAGGAATTCGGCGCTTCAATCGGTGAGAACGCCACTCACGGTTCCGATGCTCCGGAAACAGCAGCTTTTGAGCTCGGCTACTTCTTCAACGGCCTGGAGCTGCTTTAAGCTCAGCGGCGCTGCGAAAGCGCTTGTTTCAAGCAAAGCCCTTCGGTACAATCCGGAGGGCTTTTTTCGTAATGGTTTCAAGAACAAAGAGGCATCTTTGAATCAAGAAAAAGTCGACTTGAAAGGTTTGACGTTAGAACAGCTCCAGCAACTGCTCATGGATCTGGGCAAGGAAAAGTTTCGCGCCAAACAGATCATCAAGTGGATCTACCAGCGCGGGGTGACCGATTTTGATCAGATGACCGATCAAGGCAAGGCGCTGCGACAGCAGCTGGCCGAGCATGCGTACATTTCCAGCTGGCGGCCGGAAGTGGTTGAGACGAGTCGTGACGGCACCAGGAAATACCTGTTCCGGCTGGCTGACGGTGAGTCTGTCGAGGCGGTGCGCATCCCGATGGATACGGAAAAGGATACACTCTGCATTTCGACGCAGGTCGGCTGTGCCATGCAATGCCAGTTCTGCCTGACCGGTACCTTCGGTTTGACTCGAAACCTGCGTCCCGAGGAGATAGTCAATCAGGTCTGTGGTGTTCTACACGACGGCCCGATTGCCAACATTGTGCTGATGGGAATGGGCGAACCGCTGCACAACCTTGATAACGTCATCAACGCTCTGAAAATCCTTTACCTGGATGACGGGCTGGGTTACGGCAGCCGCCGGATTACTCTCTCGACCTCCGGGCTGATCCCGGAGATGCGACGACTCTGGGAAATGGTCAAGGTCAACCTGGCGGTTTCACTCAATGCGACCACCGATGAAGTCCGTGATCGGTTGATGCCGATCAATAAAAAGTATCCGCTGAAAGAACTGATGGCGGCTTGTCGAGAATATCCGCTTGGGCCTCGGCAGAGAATTACTTTTGAATATATTCTGATCCGAGGTATCAATGATTCGATTGCCGATGCCAAGCGGTTGGTGAAACTGCTGCACGGGATCAAGGCCAAGGTCAACCTGATTCCTTTCAATGAGCATGCAGGCTCGGATTATAAATGTCCTGAAGAGGAGACCATTACCGCCTTTCAGAGCTACCTGATGCAGCGGCAGATCATCGCCATACGCCGCGCCAGTAAGGGGCAGGACATTTCGGCTGCCTGTGGACAGTTGAAAGGTAAACTGGACAGCAAGCAATAGAAAATCTGTAACTTCTATGATGGAGAAAAGAATGAGTCAACCGGTTATTGGAGTGATTGGCGGCAGCGGACTTTATGAAATAGAAGGACTGACCGATATTCAGGAAGTGACCCTCGAAACCCCTTTTGGTCAACCCTCTGATGCTTTTATCACCGGCATCCTGGGCGGGGCGAAAATGGTTTTCCTGCCACGCCACGGTCGAGGCCACCGTTACTTGCCGTCCGAGGTTAATTACCGCGCCAATATTTACGGCATGAAAAAACTGGGTGTTGAACAGATTATCTCGGTTTCAGCAGTCGGCAGCATGAAGGAAGAGATCGTTCCCGGACATATCGTGATTCCGGACCAGTTTTTTGACCGTACCCAGGGCAAGCGTGCCTCGACCTTCTTCGGTAACGGGGTGGTGGGGCATGTCCAGTTTGCCGATCCGATCTGTGGCGGACTGGCTGGACTGCTTGCGGTTTCGGCGACAGAAGTTGGTGCCACAGTCCACAAAGGCGGCACCTATATCTGCATCGAAGGACCAAACTTTTCGACCCGTGCCGAATCAAACATCTTCCGCAGTTGGGGCGTCGATATCATCGGAATGACCAACGTTCCCGAGTCACGCCTGGCTCGCGAGGCGGAGATCTGCTACGGTACCGTTGCCTTGGCCACCGATTATGATTGTTGGCACGATGGCCATGATGATGTCTCGGTTGAGGCGGTGCTGGAAATTATCAAGCAGAACGTTGCGACCGCCAGACAGATCATCAAGGCCGCGGCTGCAAAGATCGTTGCCCAGCGCCAGCAACGTGATTGCGCGTGTGCCTCAGCTTTGCAGTTTGCCATTATGACCGATAAGAGTCTGATTCCGGATGAAACCAAGCAGGCGTTACAACCGATCATCGGTAAATATCTCTAAGAGGGCATTGAAATGAGTATTCTTGTTGTTGGCAGTGTGGCTTTCGATTCGATCAAGACCCCCTTCGGTGAAGTTGATAATGCCCTGGGCGGCTCGGCCTGTTATTTTTCGACTTCAGCTTCATTCTTTACCGATGTCAGTCTGGTGGCCGTTATCGGCGACGATTTTCCACAGGCGCATATCGACTTTCTCGCCAGCCGTAATATCGATCTGACCGGTCTGCAGCGCAGCAGTGGCGAAACCTTTCGCTGGAAGGGGCGTTATGAGTATGATCTGAATGAGGCCCACACCCTGGAAACTCATCTTAACGTCTTTGAAACCTTTCAACCACAACTGCCGGAGAGTTATCGGGATGCCGAGTATGTTTTTCTGGCCAATATCGATCCGGAACTGCAACTAGAGGTTCTCCAGCAGGTGAAAAACCCGCAACTGGTTGCCTGCGATACGATGAACTTCTGGATTGAGGGGAAAAAGCAGGCGTTGATCAAAACCCTCGCCAGAGTCGACATCCTGGTGATCAACGAAGCGGAAGTCCGGCAGTTAGCTGACGAGCCGAATCTCGTCAAAGCAGCGGAAATTGTACGTAGTTTTGGCCCGAAAACCCTGGTTGTCAAGCGGGGCGAATATGGCGTGTTGATGTTCGGTGAGGGCTCGATCTTCTCAGCTCCGGCGTATCCGCTAGAAGAGGTTTTTGACCCGACCGGGGCCGGTGATACTTTTGCCGGTGGGTTTGTCGGTTATCTCGCGGCGACCCGCAATCTGGATGAACATAATTTACGTAAAGCAATCGTTTTTGGAACTGTTATGGCGTCTTTTACGGTTGAAAAATTCAGTCTCGATCGCTTGCGAGAAATCGACTATGCCGAGATCGAAACACGTTATAAACGGATAAAATTACTGACCGATTTTGCCGATATTGAGTAAAACCGGCTATACTGTTGCTGAAGGAGAGTGAATCATGTTTGTGCAGCATAAACAGTTGAAAGTGCTCAATGTTCCAGCAACAAAAGTTGCACGTTTGAACACCTCCGGTTGTAACGTGCAGATGGCCTTTCCGGATTATCCACCTCAGCTGTGTGCGGCTTACCTGGTCTCTTTGTCAAGTGGCGACAGGGTTTTGGTTGTGGTTGCCTTTTACCTCTCGGAAAGCCACCAATCGATATTCTTTGTTCCCAAAGGTGGAGAAGTTGCGGTTGAAGAAGCGGAGGCGACCTTCGAGCAGGGGTTTGTTTTTGCCGAAACGATGGGCTTTGTCTTGAACGAAACCGACTATCACCTCTTATCGACTGCTGATCAGCAAAAGCTCTGGACGGCTTTGCCGATCTGTCAGAAAACAGCAGCAAATTCTGAAACGGCAAAAGCAGATAAAGCCTTAGCGCAAGGCACCGCTATTCAAAAAGATAATCTGGAAGAATATCGTGAGCGCAGCTTGAAAAGCTTGGGTCGTTTTCTTTCTTCAATGTAATCGGGATATTCGGAGGATGTAGATGTTTTGCCTACGGTTAATGGTTTATCTGGTGCTCTTTGCAGGATTATTCGGTTGCGCCAATACCGGTTTGAAGGAACAAAAACGTCTACAGCAAGCGGATGTGCATTACAAACTAGGGGCTTCGCATCTGCAGGCCAATAACCCAACCTCAGCTTTAAAAGAATTTCTGATTGCGGTAGACAATGATCCGGAAAATGCCGCTATTCAAGTTGCCCTGGCACAGGCATATCAATTGAAGAAAGCTTACCCTGAAGCAGAACGACACTATCTGCGTGCTTTAGCACTTTCTGATAACGATCCCCGCTATCAAAACAATCTGGCATCCCTCTATCTAGATATGGGGGAGTGGGACAAGGCGATCGATTATTTTGATAAAGCGTCAAGTGACCTGCTGTTTCTAAGGCCTTACATCGCTCTGGCTGGGAAAGGCTACGCCTATTTAAAGAAGCAGGATTATCAGGCCGCATTACAACATCTTGATGAGGCACTAGCCGTTGCTCCCAGATATGCTCAGGCTTATTATCTGCAGAGTGAAGTCTACTTGGCAATGGGTCAGAATGAAAATGCCCGGATAGCACTGGAGAACGCGATCGAAACCGCCCCAGGCTATCTGCAGGCGATCTATGAACTCGGGGTTTTAATGTACAAAGAGAATCAAAATGCCGATGCCGTGGAAAAATTTGAGCAGGTCGTCGAGCTGTCCCCTGGTTCGAATTGGGGACGCAAATCAGCTCAAATGCTGCGGGAAATTATTAAGGCTGAAAACGTTGCAGACTGACGCGCGTTGTCGTTTGCAAATGAAGGGGTTTGTTGATGATCATACAGTGCCCAGAATGTAAATCGCGCTACCGAACCCGGGTTCTGCCAGACGGTCAGGCACCGATGCCGGTCAAGTGTCCGAAATGTACTCATCGGTTTCTGGTGAGTGCCGGTGCTTCTGAAGAGGTTGCGACTGTTACCGACCTGCCTACGATCCTGATGGTCGATGATGCCCGTTTTTTTCGTGAGCTGATGACCGATCTTTTGAAAGAACGCAAGGCAAACCTGGTAACAGCTGACAATGCAGAAGATACCTGGGTTTTGCTGCATAAGCACCATGTTGATTTGTTGATCATCGATATTAATCTTCCGGACAAAAATGGTCTCGACCTCATACGCGAAATTCGTCAGGATTCTACTCTTGGAAAACTACCGATACTCTGTATCAGTGGTGTTTATCACAAGGATGATGACGCGATGATGGCAATCCGTGCCGGTGCTGATGATTTTATCAGCAAATCATTTAAGCCTGATGAGCTGAATGAGCGGATCGACAAACTGTTGAAAACATGAGCTTACTGGACGACCTTTCTTCTTCTGTCGCAATCGTTCAAAACTGGTTGGGTGGCAGACAGCCGAAACTGGCAGTCGTGCTTGGTTCCGGATTGACTGCAATTCTTGACCACCTTGAGGACTGTGTCAGCCTGTGTTATTCGGATATCCCCGATTTTGCATCTGCTGGGGTTGTCGGACATAGTGGTTGTTTGCATGCAGGGCAACTGTTCAATCAACCAGTGCTGATTTTTCAGGGGCGTTACCACTGCTATGAAGGCTATTCTGCCTGGCAGGTCACGGCGCCGGTTCGGTTGGCACAACTGCTCGGTTGCCGAAAACTGCTTTTGACGAATGCTGCCGGAGGCATCGCTGAGGGCATGCAGCCAGGCGATTTCATGCTTGTCACTGATCATTTAAACATGACGGGTGACAACCCTTTGCGCGGTCGTCCCGAATTAGAGTTTATCGACCTGTCCCGGCTGTATCGCCAGGAATTTTATCCTTCGTTGCAACTTCAGCTTTTGGAGCAGGGTGTCAAGCTGCATGCCGGGGTATTGGCGTGGATGCTGGGTCCAAGCTACGAAACTCCAGCTGAAATCCGCATGCTACAGTCTGTTGGTGCCGCAGCAGTATCGATGTCGACTATTCCCGAAGCAATCATTGCTCAGCGATTCGGTTTAGAGGTTGTTGCTGTTTCCTATATTTCAAATCTCGCGGCAGGAAAATCAGCGATGGCTCTTGATCACCAGGATGTCCTTGCCAGTGGCGCGCAGTCTGCAGCGTCTCTTGTTTGTCTTTTCAAGCATATTTTTAACCATTATCTTGACTGATTATGTCGTGAAATCAAAGGGTTGCTGTTTCCTGGCTCTGCTTGACAGAGGTCGTGCAGCTGATAAGCTTTAAGACATATATTTTACAGGACTTATATGGAACACATACTGATCGTCGATGACGAAGAGAATGCACGCATCGGCTTGAAAAAATTACTTGCCCTTGATGGTTTTCAGGTTGATGCCGTGGCTAATGGTTATGAGGCGTTGGCGTATTTGGACCGTCAATCAGTTGATCTGGTAATTACCGACATCAATATGCCGGAAATGAACGGCCTGGTTTTTTTGCGTGAATTGAACCGTAATTATCCGGCGATAAATGTCATTATGGTAACGGCTTACGGCGGAGTGGAATCTTATCTTGAAGCGATGAACCTGGGTGCCTTTGAGTATTTGAACAAGCCGGTCAAGATCGAAGAGTTAAAGGTCGTCATGGAACGAATTTTTAATCGCAACTTACAGAAGGTAAATTGATCGAGGATATTCCACAAACTGGGGGTGGATATGAAATGTTTTTCGACCATTCTGGTGGCTGTAGATTTTTCTGACAGTTCAGATAATGCGTTTCAGTTGGCATTGTCGATGGCAAAGACCTTTTCTGCAAACCTGATTATCCTTCATGTTATCAATGAGCCGATCGACCTGCGTGGATTTTACGTGCCCCACATCTCTTTTGAAAAACTTGAAGAGGAGATAGAGGAAGGCGCGGAAAAGATGATGCAGAGTTTCTGTCGACAGCACATCGGCGATTTTTCAGATTTTGAAACATTGATCGTGCCGGGCATGCCTTACGAGCAGATTCTGACTCAGGCGGAAGAGAAAGAGGCCAGTTTAATCGTTCTTGGTACCCACGGTCGTGCCGGGCTTGACCACGTCCTGTTCGGCAGCACTGCGGAAAAAGTCGTTCGCAAGTCAAAGTTGCCGGTACTCACAGTTCGGTTGGATGATGAATAACGTTCGGCCAACTCGATTTTGAGAGCAACTAAAAAACAGCCTTGGTGGCTGTTTTTTAGTTTGTACAGTACTTGTCAAACCTCCAGAGCAAGGTTATTCTGCCCCATCGTGATTATCTTTAGCAGTTATTCGGATTGAACCTATGAATATGTCGAAAAGCCGGTTTGCCGGAGAGAAGGTCCTGCTTGTTGATGACGAGGAGGTTATCCTCGAATTAACCACGCTTTTACTCAAAAAACGCGGCTTTGAGGTTTTACTTGCGCGTAATGGTGAAGAGTGTGTTCGTGCTGTGGCTGAGCATCAGCCTGCGTTGGTATTGCTCGACTATATGATGCCGGTGATGAATGGTCTGGATGCCTTGAAGCAGATAAAGATCAATTATCCAGATACTTACGTCATAATGTTTACCGGGAAGGGCAGTGAGGAAGTCGCTGTCGAGTTGATGAAGGCCGGTGCGAGTGATTATCTGCAAAAACCTTTCTCCAACAAGCACCTTCAGGATCGCGTCGATTCGATCCTGTCGATCCGTAAAGTCGAACTAGAAAATCATGAACTGTTAAAGGAGCGTGAATTCCTGCAACGCGAGATAGAGGAGTGGAATCGTGAACTAGAAGAAAGGGTTGTCAGCAAGAGTCGCGAGCTGGAACGGGCTCATAAAGAGATTATTCAATCTGAAAAGCTCGCCACTCTCGGCCATATTTCTGCCGGTATGGCTCATGAAATCCGCAACCCTTTAAACTCGATCAATCTTTTTGCGCAGATTTTGTTTTCCGCTCCTGAACTCGATGAAGAAAACCGTGGTTACGTGCAGAAAATTACCCAGGAAGTCGAGAGAATTGACAGTATTCTCCTGCAGATGCTGGCCGCCAGCAAGGGGAAGGGGAAGATAAAGAATCGTGTCGATCTGGTTGGAATTATCAATAAGGTTCTTTCCGCGTCTAATGTTCAGATAGAAGCCCAAGGGGTGCAGGTTGATAGCCGCATGGACACAGATGCACCGAGGATAGAAGCTGATCCGATTGAAATTGAACAGATTTTTACTAACCTGATCAGTAACGCCTTGTTTGAAATGCCGAGTGGCGGAACCTTGACAATATGCCTTGAAAACGATGCGGAACATTTATCGATCAAAATCGCCGATACCGGACAAGGGATTCCACCTGAAAACATCTCGCGGTTGTTTGATCCTTTTTTTACCACCAAGGAAAAGGGGACCGGTTTTGGCCTGTCCGTGGTCTTGCGGATCGTCAAAGGCTGCGGTGGGAAAATTAGCGTTGAAAGCCAGCCAGGGGAAGGTGCCTGCTTCATAGTCGACCTTCCTCTCTTGCCAGCTGCTGTTCACTGACCATGATCCTGCGGTTACGTGAAATCCCCTTGGCGTTAGATGAAGCTGAATCGATTCTGCCAAGTAAAATAGCGGCCATACTCAAGGTTGCTGTTTCTGAGATCGTTGACTGGACGATCGTTCGCAAAGGGATTGACGCTCGCCGCAAACCAAATGTCTTGCGGATCTATACCGTCGATTTTACTGTTACCAATGCGGCAGAAATCTATGAGCTAAATAAACAGAATACTTGCCTGGTGACGGTGTCGCGACCGACCTGTGAACCATTGATCCGAATCAGCCAGAAACCAAAGGTTTTAGTGGTTGGTATGGGCCCGGCCGGAATTTTTGCCGCTTTGCAGCTGGCTGAAGCCGGTGCTCAAGTCACTTTGATAGAGCGTGGGAAACCGGTAGCCGAGCGTCTCAAGGATGTACAGAGCTTCTGGCAAGATAAAATATTTGACCCGGAGAGCAATATTCAGTTTGGTGAAGGTGGCGCAGGGACCTTTTCCGATGGTAAACTGACTAGCCGTCTAAATCATCCGTTGACGCGACAAGTTCTGGAAACTCTGGTGCAGTTTGGCGCACCACAAGAGATCCTTTGGCAGGCCAAACCGCATGTCGGTTCAGACCGGCTTCGCGCAGTGTTGGTCAACTTTAGAAAAAGACTGCAAAAGTTGGGCGTCGAAATTCGCTTCTCTACCAGACTGACTGGTGTGCAAACCAGCAATGCTAAAATTTCTGCTGCTGAACTGAATAATTGCGAGCAGTTGGAGACAGAACACCTGGTGTTGGCGTTAGGGCACAGCGCGCGTGATACCTATGCCATGTTGGACGCTGCGGGTGTAAAAATGGAGCCAAAGGCCTTTGCCATCGGCTTGCGGGTAGAACATCCTCTTGAACTGATCAACCGCATTCAGTACGGTATGAAGAGCCATCCGAAATTGCCGGCAGCAGAATATAGTCTCGCGTGGAATAATCAGCAATCCGGCCGCGGGGTTTATTCGTTCTGCATGTGCCCTGGAGGCAGTGTCGTTAATGCCGCCTCCGAGGAAGGCGGCATAGTCGTCAACGGTATGAGTGATTTCAAGCGTGATGCCGAGTTGTCCAACAGTGCGCTGGTCGTCGCTGTTCGACCAGAAGATTTTTCGGTGAGTGGCCCGTTGGCCGGAGTTCGATTTCAGCGAACCTGGGAAAAAAAAGCATTTTCGGCCGGGGGTCGCAACTGGCACGCACCAGCACAGCCGTTGCTTGAGTTTTTGCACGGACAGGGTGGGCAATTACGCTCGAGTTGCCAGCCTCAAGTGGAGCATGCAGATCTGTCACGCTGTTTACCTGACTTTGTTGTTAAGGAGCTTCGCCAGGCGCTGCCGCAATTTAATCGTCGGATGCGCGGTTTTGTCTGTGAGGAAGCGACGCTGATCGGGGTGGAGACCAGAACCTCTGCGCCGTTAAGGATTTTGCGGACGAAAGATTTTGAGTCAGTCAGCCATTCGCGCTTGTATCCTGTCGGTGAAGGAGCCGGTTATGCAGGTGGAATCATGAGTGCGGCTGTTGATGGGAAAAAAGTCGCCAATAGCATCTTACAAAAATATTCAGCTTGAAAGAGGTTGGTTTGAAACAGATATTTGTTGAACAGATTCGCGAACGGGACCAATTGGAATCGGTTTTTCTGGTGCGGGATAAAATTACCGCAATGGCCAAAAACGGTAAGCCGTACATGACCCTGAAACTGATGGATCGTACCGGAGAGGTCGAAGCCCGTATCTGGGATCGGGTTGATCAGCTCTCCAGCTGTTTTGAAAAGAACGATTTTATCCAGGTGACCGGGAAGGCGAGTGTTTACATGGGTAAAATGCAGCTGGTGGTACAGGACTTGAGATCGGTTGACGAAGGTAAAGTCAACTTGGCCGATTTTCTGCCGGTTTCCTCACGCGATCCGCAACAGATGCGCCGGGAGCTGGATGAACTGCTCGATTCTTTGACTGATCCTCATATCGAGGCCTTGTTGCGGTCCTTTTTCGATGATGAGCAGTTCTATGCTCTGTATAGTTTAGCGCCCGCCGCCAAAGGGATGCACCATGTTTATCTAGGCGGCTTGCTGGAACATTCACTGGCGGTTGCCACGCTTGCCTCGGATATGGCCCAGCGCTATCCGCAAGTCAATCGTGACCTACTGCTTGCCGGCGCTTTGCTGCATGATGTTGGCAAAGTGGAAGAGCTTTCCTATCAGCGTTCTTTCGATTATACCGACGAGGGAAAATTACTTGGTCACATCATCATCGGTGTACAAATGATCGATGATCGGGTCCGCAATATCTCCGAGTTCCCTAAACAGCTCGCAGTCATGTTAAAACATCTGCTGCTGTCGCATCATGGTGAATATGAGTATGGTTCACCGAAGCGACCAAAATTTCTTGAGGCGGTCGTTCTGAGCTTCATAGATGATCTCGACTCTAAGATTAACGGGATTCAGACCCATATCAACAAAGAGCCAAATCGGGAAGGGAACTGGACCAATTACCACCGTCTTTACGACCGCTATTTCTATAAAGGCGGGCAGAACCCAGCTGAGGGTGGCTCTGCGGAACTGCAGCAAGCTGAAAAAACAACTTACACTGCGCCCGAAATGGACCCGAAACCGGCCAAGCGGCGTTACGATAAGCCGCTCGGTGCGACGCTGGGTGAACAGCTTAAAGAAAAGAACCTCGATCTGTTCGCCACATTTACCGACAAAGGAACAAAATCATGATACTGGAGAGCCTGCCAACCGGGCCTTTGCAGGTGAATTGTTATATTCTTGGCTGTGAAACAACCCGACATGCCGCTGTTATTGATCCGGGTGGGGACGTCGAGCAGATTCTTGCTCTGGTAAAGAAACTGAACCTAAAAGTGCAAATGGTTATCAATACGCATGGGCATTTTGACCATATTGGTGGTAATCGACAACTGATTGAAGCTACTGGCGCAGAACTGTTGTTGCATCGGGACGATGAAAAACTCCTCGGTCTGGCTGCAGACCATGCCGCAGCGTACGGTTTGAATGCTGAAGCTTCTCCGCAAGCGCAGCGATTACTGGAAGGGGATGAGGTTTTACCTCTGGGCGAGTTAATGATCAGGGTCCTGCACACTCCGGGACATACGCCCGGTGGCGTCTGTTTGCTGGTTGAAGATCAACTGATTGTCGGCGATACTTTATTTGCCGGCTCGATCGGGCGTACTGACCTGCCGGGAGGTAACCATCAACAATTGATCGACAGTATTCAGGTCAAGCTGTTGCCGCTGCCCGACTCGACCGGAGTGCATCCGGGGCATGGCCCGGCCACGACTATCGGCCGGGAAAAAGTTTATAATCCATTTTTACGTTAGGGGGAGGGTATGCTGCAGGGGAAAATGGTCGTTCTCGGAATCAGTGGCGGCATCGCAGTTTACAAGGGGGTTGAGCTGCTGCGCCTGCTGACCAAGGGTGGAGCAGACGTGCATGTCATTATGACGAAAAATGCCCAGGAGTTTGTCACACCGCTGACCTTTCAAACCCTTTCTGGAAACCCTGTCCATACTGATCTTTTTGATCTGTTTCAGGAACAGGAAATTGGCCACATCTCGCTCGCCGATCGCGCTGACCTGTTTATCCTCGCCCCGGCAACGGCCAACCTGGTCGGGAAAATTGCCCAGGGTTTGGCTGATGACCTGTTGACCACCAGCGTGATGGCGACCAAGGCTCCGGTTCTGGTGGTGCCGGCGATGAACAGCAACATGTACGATAATCCCATCTACAAAAGCAACGAAAAGATTCTGGCTGACCACGGTTATCACCTGCTGGAACCGGTCACTGGCGAACTCGCCTGTGGCTGGGAGGGGAAAGGGAAATTGCCCGATCCGCAAACGATTCTGGAAGCCGCAGATGCTGTTTTGTCGCCGAAGGATTTTGCCGGCTGCAACCTGCTGGTTACGGCCGGTCCGACCCGGGAAGAGATCGATCCGGTCCGCTATCTGACCAATTATTCGTCAGGAAAAATGGGCTTTGCCGTGGCCTCTGCAGCCTCTCAAAGAGGGGCGAATGTGACTTTGGTCGCCGGTCCCTGCAATCTAACTGTTCCTGTCGGGGTCAAATGTATTCCGGTCTCTTCCGCTGGGCAAATGCGGGAAGCGGTCCTGAACCATTATTCGTCAGCTGATGTGGTTATCAAAGCTGCCGCTGTTGCTGATTATAAGCCGGTTCAGCGACTCGACAATAAACTTAAAAAAAATGGCGATGAACTGACGCTTAAATTGGAAAAGAATCCTGATATTCTGTCTGAATTAGGTGCCCAGAAAGAGAATCGGGTGTTGGTCGGTTTTGCCGCTGAAACTGAGCGTTTATTGGCTCACGCGGCAGAAAAACTACAGAAGAAGAATCTCGATATGATCGTTGCCAACGACGTGACTTCTGATGGCGCCGGCTTTGATGTGGATACCAATATCGTCCGTTTTCTGTTCAGTGACGGCCGGGTTAAAGAGCTCGATCTGATGTCTAAAGAGCAGGTCGCCAACCAGCTGCTCAATCAGGTGGTTACAATCTGGCGGGCTAAACAACAGTAAAGAGCGGTAGCAACTCGTCTGGATCGGTGATCCCCAATTTAAAGCGGTTACGCAATTCTGTGAGGATAAGCTCTGAATCTTCCTGGTGCAGCTTGCCGTCAAGCCAGAGCAGGTTCATGTTTTTGCGGATCATCTTGGCTGCAGTCAGGGCCCGATCTCCGGTCGGGTCAGCGTTCCAGTAGGGACTTTTTTTGTCGCCGAGGATGCCGTTGATCGCCTCAACGCCGAGCAGCAGGTATTCGCTGTGTTCCGTGTCGTCCAGCTGCCATTTTGAGCGATTGGCGACAGTTTGCATCACTTTGTGCCAGCGTTGCAGGCGGCTCACCAGCATCATTGAGTTGAACAGCTGCTTGTTGGTGCCGAATGAAAAGATGGTTTTTGAAACGATTCGGCTGAGCATCTGATCGAGATCCCGGTTGTCTCGGTGGGAAAGCTCTTGGGCCAGATCCCAGATTTCATCGGCCATCCCAAGCTCGGCGCGAATTTCCCAGTAAGCGTGGTTGTGCAGGACGGAGTTGTAAGTCATCGACAACTTGAGTGGCACATAGTAGTTGTGGGCGACGGTGTCCGCTGCCAGGTGGGCCAGATAGCCGTAGGCACAGGCCTCAGCTGCCGGGCTTTCCTGCCGAGCGTGATCTAGAATCTGACGACCGACTCGCCAATTGTGGCAATGGTCCAGGTAATGGGTGAACTTTTTGCCCAGGGTAATATCTGCCGCGACGCAGCCGTAAAGAAAGGCCATCGGTTGGGCAGCCAGCAACGCCTGCAATGCTCTTGGCAGCAGGTCTGGAGCGGTCAATATGCAGGAGCCAAGGCTCAGGTGGACACCGACCCCCCAAGCAAAGGCATCAGTCGGCAGAGAGCAGAAGATTAACAAGATAAATATAAGGCGCATAATTGCCCCGAGTAATCTGTCAGTTGACAGAAGAATTGCTGGATTTAAGAAACATGCCTGAAAAATTATATCATGAATGCTTCGAACTAATCTCCCAGGGGAGAGCTGTTCTCGAAGATATACAGCAATGGGGATTCGAGTCAGTCCCTCTGGTTGCTGAAAATGAACTGCCGATCTGTCCGCTGCCTAGCTTGTCAGATGAGGGAACTTCAGCATCAGCCTGTCGGACTGAAAGCCTTGAAGAGCTGGCAGCCCGAATAGCTGGTTGTCAGCTTTGTCCATTATGCGAGAAGCGACAGCGCATCGTCTTTGGCGTTGGTAACCCTCAGGCTGATCTGGTGTTTGTCGGCGAGGCTCCCGGCCGGGAAGAGGATGAAAAGGGATTTCCTTTTGTCGGTGAGGCCGGGCGTTTGCTTGATCGGATCCTGTTCGCCATGCAAATGTCGCGGCAGGATGTCTATATCTGCAATGTGATTAAATGCCGGCCACCGAACAATCGCGATCCACAGCCTGGGGAAATAGCTGCCTGTGAGCAGTTTCTTAAATTACAACTGGCGGCAATCAAGCCGCGGATCATTGTCGCTCTGGGTCGATTTGCGACCCAGGCGCTGTTGCAGAGTAAAGATCCGATCGGCCGTTTGCGTGGACACTGGCGGGAGTATCAGGGGATCCCCTTGATGCCGACCTTCCACCCGGCCTATTTGCTGCGCAATCCGGCTGGTAAGCGTGATGTTTGGGAAGATATGAAACAGGTGTTGCACAGATTGAATCGCTAACAGCTGTTGCGACAGACAAAGAAAAAGAGCCCTGCCTGAGTCGGGGCTCTTTTTATGCAAAGGTATCAATAAAACTGCCTGGTGGTGGCGCTGCATGGACTTTAAGCTGGTATTTGTTAGGTGCCAGGATGCTGTTGGTATTGCTCTCGCCTGCTGCTTGAGTTCTCCCTTCCTGTTGTGGTTCAAGGGTGTCATCGAGTGTTCGGCGTTCTTTGTCGAAGACAGCCGTACTCGGGCTGTAGAATTCAACGTATTCAGCATCGATGATTGCCGTACTGTTGCTGTAACTATCCCTGACATCAAGTGCTTGACGTTTTGCGGTGGCTTTGTCGGCAGCTGATGGAACGTGGGAAGTGGGAGCTCTGCTGGCCGAAGCCGGTATGTTGTCGGCTGTGATTTTCATGACAGCACCTCTTTGTTGCTCTTTTAAATTTAAGAAATGTCTATTTATCAGACACTTAGACTATAGTTCTGAAGTCAGGCATTTGCAAGGTGCAAAAGCACAGTTTCGCTGTCGTTGATAGATTGATTATGAGAGAATCGATGTGTCTCACTGACCGCTGAAATTTTTTCGGTTCTAAAACAATAAAAAGGTTCTGATAAAAGCCATCAATCAGCCACCAAGACTCCAAGGCACGAAAAGAATCAAAGGTCTGGAGTCGGTGTTTACTTGGTGTGCTTGGTGTAACCTTTGTTTTGCTTATAATTCTGTATTTTATTGGATTCTGATATGGCGCAAAGAGCGAAGAAGATCATCGACAACCGGGCCCTGCGGATATTTTTAACAACGCTTGGTCTGTTCTGTACGGCGTTGGCAGTGCTCGGTATTTTTCTGCCATTGCTGCCGACAGTACCGCTTTTGTTGCTGGCTGCAGCCTGTTTTGCCCGGAGTTCCGAAAGTTTTCACAACTGGTTATTGGAGCATCCACAACTCGGTCCGCTGCTCCGTGGCTATATGGATGGGCAGGGCATTCCGTTGCGTGCCAAGGTTATGGCAATTACTCTGATCTGGGTCTCGATCTCAGTCTCTGTTCTCTTGTTTATTCCTCTTTTCTGGGTGAAAATATTTCTGATCGCAATCGGTCTCTGCGTCACGATTTATCTGTTGCGACTGCCCCTATGCGAGGCGGGCAAGGAGTAACTCTCGCTCAGTCGACGATAATCCGGTGACAAAGTCACTTATCCCGCGCAGAGAATTGTCGAGAAAATAGTTTTCGCGGGCACGGATATCAGCATCCAGGCTGGTAAATCGCGCAAAGTTTTCATCCGTCTGATAAAGC
>CALZHQ010000031.1 GCA_945787295.1 uncultured Desulfuromonadales bacterium
AGACCGCCTCTTCATTTGCGGTGGAGACATTTTTATAATTTCATCGTCCATCAGTGCACCTCTTTGAAACGGTGGATTCTAACCGTAAAATACGCCCCTTAACGTCTGGGAATAAATCAGAGTAAGCTGGCATGCTAATAAATATTTCGCTTCAACGCATCAATCCGCTCTTCGAGTGGCGGATGGGTCATAAAATAACGCTTAAATCCTCTGCCGATATCACCCGAAATACCGAATGCGGCCATCTGGTCAGGCAGGTGTGGTTGGTTGACATTTCTTCTAAGCTTTTCCAGGGCGGCAATCATCTTTTCTCTGCCAGCCAAGGCGGCACTACCTGCATCTGCGCGGAATTCTCGCTGCCGGCTGAACCAAAAAACAATGATGCTGGCGAGAATGCCGAAGAGAAGTTGCGCGAGGATCGAGGTGATAATAAAAGCGGGTCCATGGCCGCGCTCGGTTTTGAAAATCAAGCGGTCGACCAGGTGGCCCACAACTCTTGATGCAACGATGACAAAAGTATTGACAACCCCTTGGACGAGGGCAAGGGTGACCATATCGCCGTTGGCAACATGACTGACCTCATGGGCTAAAACTGCTTCTGCCTCGTCTCGATTCATCGAATGCAACAATCCTGTACTGACCGCCACCAACGCGTTATTCCGCCACATCCCCGTCGCAAAAGCGTTAATATCCGGAGCCTCATAAATAGCGACTTCAGGCATCCCGATGCCTGCAATCTCGGCTTGCTTGCTGACCGTCTGTACCAGCCACGCCTCGACTTCGTTGCGGGGAGAGGTAATGACTTGGGCCCCCGTCATCCGCTTAGCTGTCCATTTTGATATGGCCAGCGAGATAAGTGAGCCACCAAAGCCGAAGACAGAGGCAAAAACCAAGAGGCTATAGAGATCGAGGTCGACGCCCTGTTCGTCAAGGATTCCCCCCACGCCGAACAAACTCAGAACAACTCCGAGTACGAGCATGATTGCGAGGTTAGTAATTACGAATAAAAATACTCTTTTCATGTCATTCGTCCTTAATAGATAGTCCCCCTGAAATAGTTAAATCCACACGACCGAACTGACAAATATTAGAAAAAAATCGCCCGGCTGAGCTTGTTGTCTTGAAAACTAGCGTTACAATTTTACCACTAAAATGAGTCTGAACAATTTCAATAGAGGTTAGCAACAAGCGGCTGAGCAACTTAAAGGTGAGCATTTAAATGTGTTAAATGTCTCGCTTTGGTCAGTGGTTCCAGTAAATTGGGCAAGGCCAACGGCCCTGATTATCTGGTTTGGCAAGAAAAAGCTGTACGTGCCAAAGCAATGTCCGGAAACTTACTTCAACTTTGCGGGAAAGAGAGATTTAGACATGTCAGATCATCTAAAACTAAAAGTGAACAAGGAAGACAGCTATTTTGCTCAGCAGGCGCAGGACCAAATCAAGGAATTGCGGGAAAAAGCGGCACAGGAAAATAGTCAAAAATACCGGGATGAACATAAATATCATTGTTTTCGCTGCGGAACGAAATCGCTGGTAGAGATCAAGAAGGGATCGGTCGCTATCGACCTTTGTGTCAATGAAAAGTGTGGGGCCCTCCACCTTGACGCGGGAGAACTTGATGCGTTGTTCGAGGATCAGAGCTTTGTGAAAAAAGCGCGTAAAAGCATTTTTGATGTTTTTAAATAAAAACTTGAAAGATAAAACGCCGAGCTGATCTTTGAGAGCTTTTGGTTAGATATCTATGGGATTTATCTCTTTAGGTGGTAACTAATTCCGGGTTAGGGTTGTTTTTTAGGATGAGCATGAATGGTGATCCTCCTTTTTCTAAGAAAATATCGGCCGGATTCAGAGTTATAAAAACAAGATCTCAATTTAGAAAGCAGAGGCAGAATTATCCAGGGCAGCTCCTCCATAAAGCAGGGCCGCTCACAAGGCCCTACTCTATTTATTTTTTGTTATTTGTCTCTTTTTCCAGTTGTTCATTTTTGCTTCCGTCACGCGGAAGTTCGCAACTGCCGGAGAGTCATGTATTCACCCCGAAGCGGGGCAAAATCCATTTATTGGCAATGTACCAGACGGCCACAATGCCGATGAGATAAAGAAAATCCATGCTCGCTCCTTTTTGATCAGTTTATTCAAAGATAAGAATAATTCAATTCAGCTTTCAGAGCAAGTGAATCTTGACCGCCAAACCACCTTCCGGGCGATTTTCAGCCGCGATGCTTCCACCGTGCAATTTAACCGCGCGTTCGGCAATTGCCAGGCCGATACCGGTCCCGCCACTCTGTCGGTCGCGGGCATCAGCGACCCGGAAAAACGGTTCGAACAGTTTTCCCAATGACTCTTGCGGAACACCCGGCCCCTGATCAAGGATCCGGATATCAACCCCTTGAGCCGAGTGGCTCAGCTCAACGGTCACCGAACTGTCATCGGCGGTATATTTGACCGCATTACGGATGACATTTTCCAACGCCCGGGCCAGCAGTTCTTGCGATCCGGTATAAAGTAGCGGGCCATCGCCCTGATAAGCCACCGTACAACCGCGATTCCTGGCCTCATAATCGGCATCCTGTACCAGGTTGGCGAGCAATTCAGCCAGATCAAACTCCTGCCGCCGCAGTTCACTGGCACCGCTTTCCAGCCGGGTCAAACTGAGCAGTTGGCCGATCATCTCGTTCATCCGCTCCGCCTCAAGCTCGATCCGTTGCAGAGCTTTTTGCCTGGTAGCCGGATTACCTTCCTGGCGCGCCAGTTCCAAAGCGACTCCGAGGCGTGCCAATGGCGAGCGCAACTCATGGGAAATATCCCGCAACAAGCGCTGCTGAGCGCTGACCAGAGCTTCGATCCGTTCGGCCATATGGTCGAAATCCCTTGCCAGGCCACCGATTTCGTTTCTGCCTTTCACCTGACCGCCAACGCGGATGGTCAAATCTCCATCAGCCAACTGGCGGGTTGCCTGGCGCAAACGGCTGATCGGTGCCGCAAACGAGCGGGCCAGCCAATAGCAGACCAGCGCTGCCACCCCCAGCAGCACCAGCAAGCGCCAGCCGAGGAAACCATGACTTAGGCCGCGGACCAGATGTTTTGCCGGCGGCCTGTCCGGCAATCCGATGGCAACGGCGTAGGTCTGGCCGCTACTGCTATTGAGCGGACTGGCCACCCAGTTGCGAGCCCCCATACTCGGGAACACCACTTCGCCAGACTGCAATGCCCGGCGAGCCATATGCAGCATCCGGCGCGGGACGCGCTGTTCAGTCAGCGGGCGGCCTTCAAAATCAAACAGGATAAGCCGGACACCTGCATCCTCAAACAGATCCTCGGCATATTCCTCCAGCTCATGGCTACCATCTTCATAAGCCTGGATCGCACCGCGTCCGTATTCCTTGATCGCCTGACGGGCAAAATGTTGATGGGCCAAGGGTGGGAATTCCTGATCCCGCAGATAGGTCATGGTGATGCCGATTGTGGCGATCAGGATGATGATCAGTAAGAAACTGAGAAAGAATTTTAGGAACAGACTGCGCATCAGGAACTGCTTTCCGGCCGGGAATAAAGATAACCGATGCCGCGGACGGTTTTGATCCGCTCCGAGCGCCCACAATGATGGCCCAGCTTCTTGCGCAACGCACTGACATGCACGTCGATACTGCGGTCATAGGCTGACAAGCGCCGACCGAGCGCTTTTTCGACCAAGTCCTCCCGGCTGATCACTTCTCCGGCCTGGCGTAATAGAATTTCGAGCAGGGTGAACTCCACCGAGGTTAATTCAATCTCTTTACCGTCCCGCTTAACGCTGCGATTGGCCGGACAAAGGAGGATATCTCCAACCTTCAATTCCGATGCTTTCTGCTGCTCCGTAACGACTGATACTTCGTTTGCTTCACTACGGCGCTGTACCGCCCTGATTCTTGCCACTAGTTCGCGCGGGTTAAAGGGTTTCGGCAAATAATCGTCGGCCCCCAGTTCAAGACCGACAATCCGGTCGACATCATCCCCCCGGGCCGTCAGCATAATAACCGGCAGCTTGCTCGCTGAGCGGATTTTGCGCAGGACATCAAAACCGTTCATCCCCGGCAGCATCACATCGAGCACCACCAGGGCATATTCTTCGGCCAGCGCCTGCTGCGCACCCTGCTCACCATGATTGACGGTCTGCACCTCAAAGCCTTCAGCAGACAGATAGTCGGTCAGCAGCTCACACAGCTCTATGTCGTCATCAATCACCAGAATTCGATTCATTACCGCTCCTCTCCAGCTGAACCTATCTTAACGGATAGCTGGCGGGATTGGCTGTAAAGAAATGTAAAGGAATGGTAAAAGCTACTAAACCAGTTTTGGTATTTATTCCTGGGGCAGCCATCAAACTCATTAATATCAAAGAATATCAGTCGGTTGGAGCTCCGCCAAAAGACCGGCCTAAGTCTTTGATTTTTCGTTCTTATTTTCCTTGAAATGCTCCTTGACAAGCTCCAGATATGGGTTTTAATGATAAATATGAACAGGGGGTAGACTCCGAAGTCACAGAGGGCCTTCATGAACTCCAGCCCCCTCTAAGCAGGACGCACGCCGACGAGTTGCTCCCCATGGCAGAAACTCAAGATAGGAGGAAAAAATGAGAGGTATCGTCAATGTCCTCAAACTTACGATCATCCTGGTCGCCATCGGGCTTGCGGGATGCAGTTCAACGGGGATGCAAACCGCCCAGATAGATGATTCCGATAGTCGCCTTGCTCAGCTGGAACAGCTTGAAACTACTCTTTCTGCCAAGCAAGCGGAGCTTGACAATCGTGAATCTTTGCTGACTCAACAACAGCATCAAATCGAGCAACGACTGAGAACAGCCCGGGAAGCAGAAAGCAGAGCGCGGACAGCTGGAATGGCAACCAGCGCGGCACCGGCGCCGGCACCTATGGCTCAAACCCTGCTGCCGCCGCAAGCCAACCCTGGTGAGTGTTTTGCCAGAGTCTTTGTCCCTCCAACCTATGAGACAGTCACCCAGAAAATGCTGAAGCAGGAAGCCAGTGAGCGAATTGAAATCATTCCAGCCCGGTATGAGACCGTTTCCCAGCAGGTGATCAGCGAAGAAGCGTCCGAGAAACTGGAAACCATTCCGGCGAAATACGCCATGGTCGATGAAAAGGTGCTGGTCAAACCCGCCACTTCAAAACTGGTCAATGTACCGGCCCGCTACGCAAAAACCTCCGAGAAGGTTTTGGTGAAACCGGCCCACCAGGTCTGGAAAAAGGGCACCGGCCCGATTCAGCGAATCAACGAAGCAACTGGCGAAATCATGTGCCTGGTTGACATCCCGGCCGAATACCGGACAGTAAGCAAAACGGTTCTGCAGGCACCGGCAACCACCAAGGCGATCGAAGAACCAGCCATCTACAAAACGGTGCAAAAGCGGGTCATGACCCAACCGCCAAGCACTAAGGTGGTGAAAATTCCGGCCAAATACAAAACTGTCTCTGTGACCAAACTGATTTCTCCAGCCGAGGAAAGAAAGGTCCAGATTCCTGCCACCTATCAAACCGTCAGCAAGCAGGTCAAAACCTCTGAAGGACATATGGAGTGGCGTGAAATTCTTTGCCAGACCAATATGACCCATGACCGGATCAGCGACATCCAAACAGCCTTGATGACCAAGGGCTTCAACCCCGGTCCGATCGATGGGGTTATTGGTTCCCGAACCATGGCCGCGGTCAACAGTTTCCAGAAAGCGAACAATTTGCCGGTAGGTCAGTACATGAATATAGCTACGGTCAAGGCCCTCGGGGTCAGCCCGCGCTGATGCTGGCAGTGCCTATTAATACCGTGAGACTAAAAGGCCCCATCTCCGGGGCCTTTTCCCGTAAAAAAACCAGAGCCCCGACGTGGATCACGATGGGGCTCTGGTTTCATATCTCTTAGCAGATTGGAAATCTTTGCTCAGCCTTCAAATTTAGTCAGGGCAATACTCTCGGCAAGGTAATCTGTATGATAAAGAATTTCACCTATCTGCCGGGCGCGCTCCATGGCCTCATGACGCTTCAGCCCGGTGGTGGTCTCCATCAGCAGTTCCAGGTCAATGCCGCACAATGGCGTCGTGCACTGCTCGATCCACGCCAGCAAATCAGACAGGGCAAGATCTTCGGTCCAGGCCATCAACACCAGCAAGGAGGCACCGTAGAGGTCAGATTCGAGTGACATCCTGTTGTCGTTCTGCTGCGCCCAACTGAATAAAGAGTTGCGGACCGAAGCGTCAGCGAGAACCTCATCAACATGGCGCATCGCCAGAAAGCGGTGGACTGTTTCTGGGGCTTCGT
Organism: uncultured Desulfuromonadales bacterium; assembly: GCA_945787295.1. The sequence goes on from CALZHQ010000031.1 coordinate 6,306, forward strand.
GCTGGGCAAACTGTTTGGCGAGTAATTCACAAACGCCCTCGATAAACCAGCGGGTATAGTGAGAAGGTTCACCGTCAATATCGTGCAGCAACGGTGTAATATCCGCCAGCACATCATGCCCCAATTCATGGGGCAGGGTATCATAAAGCAGCTCGGTGAGCTCCGCCGAGCCGGAGGTTCCCAATAATTTTTCACCCCGGCTGAGCAATACCACGCGCACTTCCTGCCAGGGGGCATCCGAACTATAGGTCGCTTCGAAACGGTAAGCAAGCGGCAGGTTTTCAAACTCGAGCAAGTAGAGCAGGACCCCTTTATCTAGTTCGCCGCCGGTCATCTTTTCGATGAAATCGTAGCTACGCTTGACAATCTGGGCGATCCTCTTCAATCCTTTTTTCTGCGAGTTCTGCAGGTTGGTCACCACACGTAAACTGCGGCCACGCTCCAAATCGAAATCGTGACTGGTTACGCTCGGCATGGTTGCTGGATCGATAATGGTTGGTTCGTAAGGAGTGCCAGAAGCGTCAAGGGCGATAATTTCCTGGGAAAAAATGATCTCGACAGCATCACTCCCCATACTCGCCAGAGCGGGAACCGACAAGAGAAGAAGCAGAATCAGGCTGGTGATTAATTTTATCAAAACAAGTGTAATCCTTAAGTCGCTTCCACGGACCCCCATTCCACGAATCACAGACTTTGCCGGGCTGCTCGGCGAGCAGACGTTGAGCCGCCCACTCTAGTCAAAGACAAGGCTTGGCAGCGTGATATTTTTCTCAACAGTTTAAGGACGAGAGAAGTGGCAAGCAGGAATCGGACTATCGAGAAAACCTTCGGGGCAAACGTATCAGGGCAAGAAGAATCTCACCCTGAAGAGTTAGCCATCTCTTAACGAGTGTAAGCATATGAAAAATGGGAAGAATATGTCAAGAAATCTAATTTATCGACGGCCTGCCGGGATTGGTTTTGAAAGTCAGCGATATCTTTACCTAAAAACGCCCCGAAATTTCGGGGCGTATTAATTTTAGCTGCGCGGCGGATTGAGCATCAGATCAAGATCTTCCAGTAACGACTGCAGATCCTCTTCATGCTCGACCTCCTGCTCGATAATCTGCAAGGCGACATTGTAGGTGACCGGGTCTTTTCCTTCGGTCATCTTCATCAAGTCATCATAAACCCCGATAGCACATTGCTCCCCTTTGATGTTCTGTTCCAGCAGTTTGCGGACAAAAGGATCTTCCGGCGCTTCATAACCACAGCCACTCAATTTGAGCCATTCCTGCGGGTGGATCAGCGGGGTTCCGCCGAGCTGAATAATCCTTTCAGCCACCAGCAGCGCATGGCTCAATTCTTCGGTCGCGTGGAGATCAAGCTCTGCTGCAACCGCATCCTTCATCGGTCCCTTGATAATCTTGGCCCCGATCCAGTACTGGTAATAAGCCAACCACTCATCGGCGTAAGCCTTGTTCAGCACGGTCAACAGCTGATCAACATCGAGTCCGACAATTGCACGTCCCTTGGTCCCCATTTGCGCCTCCTTGTTTAACTGGACAATAGAATAGTGTCTTCTTAACAACTAGCGCAACAAGGCTGAATGTCAATTGAGCAGGCCTATTTTAACGACCGGGATAGGGATTGCGCGGATCAGCTTTGAGGCGCATGTCGAGGGTTTCCAACAACACCTCGGCCGCCGCTCTGGGTGACAACTTTAACAGCTTACGCTGCAATTCGGGCAAGCCCCCCGGAATATTACTGGTGAAATAAGTAAAAGCTTCGGCCGGATTCTGATACTGCAGCCGCAGCACTTCCTGGGCAGTGCGCCGGTGTGTTGGCCGGACCCCGTTCACCAGCCCCCAGGTCATCAACTGAAAAACCGGCAGACTTTCGTAATCGGTGTCTTCGCCCGCCTCTTTAAGCTTAAGCGCAGCAACCTGGTTGAGAGGCAGCAGGCGCCAACGTTCGAACGGATTTTCCGGCAGCATTCGTCCCCCTAGAACCCAAGTTTACGCTTGATCTGACGCAGATATTGCGGGTGGGCCGCAGACGGTCGACGCTTTTCCATCAACAGATCGTAAGCCAGCTGTTTAGTGCTCAGTTTCTGTTTGAGCTGCAGCCGCAGGTCCTGTTCACGGCAGCTGTCGAGCAGATCCTGCAATTTCAACAGCTCCTGTTTCAACTGCAACTCTTCTGGCAGGATCCCGGCATTTTTGAGGATCTTGTAGCCCATCCGCAACTCCTCGGGCACCAGGCTGTCGTCTTCCTGCAGAATCGGCTGACCCTGCAGGCTGAGATTATCCAATTCTCCACGGGCGATAGCGGCTCGGATCTTCTGTTCCGCCACCTTGGCAAGGATATCCATGACACCTCCTCGCGCAAATAATTTTTACCGTTCCTGTTCAGTTTACAAAACTTTACCAAGTCCGCACAGCTCTTAACCCACACTTTAGATTCTTTTCCCTATAGTGGAATCATCAAAAGGGAACAACAACCACAGATTGAGGAGAATAATCATGAAAAAACGAGCTTTGATTCCAACCCTGATTATCGGCACTTTACTGACCGGCGCAATCGCCCTGGCTAGCCCATACGGCTACGGTGGTGGCGACTGCAACGGCAAAGGACCAGGCACCATGACTTACGAGCAGCATGAAGAGCGGATGGAACACCGGCTGGAAATGATGAGCACCGTTCTTGACCTGACAGAAAAGCAGGAAGAGCAGCTCGAAGCGCTGTTCGAGCAGCAGTGGAAAAACAAGCAGCAGTTGCGTGAAGCAATGCGGGCCAGCCGCGAGGCGCTGCGTGAAGCACGCCACGCAGACACCTTCGAAGAAACCGATTTTCGCGCCAAAGCGGCCAAACAGGCGGAGCTGAAAACCGAGATGATGGTCGAGCAGCAAAAGATGAAGCAGCAGCTTTACTCGATCCTGACCCCCGAACAGCAGGAAAAAGCCGACAAACTGAGAGGTCTGATCGGTGGTCGCGACCATGGTCGTCACGGTGGCAAAGGCCTTCATTTCTAAGCCTCATTCATAGCTCCACCGTTAAACAAAAGCGGGCTCTCGTTTGAGGGCCCGCTTTTGTTTTATTGCTCCCTTTAAAAAAGTAGTACTGGGCACTTCACATTGTGCAGCACGAAATTGGCGACCGATCCGAACAGCACGTCACGAATCTCGCCACTCCCGGTATTACGGCCGATGACCAGCAACTGAAATTCTTCATCGTTGGCGATTTGCGGTATCACCCGTCGCGGGGAACCGTATTCGAGACGCAGGTCGGTTTCGAACCCGACCTCCTGCAGTTGGGCGGCAATCTTGTCCTGTTTGGCTTTTCCCGCTTTCCCGGCGTTCTCCCGCACCATCTCGACCTGAAAATCGGGAATCATCCGGTACGCCAGCTGATCGTTGACCACGTGCAGCAGGGTGATTTTTTTCGGGAACCGTTCCTTCTGCTCAATTACCGCCTCGATGGTTTTCTGCGAGGTGGCCGAGTCATCAACCGGTATCAGAATTTTGGGGTCCATGGTTAGCTGTCTATAACATCACAAGTTAGTCTGATGTAACAAATCTGTGCATTTCCACCCATTTTTACCCCTCTCGGCACAAGATCTTTCTTCGTGCATATTATCCTCAACATCTGGAATATACTGCACCCCGGCTTGTAAGGCTAGCGGCCACTCTCTCCCTGCGGGACCTCTGTCATGCTCCGTTGTCGCACGGCCTTGAGAACCTCCGGAACCGCCCTTGTGTTGGCTTCATTTACGACCCAGGAAGGCAAGATTCCTCCGGGATTGGAGTGGATGTAATACTCTACGAAAGTCTGGTTTTCCCCCAGGGTACAAAATAGCCAGTGACCATCGTCGCGTTCTAATTTTACCCCTTTGCTGGCAATGGATTCTTGTGCTGTTTGCGCGAGAGTCCAAGAAATCAAATAATGACCTTGAGCACTTTGTTCCTTATTGGTAGTCAGTTCAATTGTGTAATACCGATTCGAGATCGGCCAGGGAAAGTCCAACTCCTGGAACACCCAAACTTTGTTTTCATTCTCCTGTAAGACTTCGCTTTTTATGACATAGGGCATAAAAAGCGGGTAGTGGGGATAACCTGAAACCACAGCAAATAGCCGGGAGGCTGGACGCTCCATCTTGGTGAGCGCCAGGACTTCATTGATTCCACTGCCGGCGGACTTGCGGTTGTAGATGATCATGCCTTCCCGGTCATGCACGATCCGCCATCCTTCACTGGGTAATTGTTGGAGGCGTGTTGTCGCGATGTTGTCGCTGCATTGTGGCTGAGAGTGATTGAGCTGGGGATAAAGGACCATGGCACAAAATATTAAGATGACTATTTGTCGCGGAAAATTTTTCATACGGCAGACTCAGTGTCTGGTTTTCTTTTGCTTCTGGGTGAGATCATGGTCGATTCAGCAAGCAGGGTGTCGGTGTCTGCATTATTTTCAGCAAGTCGTCCCAGAATGCGGATCTTTTCATTGAAGCTGTGCTCTTTGGTTTGTGTGGCGGCGATAAGTTCACTGGCCGGATCAGTGTTCGGGGCGTTTTGTTTGGCTGCTAACCAGTAGCGGACAAAATCATCGAGACAGAAGATACCGCTACGATCCACGAAGACGTGATAATCGTCACGCAGATAATTGTGCAAACGCGCCTGACTTATCCATTGCGATAGTTGCTGATAGCTGAAGCCGGTTCTCAAGGCGAGGTCGAGGGCGTTGGCCGTGGAGAGATTCTCTATATTATCGTAACCCTCGCGACTCAAGCGGATCTGGTGGGCGTAGTTCATGCCCGGAAGATCGGATAACGGTGTGGCATATTCTCGAATTCGCAACAGTCCGAGAGTTTTGGTTGAGAGGTTTTCCATCAACATCAAACCGCGACTGGGGAAAAAACCGATAAAGAAACTCCACACCGGGAGGCCTTTGACAAACATCTCATGAAGTGCGGTATCGTCGTCGACAAAGGGCACTAAAGCGGAGAGCTTAGGTTCGACGAAGATGAAACATAAGACCAGCGCCAGTAATGAGCCAGTAATCATCCGGACACTGCTGCTGACAAAAATATTGGGTGTCATGTCAAGGGTGAAGTAGCTGCGCACCAGGTGGCCGATAAAATAGACATATGCCCCTAGAAATCCGAACTGAAAAGCGGTCAGGGTGCTGATCAAGATATGTATATAGTCAGAGATTTCTCCCTGCATGTACTCTTTCATATAGGTGCCGAGCATCAAAAAGTTGGCACCCTTGCTGTAATCTACGCCGGCAGCACCGGTAGCAGCGAGCGGCATCGGCTTGAGCAACAAAATGATCGCGCAGCCGAACAGAACGATGATGGTTAGCGTCATCATGCTGCCGAAATAATTGCGAATATCAAAAGCATCATCTAGATAATTTTTAATATAATCAGTGGTTTCAGACTCAGCGGAAAACACCTCGGAGGGAAGTTCGCGTTTCAGGCGTCGCATCTTTTCCTGCCCCATGGAATGGACATAGCAATAGGTGATCACCGGTACAATCGCAACCGCAAAGGCCAGTAACGCCAGGTTGTATTGAAAGAACACCGGATCGAACCACTGGGTGATCTGCCCGTACAATGGTAAGGCGGTTGGGTCGATCACCTCCTGACTGTTGGCATGTTTGAAGCTGGTGTACAGCAGCAGCAGCATGGTTCCGGTGAGCAACAGCACAGGAATTATAAATAATGTGTTGTATAAACGGGTGCTGGTCTTTGGGGTGTTTGGGGGAGAATTAAGTTTCATAGTTAAGTCCTGTCCTTGATCGTTTCAAATGCAGGCCTGGACAACATTGAATAACCTAACTGCAGCGCTGAAAGTTAGCCACGATATAACTCCGTTAACAGCTGACGATAAAAGCTGCGATGGTCAAAAGGGCGGAGCTTGCGTTTATTGGGCCAGCCGAAACTCCAGCCGGCCAACTCCAGATGGTCCGCCCGCAGCCGGCCCTGAAACTCTCCCCAGATTGCCGAGGATACCGGCACCTGGCTGTCGTTTTCACCGCTAGAATCCTGCATAGTGCGAGTCCAGGACCGGAAGGCTAGTGGCACCTCATCTATGGGGCGCACGCCGGCAAAGGAACGATAGCGCACATCTGGCCGATCGGTGATCTCACTATTGAAACGGCTACAGGCCTCTGGCGTCAGATCATAAAGGCCCGGTTTGCAGATGCGACATAGTAAGGCACTGAACAGTCCATCATTATTAAGCATCCACTCTGCTAGCGGAGTACCGCGATGGGGTGTGGCAATAGTGGTTAAGGAGCAGATACGTTGTTGCTGATCGAGATGATGAATCAGATAGCGACTATCCAGCCCACCCATGCTGTGAGCGATAAGATGGATGTTCTCAACCTTTAAGCTGTCGAGATAAGCCGCCAATGACCGGGCGCGGTCTTCAATCGAACCAACACTTGGCAAGCCGGGAAAATAAATCGCTTGCGGGAAATCTTGCAGTTGCGGAGGCAGGGCACGAAAATAAAAAATATCTTTACCCGCGATTCGGCGGGATGAGAATCCGAGGATGCCGTGGACGAATACAATCGCCTTGCTGTTGTTGCTTACTGATACCATGCTGTTTCCCAAGGTGACAGAGAGCGGTGTCCGATCAGCAAAGTGTTGCGACTATCTAATCGTAACACAAATCCTCAGGGAGTCGATTTTATGGTGGGGTGGACTTCGGTTCCTCCCAGCGATTGTGCTTTGGTCAGCTCTGGAATTGCTTCACCAGTAAAACTCACGCCTATCAGCCGTAAACCCATCGTGGCAACAACAGCACCAGGTCGGGCCAGAAGGTCAATACCATCAGTATCGCAATCTGAATCAGCAAAAAGGGCATCACCGCGCGCGAGACATAAAGCAGGTCACGATCGACCGTCGCCCCGGAGATATAGAGACTGACCCCGAGCGGCGGGGTGCAGTAGCCGATCCCCAGGTTGATGGTCATCAACAGGCCGAAGTGCATGGTGTCGATACCGAACTTGGAGAGCAGCGGCAGGAAGATCGGCGTCAGGATAAGGGTTGCCGAGATGATATCCATGAACATGCCGATCACCAGCAGCAGAATATTGACCGAGAGCAGGAACACCCAGGGGGCGGAGATGCTGTCGACCACCGCGTTGGCGATCTTGTTGGGAATCTGCTCGAAGGTCAGGTACTCGCCGAAGACCGAGGCTCCGGCGACGATGATCAGCAGGGTCGCTGAAGTGACCGCCGAAGAGACGATGACCTTCTTCACCTGCATCAGCTGCATATCTTTGTGGATAAAGATTTCAACAAAGAAGGCATAGAAACAGGCCACCACGGCGGCTTCGTTGGCAGTGAACATACCGGAATAGATGCCACCAAAGATCAGTACCGGCAGGAACAGGGCCCAGACGCTCTCCTTCAAAACGCTCAGGGCTTCCTTGCCAGAGGGACGCTTGAGGGTTTTCATCCCGCCTTTTTTGCAGACGATGTAGGCGTAAAGACTCATCGCCAGCATGATCATGGCACCGGGGATAAAACCGGTCAGGAACAGTGCTTCCAATGGATCATTACTGACCATGGCGTAGAGGATCATGGCGATCGACGGCGGGATGATGACTCCGAGGATCGGCGCGGTGGTCATGATGCCGACCGAGAAACGCTCGTCGTAGTCATTTTCCATCAGGGCCGGGATCATGAAGCCGCCGATCGCGACGACCGTCGCAACCGTTGACCCGGAGATCGCTCCGAAGAAACCACAGGCGAGCACCCCGGCCATCGCCAGGCCACCGGGCAGAAAGCCGACCAGCACGTTGGCGGTTTTGATCAGCTTTTCGACAATGCTGCCGGTGGTCATGATGTTGCCACAGAGGACAAAAAACATCACCACGATCAGGGCGAACTTGTCCATGCTGCGATACAGGACTTCAATAACGATCTGCGGATCGATACCGATCAGGTAAACCAGGCCGACGGTGCCGGTGAAAAACAGCGCCATGAAGACCGGGACGGTGGTCGCCAGGCAGCCGAGCAGGATGGCGAGAATCAGGAAGTAACTGCTTTCCATCTTAATTCTCCCCCGTGATCTCTTGCTTGTTGCGCCAGTCCTCGACCATCACGATCAGGGTGCGGAAGAACATCATCACCCCCATAATCGGCAGGATGGCATAGAAATACCATTCAGGAATCTGCAGGGTGGTGGTCTTAGCGTATTCGTCCTGGTACATCATCAGCGTCATCTGCCAGCCGAGGTTGATCATGATGCCGGAAAAGACCAGTACCGCCAGATGGGAAAAGAGCGTGAGCGGCTTTTTCAGCACCGGCATCAGTTGCGGCAGGGCATCGATACGGATCAGCGAACGGCTTCTGATCGCGGCGACACAACCGATGTAGGTGGAGAAAAAGATCACCTTGCGCACCACCTCGTCCGACCAGTAGAGGCTGACATTGCTGGTCGCCTTCCGTAACACCACGTTGGCCATCGCCGTCACCAGGGCGACGACAACGGCGGTAAACAGCGACCACTCTTCGACAAAAAGGAAGCCACGATCGATCGCTTTAAAGGTTTTTTTCAGCATGCTTACTTCTTTCTAGCAGTCATTCACCGGCTGACCCGGCTATAAATCAATTGCCTTGACTGGCACCTTACGGCATAACCAGAAAAGTCTAAGGCTGATCAAAAAGGACCAGCGGCAAGGCTTGTGAAACCGCAGCCGTAAGGCGTGGCAGCGCTACGTCGATCGCTGAAGATTGAGCATAACGCAGCAGATGGGCCTTTTTCATCAGCCCGGCACAAAAAAAGGGCCGGGGAGGGCAACCTCCCCGGCCCCGCAAAACGGACCGATTATACAGGTTTAGCGATCAGCTGCCAAGCTTTGCGCGAACCTTGGCCAGATAGTCGGCACCGATCTTCTCGCCCCAGTTTTGCAGAACAGGCTCCGCCTGCTTTTTCAGCTCGGCGATCTCCTCAGCGGAAAGTTGCAGAAACTCAACACCGGATTCTTTGGCAGCAGCGACCTGAGCGTCATGCTGGGTCCGGGTCGCTGCGCGAGTGGCGGCACTCTCTTCGGCGACCACTTCGAGAAAGGTTGCCTGCAGCTCAGCCGGCAGCTTGTCGAGCCAGCGCTTGTTGACCAGGTGAACGAACAGCCCCTGGGCGTAATTCAGCTCGGTGAACGACTTGGCGATGGTGAATTTTTTGGTGATATTGCAAACGATGGCGGTGTGATCAAGACCGGTGATGACCCCAGTCTGCAGGGCCTGCGGCACGTCCGGCCAGGGCATAACGGTGAATTTCAGGCCCCAGGCCTTGTAGGAATCGGTGTTGACCGGGGCCTCGGCGATCCGGAAGTTAACACCCTTGGCATCAGCAATGGTCTTGACCGGGGTGGTGGTGGCCCAGCCGTAAGGCCCGTAACCGGTCACGTCGGCCACCAGGATCCCTGCGGAAAGAGCGCCTTCGGCGAAGGGAGTCCAGAGCTCAGGGTCGTTGCGGAAGGTATCCAGCTTGTCGAAGGTATCGATAACGTAAGGCAGGTTGACAATACCGAGGCGGTCGGCAACATTTGCGGCAGCAACCGAGGAGCTGAGCATCCCCTGGACAGCGCCGAGCTTCAGCTTACTGATGACATCCTTTTCGCCGCCGAGCTGGGCCAGCGGACGGAAGTCAACATAGATCTGACCATTGGTTGCTTCCCAAACCTTGTCACGGATCCGGTAACCGGCTGCAACGCCTTCGATAACCGGGTGAGAAATGTTGGAGAGAATGTAAGTGTACTTGGCTCCACTCGGATCAAACTTCGGCTTCCAGGCAGCCAGAGGATCCTTTTTCTTTTCCGCCGCCAGAACGGCTCCGGGCAGACTCAGCGCCAGCAACAGGATAACAACCAATAACTTCTTCATTGAGGGACCTCCTTCGGGCATAGATGACAGAACGATGTTTGGTTTACACAAACAAAAGTTAAACCTGCATTAATTCAAACACTTAGACATTGAAGATAGTCTTTTCCCACATTTTTGGTCAAGCAGAAAGAGATGTTATTAAAACAAAACGGGCCGGAGTGAAATACCACTCCGGCCCGTCAAAAATCATTTTACTTTTCCTTGAACTCAGTTTTTCAATGCCAACCGGACCTTTTCCAAATAATCGAGGCCGATCTTTTCGCCCCACTTCTGCACCACCGGTTCCGCCAACGCGACCAAGCGGGCCTTCTCCGCGGCAGACAGCTCCTGAAAAACGATACCGTTCGCCTTGGCGGCAGCGATCTGGTCAAGCTGCTGTTTTTCGGTCAGCGCCCTGACCTTGGCGCTTTCTTCGCTGATGGCAGTCTGCAGAATCTGCTGCAAATCCTCCGGCAAGCGGTTAAACCAGCTTTTGTTCATCAAGTGAACATAAAGCCCCTGGGCATAATCGAGGCTGGTGAAGGCCTTGGCAACGGTGAATTTTTTGGTGATGTTGCAGACGATCGGGGTGTGATCGAGGCCACTGATGACCCCGGTCTGCAGGGCTTGAGGGACATCGGGCCAGGGCATGACGGTGAACTGAATCCCCCAGGCCTTGTACAGATCGACATTCACCGGCGCCTGGGCGATGCGGAAGACCTGCCCCTTGGCTTCTTCAAGAGTTGCCACTGGTGTCTTGGTCGCCCAGCCGTAGCTGCCGTAACCGGTAAAATCGACCACCTTCACGCCCTTGCTGTCAGCATCAGCACCAAACTCACGAAACAGCTCCTGATTATTGCGGAACTGCTCCAGTTTGGCGAAGCTGTCGACCATGAACGGCAGGTTGACGATCCCCAAGCGCGGCGAAACATTCGGTGCCAGCACCGAAGAACAGAGCATCCCCTGCACCGCACCCATCTTCAGCTTACGCAGCACATCCTTCTCGCCCCCAAGTTGAGAAATCGGCCGGTAATCGACATAAAGCCGACCGTTCGATTCTTCCCAGACCCGGTCACGAATCCGGTAGCCGACTGTCCCGCCCTCGATCGCCGGATGGGCAACCGAAGACAGCAGGTAAGTAAATTCAGCTCCGTTCGGGTCAAACTTTGGCTGCCAGGCCGCCAGGGGATCGGCTGAAAAAGCAGACAACGGCAGCAGCAACAGACAGAGCAGTAAAACGGCAAATGACCGAAACATCATGGTTCCTCCTCAATAAAAAAAGATGTTACCAAACTAAAATTATGGTCGGCATTCTCTCACAAAATTGTGGACTATGGAACAGGTTGTGATAATTAAATATAAGGGTGTCCTATTTCTCTTGATGTTTTTATATTTATAATATATTGTTTTTTGAATACATGGAGGAGACAGAATGAAGCTTTGGCTTTCTAACTTCAGTATCCGCTTTCCGCGCCTGCTGCTGCTACTGATACTGCTGCTGACGGCACTGTTTGCCAGCCAGTTCCCGAAGGTTAAATTTGACAACGATCCGCAGAACATGCTCTCAGCAAATGAGCCGGTGCGGGTGTTTCACAATGTCGTCAAAGAACGCTTCGCGCTTTACGATTTTGTTATCGCCGGGGTCATCAACAATCAGCACCCGGACGGCGTCTTCAACGTTGCCACCCTGCAACGGCTCCATAAGCTGAGCCAGCAACTCTATTCCCTGCAGCAATCCTCCACGGGCTTGCCGCAAGTGGTCAGCGGCGATCATCTCAGCGATCCCTTGATCACCCTCGACATGACCCCTGACTCAACAGTGCGCCGGGTCCTGAATAGCGCCTTCAATCACGACCCGAACCGGTTGTTCGATGAACAGGGGCAGAGCGCCATCATCGCCCCGGAAATCATCAGTCCCAGCTTTGTCGACAGTCTGCAACAAGCTGAACTGGGAGCATTACGGCTCGAATACCTGATGGAAAAGGCGCCGACCACGGCGGTCGAAGCCCGCAGCATCCGCGAGCTGGCCCTGAACAATCCGCTCTACCGCGGCACCCTGGCCGCCGAAGACGGCAAAGCGATCGCCATCTATCTGCCGATCAGCAGCAAAACGTTCAGTCACAATGTTGCCAACCTGGTTAAAACCCTGACCGCCGACTGGCCGGAAGAAGATCAGGTGCATGTCACCGGCCTGCCGGTTGCCGAAGACACCTTCGGCGTGGAAATGCTGGTGCAGATGGCCACCTCGGCGCCGCTGGCGATGTTGGCCATCTTTCTGCTGATGATGCTGTTTTTCCGCCGCTTTTCGATTATTATCGCGCCGCTGCTGGTCGCCGTTTCCAGCGTGGTCTGCACCATGGGACTGCTGATCGGTCTCGGCTTCGATGTCCACATCATGAGCTCGATGATCGCCATCTTTCTGATGCCGATTGCGGTGGCCGACTCGGTGCATATTCTCAGCGAATTCTATGACAGCTATCCGAGGTTCCGTGACCGGACCGCAACCCTGCGGCATGTGATCGAACATCTTTTTGCGCCGATGCTTTTCACCACCCTGACCACCATCGCCGGCTTCGGCTCGCTGGCCTTCACCCCGATTCCGCCGGTCCAGGTGTTCGGCCTGCATGTCGCCTTCGGGGTCGCTCTCGCCTGGCTGCTGTCGATAACGCTGATCCCGGCCTACATCGTGTTGTTTATTCCACAATCTGCTTTGGATAGGATCGATGCCAGCGCCCGGCAACAGGCGGACGGTTCACGGTTGGCCCAAGGACTGAGCAAGCTAGGGCTGTTCAGCTACCGGCGCTGGAAAACCATTCTGTTAACCAGCGTTGTCATCCTGCTGGTCGCCATAGTCGGTATCTCCCGCATCTCGGTCAACGACAACCCGGTGAAGTGGTTTGCCGAAAGTCACCAGCTCCGCATCGCCGATAAACTCCTCAACCAGCACTTCGGCGGCACCTACACCGCCTACCTGACCCTTTCTGCCGATGAAAAGAGTGTCGCGAGTAAAGATTTGATCGAAAGCGCGGCGCTCAATCTCGATCAGAGTGGGCAAGCTAATTCTGAAGCCACAGCCTTGTTTCTCGACCGGCTGAAAAACCTCAGCACGACTGTTCCGGCCGAACAGACCCTGCAGCAGCTGCGACAACTGGCTGCCGAGTTTGATCAACGCTTCAATTCCGGCTGGACAATGCTGGCCGATGAACTTGCCTACCTCGACCCGCAAAACCTTTCCACCGACAGTTTGCGGCAAAAGCTGAGCGAAAGTGGGCAGGTCAAAGCAGAATTAATCGAGCAGCTATTCGCCAAATTACCCATACAACTGCAGGGGGATGCGCTGCTCGACAAGGCGTTGCAGCTTGCCGACCAGCAGGCCGCGCTCAGTTTTCAGCAGCTGGTCGATGTGGCAGAAACAGAAACCGGTGCCGCGGCCTTTAAACAACCGGCGCTGCTGGCCTGGCTGAAAGGTTTTCAGCAGAATCTGCTGAGCAACCCGGTGGTCGGCAAGAGTTCCTCCCTGGTCGATGCTCTGCAGAAAGCCAGTTACGAACTGCAATATCGCCAAGACCTGACTGAAGAGGACAATCAGGGCCACTTCTCGGTACCGGGTACGGTTGCAGCTGTGGGACAAGTCTTTACCCAGCTGGAAGGGACCAAGAAAAAAGACAGCTTGTTCCACTTGGTGACGCGCGATTACCAACAAGCCAATGTCTGGATTCAGCTGACCAGCGGCGACAATCAAGATATGGAAACAGTTGTCACCTGGGTTGAGCAGTATTTCAGTGACAACCCACCGCCCAGATCGATCCAAAAAGAATGGGCCGGCCTGACCTACCTGAATATCGTCTGGCAGGAGCGGATGGTCAGCGGCATGCTCGCCTCCCTCGGCAGCAGTTTTGTCGTCGTGCTGGTGATGATGGTCATGCTGTTCCGGTCGGTCTGGTTCGGCTTTATGGCGATGGTGCCGCTGTCGTTCACCATCACCCTGATTTACGGAATCATCGGTTGGGTCGGCAAGGATTATGATATGCCGGTCGCGGTCCTATCAGCTTTGACTCTCGGCCTGTCGGTCGATTTTGCCATCCACTTTCTGCAACGCTCACGTGAGTTGAGCCGCAAACTTGGCAGCTGGAAGGCAGCCTGTCCGGAGATGTTCAAGGAACCGGCCTTGGCAATCAGCCGCAACGCGATCATCATCTCGATCGGTTTCACCCCATTGCTGATTGCACCACTGGTTCCCTACATCACGGTCGGTTTCTTCCTCGCCACCATCATGGCGGTCAGCTGGCTAGCAACTCTGTTTATCCTCTCGGCGCTGCTGACGCCGCTGGCAAAAAAACTACTGGAAAAGAATCTTCCCAAGGAGCTAAGCGATGAAAAAACTACTCCTGGCACTGTTACTCTTGCCGAGCCTGGTGTTAGCCGCCCCGACTGCTGAAGAGATCGTCGAAAAGGCGAACCGGGCCTCTTATTACGCCGGCCAGGATGGCCGCGCCGATATCAGCATGACGATCACCGCCCCCGATGGCAGCAGCCGTAGCCGCCAGTTCACCATGTTGCGCATGACCGACAAAGGGGATGACCAGAAATTCTACGTCTACTTCAAGGATCCCGCCGATGTCCGCAAGATGGCGTTTCTGGTCTGGAAAAATATCGCTCGCGATGATGATCGCTGGCTCTGGCTTCCGGCCCTGAACCTGATGAAACGGATTGCGCCAGGCGACAAACGGACCAGTTTTGTCGGTTCCGACTTCTTTTACGAGGACGTTTCCGGTCGCGGCACCGAGGAGGACAAGCATCAGCTGGTCGAAGAAACGGCGGACGCCTTTATTTTACGCAGCGAGCCGAAGGATGCGGACAGTGTCGAATTTGCCTGGTATCAGGTCTGGATCGACAAACAGAACTATCTGCCGCTTAAGGCGATCTATTACAACCGTCAGGGACAGGCCTACCGACAGGTCGAGGCTTTGCAGGTCGAAACCATCGATGGCCACCCAACCGTGATCGAAGCCAAAGCCAGCGATTTGCGTGCCGGGACCAGCACCATCAACCGGTTCAGCAATGTCAATTACGACATCGGCCTCAACCCGCGCATCTTTACTGAACGCTTTTTGCGGCGGCCGCCGCGTGAAGTCAACCCGTAGCAAAAGAGGGAAGAATGCTGCGTTGCCTGCTCATTTGCTTGATTCTTTTTCCGGTTCAGGTTTTTGCTTTCGAACTGACCGATCTGCACGGGTTCCTCGACCTGCGCGGTGGCAGCCGCCTGCAGAATGATGCTTACGAGCGCGATACCAGTCTGCTTGAGGCACGACTGCAGCTCGATTACCTGCAGCAGTTGGAGGCTGCAACCCTGCAACTGCGTGGTGACCTGGTTGCCGACGAAGTGACCTCCGGCGAGAATCTCGACCTGGAAACCGGCACCGGTTTTTTTGACCTGCGCGAGGCAAACCTGCTCCTCTCGCCGACGTACAGTATCGACGTCAAAATCGGCCGGCAGATCCTCACCTGGGGCACCGGCGACCTGCTGTTTATCAACGATCTGTTCCCGAAAGACTGGCAGGCCTTTTTCATCGGCCGTGACGTAGAATATTTAAAAGCTCCTTCCGATGCAGCATTGATCAGCTATTTTCCGGAATGGGCGAGTATCGACCTGGCTTTGACGCCGCGCTTCGACAGCGACCGCTACCTGCGTGGCCAACGACTTTCCTACTGGAATCCGCAACTGGCGCGTATTGCCGGCCGCGATGCGCAGATCGATGCTGATCAGCCGGACGACTGGGGCGAGGATTTCGAGCTGGCGGCCCGGCTGTCAAAAAATATCGAAGGATTCGAGCTGGCCCTCTACGCTTATCGCGGCTTCTGGAAAAGTCCGGTCGGCGTCAACCCGGCCAGCGGACGGGCGGCAGCAACCCGCTTGAACAGTTATGGCGCCAGCCTGCGGGGGTCATTACAAGGAGGGATCGCCAATCTGGAAATCGGCTACTACGATTCACGGGCCGACCGCAACGGCAACGACCCGCTGCAGCCGAATTCCGAACTGCGCTACCTGCTCGGTTACGAGCGGGAACTGGCAAAAGAGCTGACCGGTAGCGGACAGTTTTACCTCGAACAACTGCTCGATTATTCTGCCTACCTGGCCAACCTACCGACCGGCCAGAAGGCGCGCGAAGAATACCGACAAGTGCTGACCTTGCGACTGACCAAGCTGCTCCGGCAGCAGACTCTGACCTTGAGCCTGTTCAGCTACTGGTCGCCAACCGACCAGGACTATTACCTGCGGCCAAATCTGAAATACAAACTGACCGACGACTGGCTGCTCACTGCCGGCGGTAATCTGTTTGGTGGCAGGCGGCCGCATACCTTTTTTTCCCAGCTGGAAGACAACAGTAATCTTTACGCCGGCCTCAGATACAGTTTCTGAGTGGCTGAAATGTTAGAAGGAGAAACACTGATGACTATCAATCGCTATTTAAGACTGATCGCTGGATTCTTCATCATGTTAAGTGTCGCTTTATCGTACCTGCACTCACCCTATTGGCTGTTTTTTACCGCTTTTGTCGGCCTCAACCTGTTTCAGAGCGCCTTCAGCAACTGGTGCCCGATGATCACCTTGTTACGCAAACTGGGCATTAAAGAGGGCTGAAAAGGGTCACAGAGTTGTGCCCCTTGGTCGTCAGAGCTGCTCACAACTACGCCTCCAGTGAGTTATTCTGACAGCCGAGGGGCACATTATCGCGCGCAAACTGAAAAAGGAGAAGCCGAGGCTTCTCCTTTTGGATTTCCGATCTATCTCTCTTCACCTTTTGAGCTCTGAGGTCTGAGCAATATAAGTCTGACCCAAATGCCGCAACCGATCGGTCAGTTTTTCCAGCTCGTCAATCTCTGAGAAAATCGCCGAGGTTTTAGCCACGTTCTTGTGCAGCCGATCCTCGGCTTTCTCGAAGTGTTGGGTAATCCGCACCGAGGCCTGCTGTTGAAATTGATTCGCTTCTTCCACGGCCGCAATCTGCTCTTCCCGGTCGGACAACCCCCGATCCAATTCGCGCGTAGCGCGCAGCTGCTCATCCATGCCCCGGGCCACCTGGTCAGCGGCCGACTTCATCTCACTGACACCATCCTGAATCCGGATAATTCCGGAGCGCTGCTCTTTCATCGCCCGGGCCACCGCCCGGACGGAACGCAAACTCTGCCCCGCCTCATTGAGCATCAGCCGGGCCCGCTCGCCCTGGGCGCTGGTCAACTGGCTGATTTCATCGGTCGCTGCCGAGGCCAGGTCAACCGAGTGGACAATCTGATTGAGTGCTTGACCAGTCGCCAGGGAATTTTCCTTGCCCTGATTGACCCGCTTCACAGTTACGGCGACCGCAGCCAGGGCCTCTTCGGTATCTTTACTGATCGCCTGAATGATCCGTTGAATATCCTGGGCACTGTCGGTGGTCCGATCGGCCAGATCCTTGATCTCATCGGCGACCACGGCAAAGCCCTTCCCTTCGTCCCCGGCCTTGGCGGCAATAATCGCGGCATTAAAAGCGAGCAGTTCGGTATCACCAACCAGCTCCTTGATAACACCGATAATTTTACCGACCTGTTGTGCCTGATGAGCAAGCCGTTCCATGGCCGCCATCGCCTGCTGACTTTCGGTCGCCATCATATCGATCTCGCAGAGGGTCTGGGTCATCATCGCCAAGCCCTCTTCGGCATCCTGCTTAACCTTCTGGACCGCTTCGTTGCCGGCCGCAGAACCGGAGCGGATCCGCTCGAAGGAGTCACCGATCGTATCCATCTGCTGGGCGGTATCTTCAACCGAGCGGGCAATATCCTCGGCCTGATTGGCAACCTCGCGGACGCTGGCGGTCATTTCCTCGACTGCGGTTGTGGTCTCGATAAACTTGGCGGTGGAATGATCCATCGCCCGGGCCATCTCTTCAAGAGACTGGGAAAGCTCCCGCGACAGGGCTGACTCGTCCTGCGACTGGCTGGCCAAAGCCTGGATCAAAGTGAGCACATCCTGCTGCTTGCTCTCCATAACCTCGACATCTTTTCTGGTCACCTTGGCCGCGGTCAAACCATCATTCGCGCGGTCGGCAAGAAACAGCGCGGCCTGGCTCAAAGAACGGTAATAAGGAATCAACTTATCCGAGGTCGACATCACCGCTTCGAAAAGCTGCTGAACCTGCGCAACACCGCTCTCCAGTGCCACAGCGATGGTTTCCAGCGATTCGTCACCGGTTTCCACTTTACCGGTCAGCGGTTCGAGCATCTTGAGCTGAGCGCGGAGCTGCTTTTTCAAGGTGGCGCGGATGAAGAAAAAAGCGGAGACCGCAACACCGTAACCGAACAGCACGGTCATCAATATAAAGCTGGGCTTAAAAGCAATTTCACCGATCTGGGGCCAGACAGCAAAAGGAAACAGGGCGGCCGCGGACAATCCCATGATATGGGTAAAATAGAAAACTTTTCTCAAGTAACTAAGCCCCGTGTTCTGACCCTGAGTCATAACAGCTCCCATTGCTGATTTTCGCGCATCCAGGTAAGGAAAAACCGGTTTGCTGCGCGCAGAAATATCTCAACAGGTTCGATCCCATTGAGCAAAACCATTAAATATCACAAATCTATTCTCTCAGCAAGCAAATGCCCCTCTTTCTCCTCTTTTACCAAAGGCTCAGCTGAGGTATGCTTGCATTGATGAAACCGCTATGACTACAGGAGTTTAAAAAATGCCACGACTAACTTTCTCGCTACTAAGCCTGCTCATCTTCTGCTTGCCCCTGCTGGCCTGCGCTGCCGCCCCGGACGATGGGCAACTGAAATCGGTGGCAACCTCGCTGAAGATGAGCTTCCCGCAAATTCCACTGGATCAGGTCAATAGCACACCGGTTGCAGGGATTTACGAAATTGTCACGCAAAAAGGTGAAATCCTTTATTATGCGCCGGCCAGTGGCCATATTCTGGTCGGCGAATTGTGGAGCAGCCAGGGCCAGAACCTGACCCGCGAAAGTAAAGGGCGGATGATGACCGAAAAACTCGCGCTGTTCCCTCTCGACAAAGCGATCAAAATCGGTGACGGCCCCAATCAGGTGGTCGAGGTGTCCGACCCCGACTGCCCTTTCTGCCGCGACGGCTCAGCCTTCTTTTCGGCTCGCGAGGACGTCACCCGCTATATCTTCCTCTACCCGCTCGACCGGCTTCATCCGCAGGCCGAAGCCAAGTCGCGCTTTATCCTCTCGGCGGAAGATCAGCAGACCGCCTACGAGGATGTCTTCAGCGGCGAGTACGATGATCAGCCGTTACCAGAATTTGAGGATAACGGGCTGCTCGAAACTCACCGGCAGATCGCCCGCCAGGTCGGCATCAACAGCACCCCCCGCTACTGGATCAACGGTCAGTACGTCTCCGGCACCAAGCTGAAAGAGTTTGAAAAACTGCTCGATCAAGGGCCTCCGGCGCAACAGTAGAAAGAGCTGCATGACTGACAAGAAAAATACCCAACGCCCCGAACTGCTCGCTCCGGCGGGCAGCTTCGAGGCTTTTTTTGCTGCCGTGGAAGCGGGTGCCGATGCGGTCTATACCGGGCTGAAAGATTTTTCCGCCCGCGCCAAGGCGAGAAACTTCAGCCTGACCGACATCGAGAAACTGACCCATTACCTGCAGGGGGACGGCAAGCGGCTCTACATCACCCTGAACACCCTGGTCAAAGAGAGCGAACTGCCGCAACTGATCGACACCCTCGGGGCCCTGGAGCAGATCGGGGTTGATGCGGTGATCCTGCAGGATCTTGCGGTCTGGAAACTGGCCCGCGAGCATTTTCCGGGACTTGAGCTGCACGCTTCGACCCAGATGACCGTGCACAATGCCGCCGGGGTCAAGATGCTCGAGCGGATGGGCTTCACCCGCGGGGTCCTGGCCCGGGAACTGAGTCTGGCCGAAATCGCCGAGATCCGTCGGCAGACCACCCTGGAACTGGAGCAATTTATCCACGGGGCACTCTGCTTCTCTTTTTCCGGCCAGTGTTATTTCTCTTCGTTCCTCGGAGGCAAAAGCGGCAACCGGGGTCGCTGCGCCCAGCCCTGCCGGCGGCGCCATCGCTATCGCCAGCAACAGGGCTACTATTTTTCCACCAACGACCTGTCGGCGATTGACCTGCTGCCGGAACTGGAACAGGCCGGCATCTGCAGTTTCAAGATCGAAGGGCGGATGAAGAGCGCCGAGTATGTGCACAAGGTGGTCACCGCCTACCGCCGGGTGCTCGATGCGCCACAGGAACAGCGCCCTGCAGTTTTGAAAGAGGCCAAGCTGCTGCTCAAAGAGAGCTTCGGTCGCCAGCCGACCAAAGGTTTTCTGCCGGGCGGCCAGCCGAGCGATATCGCCATTCCCTCGGTCAAAGGGGCGACCGGTCGTTATCTTGGTGAAGTTGAACGGGTCCGCGGTGGTGAGATCAGCTTTAAAACCAAGTCCGGCCTGCATGTCGGTGACCGGCTGCGGATTCAGCCGGCCAGCGACAAAGCCGGCACCGCGTTTACCATCCGCCAACTGCAGCTCGGTCAACGCAACGTCAAACAGGTTGCAGCCGGCAACTTTGTCAGCGTCCCGTCCCCGTTCAAGAATCAGTTCAAGGCCGGCGATGGGGTGTTCATGGTCTCCTCGAGCAGTGCTTTTGCCTTGAGTGACGCGGCCTGCCGGCGCAAGCTGAGCCAGATCAAGCCACCGGCAGAAAAGGTCGATCTGCAGCTTGAGGTCAGCCCCCGGCAGTTGCAGATTGCGGCCACGGTTGCCGGCCAGCAGCAGCAGTTTCAGTTTAATATCGACAGCTATCCGGCCGAAACACGCAGCCTCGATAAGGAGGCCCTGCAGCAGGTGTTTGCCGCCACGGCCGGTGAACCCTTCCGGCTCGGCAAACTCCGCTGCGGCAAGCTGCCCGCTATAGTCATACCGCCGAAGCAACTCAAGCAGATCCGCCGGGAGCTGTATGCCGAACTGCGGCAACTCAGGCAGCCGCACAAGAACCGCCGCCACCAGGACCACCTGGAAAGCGCCCGCCAGGCCTTGTTGCCGCAGGGTCCTGCGAAACCAGCCGCTCGACAGCTCCGGGTGCTGTTACGCGATGCCCGCGATCAGCGGATCCTGCAGGACCAGCAGGTCGACCAGGTGCTGATTCCGTTGACCGGCCAGAACCTGCAGGGCGCCAACAAGTTGCTGCGTCGCAGTGAGCAGATCATCTGGGATCTGCCCTTCATTATCTTTGATCGCGACTGGGATGACACCCGCAACGCCGTCCGCCAGTTGATCCAGGCCGGCTTCCGCAACTTCCGGCTTAACAACCTGGGGCATTTCCCCTGCTTTGACAAGCAACAGGACGTCAAGCTTTACAGCAGCTTCCGGCTTTTCTCGCTCAACAGTCAGGCGATCTGCGCCTGGGCTGAACTGGGGATCAGCGAGGCGGAACTTTATATCGAAGATGACCGGGAGAATCTGAGTGCAGTACTTAGTCGCGAGCTGCCGCTGCCAACCGCCTTAACCGTTTATGCCAGCGTGCCGTTGTTGACCTCGCGGATCGCCATCAAAAATGTCCGTTCCGACACCCCGGTTCTCTCTGACCGGGATGATGCCTACCGGGTTCAACAGCGCCAGGGGCTGACCTGGCTGAACAGTGAGACCGACTTCTCCTTTATCGCCAATCTGCACGAACTGCAAAGTTTCGGCTGCCACAATTTTATCGTCGACCTGTCCCACCTGGGCCCCTTTAGCCCACGCGGCAAGAAGGTCCTCGAGGCGCTACGTCGCGGGGCCGATCCTGCCGAGACCAGCAAATTCAATTACCAGATGGGCATGGAGTAAAGATAGCATGTCGATCTGGGACGAGCGCTACGATACTCAGGAATATCAGTACGGCACAAAGGCGAACGACTTTTTGCGTCAGGTTGCCGAGAAAATCCCTTTCGGCAAGTGTCTCTGCCTGGCCGAAGGGGAAGGGCGCAACGCGGTCTACCTGGCAGAACTCGGCCACCGGGTCACGGCGGTCGATGCTTCAGCTGTCGGACTGAATAAAGCGCGCCGCCTGGCACGGCAACGTGGCGTACAGCTCGAAACCATCGTTGCCGACCTGAATGACTTTGCCGTCGATCCGGAAAGCTGGGATGCGATTGTTTCGATATACTGTCACGTTGCCGCAGAAATCCGCCCTGCCCTGCATCGCAAGGTGGTCGCCGGCTTGCGTCCCGGCGGCATGCTGATCCTGGAAGCCTACCGGCCGGAACAATTGGGATATGGAACCGGTGGACCACCGGCAGTTGAAATGCTGATGACCCTGGAGCTGCTGCGGCAGGAGCTACACGGACTCGATTTTATCCATGCCGTCGAACTTGAACGGCAGGTCGTCGAGGGCAAACTGCATACCGGCGTCGGGGCCGTGGTCCAGGTTCTGGCCGTCAAGCCCTGAGTCCGTAAAAGGGCAGGCAAAAGGACGGGCAAATCTTGCCCTGCCCGGCAATCGCGCCTATAGTAGAGACTTGTTTTGCTGAACTGAAATTATCCTTTGGAGGTTGTTGTGTTTTCCTGGAAATATCGTATCCACGCTATCTGTATCCTGTCGGTTCTGGCGATCATCTTTGTCCCCATGTACTCCAACAAGCCGGATAAGAACAAAATCGAAGCTGCTTCAGCAGCAGCGACCGAATTCCTGACCATGGTCGATGCCGGCAAGTACGCCGACAGTTGGCAGATTTCTGCTGCGTACCTGAAAAAACAGATTCCTCAGCAGGACTGGCAAACAAAACTGAGCAAAATCCGTGAATCTTTCGGGCCGCTTGTTGAGCGGCAACTTGAGGATGCCAGCTTCACCGCGCCGGCCGAAGACCTCCCCGATTCGGAGTTTATCCTGCTCGAATATGCCACTCAGTTTAAACTCAAACAGATGACCGAGGTTGTCACTGTACTGCAGGATACGGACAACAGCTGGCGGGTGGTCGGCTACTTTATCCAGTAATTCAGTCATCGGCAGCTGAGCGTCAGCATATCTTTGACAACGACAACAACCTGCAACGGAGGCCGTTATGAGTAATTTCGACCATGATTTCAGCGATTGTCGTTGCCAGGCGACCCCTTGCTCGGAAATCGAGCTGATCATCCGCCCGCGGGAGCGGGACCTGGGTGGCTTCAATGTCCGCCGCTGCCTGCCATCGGCGCAAAAACCGCTAGTCGGCCCCTTTATCTTTTTCGATCATCTCGGCCCGACCGAATTCCCTGCCGGAGCAGGGATCGACGTCCGCCCGCATCCACACATCAACCTGAGCACCGTCACTTACCTGTTCGAAGGTGAAATCCTGCATCGTGACAGTCTCGGCAGCGTCCAGCCGATCCTGCCGGGGGCGATCAACTGGATGACGGCCGGCAAGGGGATTGTCCACTCGGAACGGACCCCACCGAAAGTACGACAGCAAGCTCACCGCGTACACGCGCTGCAACTGTGGGTTGCCCTGCCAAAAGACCAGGAAGAAGTTGAGCCTGATTTCAGCCATTACCCTGCCGAGCAACTCCCGGTCCGTGAAGAGGAGGGCCTCAGCCTACAGGTGATGGTCGGCGAAGCCTACGGTTTGAGTTCGCCGGTCAAGGTGCATTCAGAGACTCTTTACGTTGCGGTTGAATTGGCTGCCGGGAAGAAGTTGACCCTGCCGAACAACGTTCAGGAACGTGGCCTCTATCTGGTTTCCGGAGAAATTCATGCCGGCACGACCGCCTTGGAGCAACATTGTATGACAGTTTTCCAGCCGGGTGCCGCCGTTGAACTGACCGCTGTTACAGATTGTCGCCTGGCGCTCATTGGCGGTGAACCGCTGGGAGAACGACAGATCTGGTGGAACTTCGTCTCCAGCCGGCCGGAGCGGATCGAACAGGCCAAACAGGACTGGCTGGAACAACGTTTTCCTGCGGTGCCGGGAGAGACCGAAGTTATCCCCATGCCGAAGAGCTGATTTTGCCCGCGCTGACTTTAAGAATTTTCCTTATCATTCTCCTGCTGCAGTCCGGAGCCTTGCTGAGCAGTGCAGCAGAGTCTGTGGGCGGCAAGCTGACGGTCGCTGTCAGTGGCATCAAAAGTTCGGCCGGGGGGACGTTACGCGTAGCTCTCTTTCGCGGTGAAAAAGGCTGGCCGAAATTCAAAAACGCCTGGCAGACCAGGGAGATCCCGCCGACCGCAGAGACCCTGAAGATTGTTTTCAGCAACCTTCTCTATGCCGATAACTACGCGGTCGAAATTCACCATGATGAAAATGGCAACGGTAAATTCGACATGCGCTGGCTCCCCTATCCACGCCCCAAAGAAGGGGTCGGCGTCTCCAACAACAGTTTCGGTTTCGGTCATCCCGATTTTACCGAGGCCCGCTTCACTGTCGACAGCCCGGAACAACAGATCCATATCCAAATGCATTATTGAAATTTGCTTCCCGGGGAAAAGTTGAGTTAAATTGACAAAACATTAGATTTTGTTATAAATTGAAAGATAATGCTTTCCCTCAGGTCAAATTATGTCCTCGCCGAAAACGACAGACCTTCAGCAGGCCTCTGGCCTGGATCAGGACCTGCGCAATGCCAACCTGATCGGTGCCGATCTGCGCGGAGCCGAACTTGCCGGCCGTGATCTGTCCAACGCCCGCCTGTTTAAAGCAGACTTGTCCGGTGCCAATCTGGCAGGGGCTAATCTGGAAGGAGCAGAGCTCTCCGGCGCCAATCTGGCAGGGGCCAACCTGGATAACGCGCAGTGCAAACGGGCCGGCTTCGGCGGGGCCAACCTGAGCGGTGTCAGCCTGTTTCAGGCCAACCTCGAAGAAGCCTCTTTCACCCAGGCAACCCTGACTCATGCCAATCTGCACTGTGTCAACCTCAACCATGGCCGCCTGCGCGAGGCCGACCTGTCGGGAGCCGATCTCTCAGAGGCGGATCTGCGCTATGTTGATCTCTCGATGGCGACGATCAACAATACCAATTTCAGCAACGCCGACCTGCGTCATGCCCGCTTGCGGATGATGCGCCAGTTTAAGAAAGCGCTTTGGTCCGGCGTCGATATCCGCGACATTAATTTTGCCGGGGCCTATCTGCTCCGCCGGGAAATCATCGACCAGAACTTCATCAAGGAGTTCCGCTCTTATAACTGGATTTCCGGTGTTCTTTATTATCCCTGGATGCTGACCTGCGACTGTGGCCGCAGCATGTTGCGCTGGTGCTGCTGCATCGGCCTGCTGTTGCTTTTGTTTGCCTATCTCTACACCTTCGTCGGCGTCGACTACGGTGATTACCAGACGGTTCTTTCACCGCTCTACTTCAGTGTTGTCACCATGACCACGCTCGGTTTCGGCGATGTGATACCGAAAACCATCGGTGGCCAGATTATCGCCATGCTCCAGGTTTCAACCGGCTACCTCATGCTCGGCGGCCTGCTGTCGATCTTCTCCAACAAGTTGGCCCGACGCGGCGACTGACAGGATTCTGCAATGCTCGGTTTCGGCAAAAAAAAAGAAAACAAGGCCCCGGACGGTTTCGAAGTCCCCAGCTTTCCCACCACCGTACTCAACCTGCTGACCAAGTTGCGTGATCCTGATATTTCGACCGACCAGTTGGCCCATGACCTGGAAGTCGATCCCGGCCTGCATGTTCGCGTGCTAAAAACGGTTAATTCCGCCGCCTTCGGCCTGTCACACAAGGTGAGTAATATCACCCACGCGGTCAACCTGCTCGGGCGCGGACGTCTCGAATCACTGGTGCTCTCGGTCGCCAGCAGGGACAACCTGTCGAAAAACAACCAGGCCCCCTGGCTGAACATGAGCCAGTTCTGGGCCACCGCGGCCCGCCGGGCGGCAATTGCCCGCAGTCTTGCGGCGGAACTGCATCCGCACCTGCAGAGCGATGTTTTTACCATCGGCCTGCTGGGGGACATGGGGGTGCCGATCCTGGCCAACCGGGAAGGCGACCGCTACCGGGATATCTACCTGAACTGGCAGGAAGAGGATGGGTATGATTTGATCGAACAGGAGAAGTGCCACTGCGGCATCGATCATGCCACTCTCGGCTCGCAAATGGCAAAGTTCTGGGGCTTCCCCGATTCCCTGAGCGTGGCGATTGGCCATCATCACCAGCAGGATGCAGACGATCTGCCCGTCTCAGTAAAGATTGCGGCTCTGGTCAAAGGTCCGAGTAACACCGATGACAACAAACTTATTGCTGAAAAGGCGGAGCAGCTGTTCGGTATCGATTCCAAATTGACCCTCGACTTGATAGACAATGCTTTGCAGGAAAGCCAGGAACTGGCCGCGGCCTTGAGTTAATATCGGACCGCAACGCTGCGGGACCAACATTTATTTACCAGAATGGAAAATCGAGACATCCTGCGAGGTTCCGTGTATAATCCGCCAGACGCTTCCCTGAACTGAAACCTCTGAGCCAGGCACAGGAACGATGACTGCTGACTCAAAATCCACTCCTGAAGAATCATCCCATATGCAGCCGCAATGCCCCGCCGGCAAAGGTGAATGTTATCTCATCGATGAAGTTGTCGAGCTGCGCCAGTCGCTGGCCGAGCTTTCTGAACTGGTGCGAAAAGATACCCTGACCGGCCTGGCCAATTACCGCTATTTCAGCAAAGCGCTGGAACAGGAGCTGGAGCGGACCCAGCGCAGTGGTCAACCGACCACCCTGATCATGCTCGATATCGACCATTTCAAGAAGGTCAACGATCAGTGGGGGCACGAGGTCGGCAATCAGGCGCTGATCCACATCGCCAAACTGATGCAGCAAACGATGCGCAAGCTCGATATTCCCTGTCGTTATGGTGGCGAGGAATTCGCTATTATTCTGCCGAACACCGACCTGTCGGCCAGTATTCCGGTGGCCGACAGACTCCGTCTGGCAATTGCCGAATCACCATTGCAAGTTGGCAAGGAGCAACTCCAGCTGACCGCCAGCTTTGGAATTGACACCTTTCGGTTTGATGAACAAGCAAGTCCAGAAGAGCTGGTGCAACGCGCTGACCATTACCTCTACCAAGCCAAGCAGGAAGGCCGAAACCGGGTCCGGCATGCCAGCCTGCCGCCGGTCGACCTGGTCAGCCGTGACGAAAGAGCCGCTCTGTCCAACCTGTTCGGCAGCGGCGCTGGCAAGAGGAGGAAAAAGAATCAAGGAGACCAGGATTGAAGCAGTCGTTAGCGGTCTTCATTCTGTTCAGCTGCTTGCTGTGCAGCCTCCTTTTCAGCAGCGACTGCCAGGCAGGGCAGCCTCCGGAAACAAAACTGGCCATGCTGGCAGCGCTCGATTTTCTCGAACTATGTGATCAGCAGGACTATGCGGCCGCCTGGGAACAAACCTCTCAGCTGTTTCGCGAGCAGACCGATTCAGAAGACTGGCAACAGCAGATCAACCATTTGCGCAGTCAATATGGTTCGTTCCAGCAACGCATACTGCAATACTCTAAACCGATTGATGAAACACAACGTTCGGGACAACAGATGCTGTTGATTCTGTTCCGTTCCCGGTTTGCGCAAAAGACGGCTGCCGAAGTGCTGACCATGGTCGAAGAGGATCCACAGCATTGGCGGGTCGCCGGTTACTCAATCGAATAATTCAACATTCCAGGAGCCAGCTATGCACATCGTCGTCCTTGATGGCCATACTCTGAACCCCGGCGATCTCGACTGGTCGGTCTTGAAAGAGCTCGGAACCTACAGCGTTCATCCCCGCACCACCCCGGATGGGCTGCTGGAGCGGGCTGCCGATGCCGAAATCCTGCTCACCAACAAGGTGGTGCTGAATGCCGAGACCATTGCCGCGCTGCCGAAACTGAAATATATCGGCGTGCTGGCCACCGGCTTCAATGTTGTCGACCTCGAAGCGGCGAAAAAACATGCTGTTATCGTCACCAATATCCCCGGCTACAGCTCCGCTTCGGTCTGCCAGATGGTCTTTGCCCTGCTGCTGGAGATGACCCAGCAGGTCGGTCATCATGCCGCGATGGTCAGGGCGGGTGACTGGTGCCGTTGTGAGGACTTCAGCTTTCACGATCGTCCCTTACTGGAACTGGCGGGGAAAACCTTCGGCCTTGTCGGTTACGGCCAGATCGGCCGCCAGGTCGCCGCTGTCGCCAAAGCCTTCGGCATGCAGGTGTTGGTGAATACCGCCAATCCGGATAAGTACAAGAATGAAAAAGAGCTGAATTTTGTCGACATCGACACCCTGTTTGCAGAATCGGACGTTATCAGCCTCAACTGCCCGCTGACCAGTGAAACCAAGCAGCTGGTCAACACGGCCCATCTGATCCGGGTTAAGCAGGACACCCTGATTATCAATACCGGTCGCGGCGACCTGGTTGATGAAGCGGCGGTCGCCGAAGCTCTGACGGACGGCTACCTGGGCGGTTTTGCTGCCGATGTTCTTTCAACCGAGCCTCCGGCCGAAGACAATCCGCTGCTGACCGCTCCGAACTGCTTCATCACCCCGCACAATGCCTGGGCGACCAACGAGGCCAGACAGAGACTCCTCAATATCGCCCTGGACAACATCAAGGCCTACCAGGATGGCACCCCGCAGAACCGGGTTGCCTGATGGGCTGGCAGGAACTCGTTGCTGACCTGGAGAAAAGCTGGCGGCAACTTGATCAACAGATCGAACATTTCTGCGAAGCGACCAACCAGAACCGGAGCGCAAGCTTCTGCAAAAAAGGTTGCTGCAACTGCTGCTCGCTCGCTGTCAACTGCAGTTTTCCGGAAGCGCTGGTCATCGCCAGCAAATTAACCTCTGAGCAACGTCTGGCGCTTGCCGATAAAGTTGCACTGTTGCGTAATATCAGCCTGCAGGCAGAAGACCTGAAACACTATTTACGCCTGTTCCGGCATAAAATCGGCGGCTGCCCGTTCCTCGAGCCTGACACTGGCAGCTGCAGCATCTACTCGATCCGCCCCTTCTCCTGCCGGGCACTGATTTCCACCCGCAACAGCAGCTGGTGCGCGGTCGATTTCGGCGATCTGCATCCCCAGGAAAAAGAAGCCTTCCTCAGCAGCCTCGATCCGGAAGTGGTCGCCTTTCCGACCCACTACCTAGCCGCCCCCCAGGAGCTCGGCCTGGAACTGGAAGCCTATGCCATGGTCGCCATGCGGGAAACCTTCGGCGTCGCCTTGAGTGGCAACCTGCTATATCAGATTTGGCTGGAAACGGAACATCAACTCAGTGAAGTGATTCCCAAAGGGTTTGTGGCGACGCTGGAGTTTTTGGAAGAGAAGCAGTTGGATTTGCCGTTTTTGTTGCAGTTGCAAGGAAGTGAATGATTTGCGTCCTCTACCCCGTGTGACGTAGCCGAAGAGGAATGGAGCTTGGCAGGAATTCGAGGAAAAATGTTTGAGCGTAGCGAGTTTTTTTCCGAGCAGCCAAGCGGAATGGAACGGAGGGAACCCGCCAGGTTTTAAGGCGGGCAAGGAGGCCGGGCACCTTTTTCTGCTTACTCTTTTGTGGTGAGACAAAAGAGTAAGGCGCCGAGCGGGGGCGCAACCCCGCGATCTAGGTTATGATCCAGCGAGGATCACACAAAGTCAAAACCGGCGGGTCTCGTCCCGCCAGACGAGTTACTTTTCTGGCGCGGCCCAGAAAAGTAACCAAAAGAAGCCGCCCCAATGCCTCCGCCCGCTACGCGGGAACCTCCGCTCCACAAACAATTCGGGGCCGCTCCAATGCGCTTCGCTTAGCCTCGCGGCAAATCTCCCGAATTGCTTGCTCCCCTCCGGCGAAGGCAAAGGGGTGAGAAGATCTCTAAACATCAGCTGTGCTGTCGCACATACTCAAACATTACCACCGACGACGCCACGCTCACATTCAAACTCTGCACACTGCCATACTGCGGAATACTCAATGAACGGATCGCAGCATATTCTTCCGCCTCGAAGCTACAGCCAAACTCCTCATGCCCAAGGATAAAGGCGCTCTTCTGCGGCAGTTTACAGTTGCAGAGGCTGGCATCGGCATCCGGTGACAAACGGAAGATTGTATAGCCCTGATCGCTCAACGGCTTGAAACATTCCGCAAACTCATCATGGAAAAAAGCCGGCACTTTGCGGAACGAACCTTTGGCGGGCGCAGGGTCAAAAGGGCCGATTCCGACAAGATGAATCGCTGCTGCTCCGAAAGCTTCGGCACTGCGAAAGATTTTTGGCACGTTAAAGCCGGGCTTGAGATGATCGAGAATCAGCACGAACTGATGCTCACCCGACTTGGCCAGGACGTTTTTCTGCCGTTCTTTCTGATAACGGAGCAACATGTTGCGAGTGCGGGTTTTGGCCATGCTTCTCTCCTGTGGAAAACAGGCGACAACCATAACCGGTTGCACGACAGCAGGCAACAAGTGTCTGTGATCAGGGCGTGGAGAGCTGTTCGATAGCTGAGGATTTACCGTCGCGATTGACGATCTGCAGGGTCAGATCCTTGTCCTGGCCGCTGTACGGGAAGCGGTAGTAGATCAGGGTATTGCAATCGACATAATTCAGGTAATCCCCCTGTCCGCGCAGCGGTGTCCCGTCGGCGCCATGCGCGACATCACGCCCCCGGATAACCCGCTGTTGCGGGGGCGCGTCGCCAAAACCGGAAGGATATTCCCGCACCACCAGGGTCGAGTGCGGGTAGAAGTTTTTCCCCTCGATGATCAGCTGGTAGGAGCCGACATAGTTGTCCCCCGCACCCAGGCTGTAGATTTTCGGGATATTATTGAAATAGAGCGAATAGGGCAAAGAGCGTTTGCCGTTCGGGTTGACCACCTGCAGACCGTAGATCCCAGCATCCAGTTGCGGCGCGGCAAAGCTGATCGACTGCTCGCTGTCGACGCTGATCGGCACCGCCGACCCGTTCAGCAGCAGGCTGGACCCCGGTTGAAAGTTACGCCCGCTGACTGTCACCTGCCGCTCTGTGAGATTTGAACATTCGTTGATATTGGCTGGACTCAGAGAGGTGATGCTGGGTGGCGGCAGTTCGACGCGCAGGCTCAGGCTCTGGGTGGTCGTTACGACGCCATCTGTCAGCTGCAGAGAGTAATCGCCCTCTTCAAATTGAGGAACCAGAAGTTGCAACTGAGCGTTACTGAGCAACTGCGGCGTCAACTCCTGACCGCCGAGCATGACCTTGGTGGCAGAAGAAAAACCGGCACCGAGAATCTGCACCGTTGCCCCAGTTGTGGTAGCCGCGGGACTGATCGAATACAGTTCCAAGTCTACGGCGCTGCTCAGGGTTGGCAGCAGGGCACACACAAAACAGACAAGAGCGGATCTCAACCTCATCGGCACCTCCAACTCTATGTTTGACGGGTCGTTACATTATAACCTGTGCTGAGCTTAAATGCGCGAAGCAGCGGACAAATCATTTTGCTGGAATGACCTTGTTAAAGAGGTGAATTTCGTGTGTCGGCTGGAATAAAGGCCAAAATAGAGTAGATTTTATGAAAGTTACATTGTTGAACGGGGAGGGAGCACTTTCTATGGCTGCTTTTTTGATTTTCCACTCCCGGAACTGTAACCGGCAGAGGTCGCAATGAATCCATCAGCAAAATTCTGGGACCGAATTGCCGAGCGCTATGCGAAAAAACCGGTCGCAGACGAAGCCGCTTACCAGAAGAAACTGCAGGTCACCCGCGAATATTTTCATCCGGACATGGAGGTGTTGGAGATCGGCTGCGGAACCGGGTCGACAGCCATCACCCATGCACCTTATGTAAGACATATTCGCGCGATCGATAGCTCTTCAAAAATGATTGAAATCGCCCGCCGCAAAGCCGCCGCCAATCATATCGAAAATATCACCTTTGACGTCTCCAGCATCGCTGAACTCAGCATCCCTGATCAAACCATGGATGTGGTTCTGGGGCTCAGTATTCTGCACTTAGTGGAAAACAAGGAAGAGGTCATCGCCCGGGTGCATAGGATGCTCAGGCCGGGCGGAATTTTTGTTTCCAGCACCTCCTGCATGGGCGATTCGATGAAGTTTTTCAAGATAATCGCGGCGGTGGGGAAATTCATGCGTATCATGCCGCTGGTCAAGGTCTTTACCACAATAGAGCTGGTCGACAATTTGACCGCTGCCGGTTTTACCATCGACCACCAATGGCAGCCGGGTAAAAACAAAGCTGTGTTTATTGTGGCCAAGAAGCCTTACTGAAGGCTATGGCTCACCTGGCAATAAAACCGGAGGAGTATGAGTTCACAATTTGAACCACAAGATGCGGGCTATAAAGAAAAGGTTATCGAGAGTTTTCAGCGTCAGGAGGCAATGCATACGCTGAACGTATCGATCAGCGCAGTCACTCCGGGAGAAGTAATACTGGAGTTTCCCTATCAAAAACAGCTGACTCAACAACACGGCTTCATCCATGCCGGTATCGTCTCAACCGTGCTCGACAGTGCCTGCGGTTATGCGGCCTTCTCGCTGATGCCGACCGATGCCGCAGTGCTGACGATCGAATATAAGATCAATCTGCTGTCTCCGGCCAAAGGCGAGCGGTTTCGTGCGGTCGGCAAAGTCAAAAAACCCGGCAGAAATATCACCGTGACCGAAGGTGAACTGTTCGCCAGTGCTGGAGGCAGGGAAAAACTGGTCGCGACCATGGTCGGTACAATTATGGCGGTTTATGATCGCGCCGGGATCGAAAATTAACCGTTCCGCAGCCTGATCCGCCTCTAGGATGCGCAGTTCAACCCATCAGCGGTAGAATGATGTAAGGAACATCCTCTCCAGCAAAAGGAGACCATCATGAGCGAACTGCACAGACAAGGCTGCGAACCCTGCCGCAGCGGCGCCCCCTTGGCAAGCGATGCCGAAATCGATCAATTCCTGCGACAAATCCCCGACTGGGCCATCCACGAAATCGACGGCGAGCGCCGCTTGACCCGCAGCTATAAATTCAAGAACTTCAAACAGGCGCTGGCCTTCAGCAACCGGGTCGGCGAGATCGCCGAGGCCGAACAGCACCACCCGGCCCTCCTCACCGAGTGGGGCCAGGTGACGGTCAGCTGGTGGACGCACAAAATCGGTGGCCTGCACCGCAACGACTTTGTCATGGCGGCCAAAACCGATCAGTTGTTTGCCGAAAACTGACCATCATGCTCGCCGAACTGGGCGCCGACCTGATTGTCCTGCTCCACTTCAGCTTTATCCTCTTCGTCATCTTCGGCGGACTGCTGGTGCTGCGCTGGCGTAAGCTGATCTGGCTGCACCTGCCGGCGGTAGTTTGGGGCGCGTGGATCGAATTCAGCGGCTGGATCTGCCCCTTGACCCCGCTGGAGATCAGGTTGCGGGAAATTGCCGGGCAGGGAGCATACAACCGCAGCTTTACCGAAGAGTACATTCTGCCGCTGATCTATCCTGAAGCGTTGACCCGGGAGCTGCAGATTATGATTGGAATCGGGGTGATTCTGATTAATGTGGTGATTTACGGAATCATCTACGTCCGACGGAAAAGGTAGTGCTCTTTCCATCCCCTTTGCCTCCCGCCGGAGAGGAACAGATGATTCGGTAGAAGTGTCGCGGGGTTGCGCCCCCGCTCGTCGCCTTACTCTTTTATCTCACCACTAAAGAGTAAGCAGAAAAGGTGCCCGAGCTCCTTGTCCGCCCGTGGCGGATTCCCTTCATTCCGTTCCGCATTGCAGCTCGGAAAAAAACTCGCCTGACGGCTCAGACATTTTTCCTCGAAACCCTGCAAGGCTTCACTGCACTCCGGCGGCGTCACACGGGAAAGGGAGTCAAAAGCTCTGCAACGCGAAAAGGCCTCCCGTTTCCGGAAGGCCTTCGATTTTTAGCAAATATTTTCTTATACGCCGAAGTAACGCTTCAGCAGACCGGCAAAAGCCGAACCGTGACGGGCTTCGTCCTTGCACATTTCGTGGACGGTGTCGTGGATGGCGTCCAGGTTGAGCTGCTTGGCCTTGGTGGCCAGGTCTTTTTTGCCCTGGCAAGCGCCATGCTCAGCGTCAACGCGGGCCTGCAGGTTGGCCTTGGTGTCGGCGACCAGCACATCACCGAGCAGCTCGGCGAACTTGGCTGCGTGCTCAGCTTCTTCCCAGGCGATCCGCTTGTAGGCTTCGCCGATCTCCGGGTA
>CALZHQ010000032.1 GCA_945787295.1 uncultured Desulfuromonadales bacterium
CCACCGGCGCCTTGATCAGCATTGCGGCAGGCCAAACGGCGCCTGGCGACTGCGCGACCTGTCACACCGGGACCTGGGAAGCCGAGCATTCGACCATGCCAAACCATACCGGTATCGTCACCGTGACAGGCACCACCTGCGGGACCTGCCACGACGACACTCTGGTCAGCGTGGCAGCCGATACTCATAACGCCTGCATTAGTTGCCACGACGCCATAACTGGCGCCCTAATCAGCATTGCGATAGGCCAAACGGCACCTGGTAATTGCGCGACCTGCCATACCGGCACCTGGGAGGCCGAGCATCCGGTTGCCTCTGATCATACTGGTATTGTCACCGTCGGCAGCACCAGCTGCGCCAGCTGTCATGACGACACCCTGGTCAGTGCGGCAGTCGATACCCATAATGCCTGCGCCAGCTGTCATAACGCCGCAGACGGTGCTCTGATCAGTATTGCCACAGCTCAGGCTGCCCCTGGTGACTGCGAAACCTGTCATACGACCGGGTTTGACACCATCCACACCGCCCATGCGCATACTGTGGTACAAGGTCCTGGTGATCTCTCCCACATTGCCCCGGGTCAGCTGTGCAGCAACTGTCACGTGGTATCAACCTGGGCCGAGATCGAAGGCACTGAGCACAATGTCCCGACCAACGGGGCCGGCTCTTGTGCCACCTGTCACAACAGCCCACGACAAGAAGTCATCGACGCCATCAATCTTGGCGCAAACCCGACCAACTGTCTGCCGTGTCACTCGAACAAGGACATGACCCCCCACGGTAGTGCCAACCACATGACCCTCGGTTATGTCACTGGCGGCGCAACTCCGTGCCTGACCTGTCATGATCCGGGTGGCAGTACGAATGAGGCGGTCACCATCATTCATAATAGTAACTGTGCACTTTGCCATACCACCATACCGGCGCTGCAGCCTGGCGTCCCAGTCGGTGGCGGTGACTGTTTGACCTGTCACACCAGCACCTGGGATGTGACCCACACCACCAACACCCCGAGTCACAACACGCTGATTCAGGTGGCCGCGACCGGCTGTGCCAGCTGTCACAGCGATCCTCCGCCGCTCACCGATGCTGGCGATCCGAAGGTGCACAATGCCTGCGCCACCTGTCACGATGTAAATGGCGGACTGGTCAGCAGTGCGGTTGGTCAGGACTTCACCACTGGCGGCGACTGCGCCACCTGCCATACCGGCGGCTTTGACGTCACCCATGCAGCACATGCACATACAGTTGCCTTGAATGCCGCTGACATTTCTGCTGGTCTTTCCTGCGGTTACTGCCATGTTGTGGCGAACTGGACTGAAATTGATGGGACCGAGCATAATGTCGCCACCAACGGGGCCGGTTCCTGCTCAACCTGTCATAACAGCCCGAGAGTAGAAGTTCTGACCGCCATAGCAACGGGCGCCAACCCGACCGATTGTCTGGATTGTCATTCGGATAAAACAACGCTTCACGGCACGAGCGACCATACAGCGCTCGGCTATGTGACGACCACGGCATCATGCGTGACCTGTCACGATCCAGGTGTGGTCCCGAATGCGACGGTCAGCATCACGCATTTGAATAATTGCGCCCTCTGCCATACAACTCCTCCGTTCCTGCAGCCTGGTGTTCCGGGTCAAGGCGAATGTGTCTTCTGCCATAGCAGCACCTGGGAAGCCACCCATACGACAAATACCCCGGACCACAGCAACCTGGTTCAGGTGGCAACGACCGACTGCGCGAACTGTCACGACAACACCCTGGCCAGCGCCGCAGCCGATACCCACAACAGCTGCTCCAGCTGTCACAATGCCGACGGTACCCTCAGAAGCCTGGCGATCGGCAAGACCTTCGTTGCTGGGGGCGACTGTGCGACCTGTCATACCGGCACCTGGGAAGTAACTCACCCGACAGCACCAGACCATACAGCCCTGGTGGCCGTTGGTGTTAGCAGCTGTGCGAACTGTCACAGCAATCCACCGCCGTTGACCGATGCGGGCGACCCAAAGGTACACAATGCCTGCGTTAGCTGTCATAACGCCACCAGCGGCGCTCTGATCAGCAGTGCCGTCGGCAAGACCTTTGCGGTGGGTGGCGACTGCGCCACCTGTCATACGACCGGTTTTGACACCATCCATACCGCCCATACTCATACTGTTGCGGAAGGCCCCGGTGATCTCTCCCACAACGCGCCGGGACAGCCGTGTAGCAACTGTCACGTGGTTTCGACCTGGGCAGAAATCGAGGGAACCGAGCATAATGTACCGACCAACGGCGCCGGCTCCTGTGCCACCTGTCACAACAGCCCGCGGCAGGAAGTCATAGACGCCATCGCTCTTGGCGCTGATCCGACCAACTGTCTGAATTGCCATTCGAACAAGGATATGACTCCGCACGGCAGTGCCGACCACATGACCCTCGGTCACGTCACCGGCGGCGCAACTCCGTGCCTGAGCTGTCACGATCCTGGTGGCAGCACGAATGAGACGGTCACCATCATTCACAACAGTGATTGTGTCCTTTGTCACACCAGTATACCTGCTCTGCAGCCTGGTTTGCCGGCTGGTGGCGGTGACTGCCTGGCATGTCACACAGACACCTGGACTGTCACCCACACCACCAATCCACCGAGCCATAACACCCTGGTCACGGTCACCGGAACCACCTGCGGCAGCTGTCACAGCGATCCGCCGCCACTTGCCGATGCCGGCGATCCGACCAACCATAACGCCTGCGGCAGTTGTCATGATGTGGATGGCGGTTTGATCAGCAGTGCGGTCGGTAAAGACTTCACCACTGGTGGTAACTGTGCAACCTGTCACACCGGCACTTGGGAAGCAAACCACACCCTGTCGCCAGCACCGGACCATACTGCTCTGGTGAACATAACCGGTACAACCTGTGGACCTTGTCACACTGATCCGCCGCCGCTGGTCGATGCGGGTGATGCGACCAATCATAATGCCTGCGCCAGCTGTCATAACGCCGCTGACGGGGCTCTGTTGAGCAGCGCGATTGGCAAGACTTTCGGTGTGGGTGGTAACTGTGCAACCTGTCACTCCAACACCTGGGACGCTCTGCATAGCACCAATGTTGTGAGCCACAACAGCTTAGTTACTGTCACCGGCACTGGTACCACCGGCACCGGCTGTGCGAACTGTCACAGCGATCCTCCGCCGCTCACCGATGCTGGCGATCCGAAGGTTCACAATGCCTGCGGCAGCTGTCACGATGCGAACGGTGCACTGATCAGCACTGCTATCGGCAAGGATTTCACTACTGGTGGTGACTGCGCACTCTGTCACAACACAGGTTTCGATACGATCCATACTGCCCATGCGCACACGGTTGCCGAAGGAGCCGGCGATCTCTCCTACGATGCACCGGGTCAGCTGTGCAGCAACTGTCACGTGGTCTCGACCTGGGCCGAGATCGATGGCACCGAACACAACGTTCCGACCAATGGTGCCGGCTCCTGTGCCACCTGTCATAACAGCCCGCGGCAAGAAGTTATTGACGCCATCGCTCTGGGTGCAGATCCGACTAATTGCTTGAATTGCCACTCGAACAAGAACCTGACCGTTCACGGTAGCGCCGATCATGTCGCACTCGGCTACGTTCTCGGCGGTGCCACGCCATGTCTGAACTGTCACGATACCGGTGCTGCGGTGAATGGCACCGTGGCCACCACCCATTTGAGTAACTGTACTCTGTGTCACACCACTGCGCCGGCGTTGCAGCCAGGCATCCCGGCCGGTGGCGGTGTGTGTACCGTTTGTCACACCAACACCTGGGACGTTCTGCACATCACCAACACCCCAAGCCACAACAACCTGGTGCAGGTGGCTGCTACTAGCTGCGGACTCTGTCACAGCGATCCGCCACCACTGACCGATGCCGGCGATCCGAAGGTTCATAATACCTGTTCCAGCTGTCACGACGTGGACGGTGGCCGCATTAGCAGTGCTTCCGGTAAGGACTTCACGACTGGCGGTGACTGTACGACCTGCCATCTGAGCAGTTGGGAAGTGACTCATACCACCAATACTCCAGACCACACTCCGTTGGTATCGGTAGTCGGTACCGGCACGACCGGAACCGGCTGCGGTAATTGTCACAGCGATCCGCCGCCATTGACCGATGCCGGTGACGTGAAGGTGCACAATGCCTGCGCCAGCTGTCACGATGTGAACGGTGCGCGAATCAGCTTGGCAGTGGCCAAAACCTTCGCCGTCGGTGGCGATTGCGTGACCTGTCATGCCAGCGGTTTTGATGGTTCCCACAGCGCCCATACCCATACCGTTCAACTCGGTGCCGGCGATCTCTCGCATAATGCGCCGGGTCAGCCGTGCAGCAACTGTCACGTGGTCTCGACCTGGGCCGAGATTGAAGGGACTGAGCACAATGTGCCGACCAACGGGGCCGGTTCCTGTGCGACCTGTCACAACAGCCCGCGTCAGGAAGTTATCGATGCGATCACCCTGGGTGCTGATCCGACCAACTGTCTGGATTGCCATTCAAATAAGAACCTGACCGTCCATGGCAGCGCCGACCATATGACCCTCGGCTATGTCACGGTTGGAGCAACGCCATGCCTGAGTTGTCACGATCCGGGCGGCACTACGAACGAGACAGTGACGCTGATCCACAACAGCAACTGTGCCCTGTGCCATACCACGATCCCGGCGCTGCAGCCGGGTCTGCCGGCCGGCGGTGGTGACTGTCTGGCCTGCCATACCGATACCTGGGAAGTAACCCATACCACCAATACGCCGGACCACACCCCGCTGGTCACCGTGGTCGGCACCGGTAGTACCGGAACCGGTTGTGCGAACTGTCACAGCGATCCGCCGCCATTGACCGATGCCGGCGATGTCAAGGTGCATAACGCTTGCGCCAGCTGTCATAATGTCGATGGTGGACTGATCAGCAGTGCAGTTGGGCAGGACTTTACTACCGGCGGCGACTGCGCGACCTGTCACAGCAGCGGCTTTGACACCACGCACAGCACCCATGCGCATACCGTCCAACTCGGTGCCGGCGATCTCTCGCATAATGCGCCGGGTCAGCTGTGCAGCAACTGTCACGTGGTTTCGACCTGGGCCGAGATTGAAGGGACTGAACACAACGTTCCGACCAACGGTGCCGGCTCCTGTGCCACCTGTCACAACAGCCCGCGTCAGGAAGTTATCGATGCGATCACCCTGGGTGCCGATCCGACCAACTGTCTGGATTGCCATTCAAATAAGAACCTGACCGTTCACGGCTCCGCCGACCACATGACCCTCGGTTATGTCACGGTCGGGGCGACGCCATGCCTGAGCTGTCACGATCCGGGCGGCACTACGAACGAGACAGTGACGCTGATCCACAACAGCAACTGTGCCCTGTGCCACACCACCATTCCTGCCCTGCAGCCGGGTCTGCCGGCCGGTGGCGGTGACTGCCTGGCGTGTCACACCGATACCTGGGATGTCACCCATACAACCAACACGCCGAGCCATAACACGCTGGTCACGGTGACCGGCACCACCTGCGGCAGCTGTCATAACGACCCGCCGCCGTTGACCAACCCGGGCGACCCGCGGGTGCATAGTGCCTGCTCTAGCTGTCACGATGCGAACGGCGGTCTGATCAGCAGCGCGGTCGGGACCGATTTCACCACCGGTGGCAACTGTGCGACCTGTCACACCACGAGCTGGGAAACGCTGCATAGTACCAACGTGCCGAGCCATAATGCCCTGGTGACCATCAGCGGCACCGGCACGACCGGAACCGGCTGTGGTAACTGTCACAGCGATCCGCCGCCACTCACCGATGCCGGTGATGTGAAGGTGCATAATGCGTGCGGCAGCTGTCACGATGTGAACGGCGCTCCGATCAGCAGCGCGATCGGTAAGACCTTCGTAGCCGGTGGCGACTGTGCGACCTGCCATAACAGCGGTTTTGACACCACTCACAACGCCCATACGCATACGGTCCAACTCGGCGCGGGCGATCTCTCGCACAACGCACCGGGTCAGCCGTGCAGCGACTGTCATGTGGTCTCGACCTGGGCGGAGATTAATGGCACCGAACACAATGTGCCGACTAACGGTGCCGGCTCCTGTGCCACCTGTCACAACAGCCCGCGGCAGGAAGTCATCGACGCCATTACTCTGGGTGCCGATCCGACCAACTGTCTGGATTGCCACTCGAACAAGAACCTGACCGTTCACGGCAGTGCCGATCACATGACCCTCGGTTATGTCACGGCCGGAGCGACGCCGTGCCTGAGCTGTCATGATCCGGGTGGCAGCACCAATGAGACGGTTACGGTCATTCATAACAGTAATTGTGCCCTGTGCCACACCACCATTCCTGCCCTGCAGCCGGGTCTGCCGGCCGGAGGCGGTGACTGTCTGGCCTGTCATGCCGATACTTGGGATGTCCTGCATACCACCAACACCCCGAGCCACAATACGCTGGTGACCGTGACCGGTACCCAGTGCGGCACCTGTCACAGCGACCCGCCGCCGCTCACCGATGCCGGCGATCCAAAGGTTCACAATACCTGCGCCAGCTGTCACGATGTGGATGGTGGGCTGATCAGCAGTGCCGTTGGTAAGGATTTCACCACCGGTGGTAACTGTGCGACCTGTCACACCGGCAGTTGGGAAGCGACCCATACCACCAACATTCCGAGCCACAACACTTTGGTCCAAGTGGCTGCGACCAGCTGTGCCAGCTGTCACAGCGATCCGCCGCCGTTGACAGATGCCGGCGATCCAACCAACCACAATGCCTGTGGTAGTTGTCACGATGTGAACGGTGCTCGGATCAGCAGTGCCTCTGGTCAGACCTTCGCTGCTGGTGGTGACTGTGCGACCTGTCACACCGGAACCTGGGAAGCCACCCACACCCTGTCTCCTGCACCGGACCATACCGCCCTGGTAACTGTGACCGGCTCCACCTGTGGTCCTTGCCATAGTGATCCGCCGCCGCTCACCGATGCTGGTGATGCGACGAACCACAATGCCTGCGCCAGCTGTCATGACGCCACCACTGGTGCTCTGCTCAGCAGCGCGCTCGGCAAGACCTTCGCCGGCGGTGGTAACTGTGCCACCTGTCACACCAGCAGCTGGGATGCTCTGCATACCACCAACACTCCGAGCCACAACGCTCTGGTTCAGGTGGGCGTAAGCAGCTGTGCCAGCTGTCACAGCGATCCGCCGCCATTGACTGATGCCGGCGATGCGAAGGTCCACAATGCCTGCGGTAGCTGTCACGATGCGAACGGTGTTCTGATCAGTTCTGCTGTGGGTACAGACTTCACCACCGGTGGTGATTGTGCCACCTGTCACACCAGCGGCTTTGACACCTTGCACTCAACCCATAGCCATACTGTCAGTTTGGGCGCCGGTGACCTGTCTGCCGGTAGTTCCTGTGGCAGTTGTCACGTGGTTGCCAACTGGACCGAGATCGATGGGACCGAGCATAATGTTGCCACCAACGGCGCCGGTTCCTGCGCGACTTGCCACAACAGCCCGCGTCAGGAAGTCATCGACGCCATCACCCTAGGGGCAAACCCGACCAACTGTCTGGATTGCCATTCGGCTAAGACTGCTGCTCACGGTAGTGTCGATCACGTGGCCCTCGGCTACGTCACCGGCGGTGCAACACCATGTCTGAGCTGTCACGATACCGGTGCAGCCGTCAACGGCACCGTTGAAACAACTCACCTGGACAACTGTACGCTCTGTCATACCACCGCACCGGCCCTGCAGCCTGGCGTGCCGGTCGGTGGCGGTGACTGTGTGACCTGTCACACCGACACTTGGGAAGTGA
Organism: uncultured Desulfuromonadales bacterium; assembly: GCA_945787295.1. The sequence continues at coordinate 7,831 of CALZHQ010000032.1, forward strand.
CCCACACCACCAACACCCCGAGTCACAACCCGCTGGTGCAGGTGGCCGCGACCAGTTGCGGCAATTGTCACACTGATCCGCCGCCGTTGACCGATGCAGGTGATTCGGCCAACCACAATACCTGTGGCAGCTGTCATGATGCGAACGGTGGTTTGATCAGCTCCGCGGTGGGTAAAGACTTCACCACCGGTGGCGACTGCGCGACCTGCCACACTGGGACCTGGGAGGCCGAGCACCCGTCGATGCCGAACCATACCGGTCTAGTTACCGTGACCGGCACCACTTGCGGGTCCTGCCACGACGACACCCTGGTCAGCGCAGCACCTGAGACCCATGACGCCTGCGCGAGTTGTCACAACCCAGTAGATGGTGCTCTGATCAGCATTGCAGCTGGCCAGACAGGAGCTGGCAACTGCGTCACCTGTCACACCGGCACTTGGGAAGCGATGCACACGACCATGCCGAACCATACCGGTCTTGTTACTGTGGCTGGCACGACCTGCGGGTCCTGTCACGACGATACCCTGGTCAGCGCTGCACCGACCACGCACAACGCCTGTGTAAGTTGTCACGATACAGTCACTGGCGCATTGATCAGTATTGCAATAGGTCAAGCCGCTCCGGGTAATTGTGAAAGCTGTCACACCGACGCCTGGGAAACGATGCATGCAAACTCTTGTGGCTCTTGCCACGGTAACGGCACTGACCAACACTGGCCGCAACTGAGCAGCAGCGACCCGGCCGATTATCCGAACCGGGCCGGTTCCCATGCCGAGCATGTCCTCTCCATTGCCGATGCGATCAACGGCGGCGGTTTCGGTAGTGGTACCACCGCTGAGAAGAACGCCAGCTGTATCTACTGCCATCCGGGCGGCACCCATACCAACGATGATTCTACGGCGCCAGCTGACCTCTATCAGGATGGTCAGGCCGGCAACAGCGATGCCGATGACAAGTACATCTACGTGCTTGACGACGCCGCCGTTCCGGGACCGGGCGGGACGAAGAACTTCCCGATCGATACCGATGGCAGCGCCAAAGCATACAACCACCTCGATCCGACCAACCCGATCGAGAATTACGGCACCTGCAGCAACATCGATTGTCACAGTAGCGCCGCTTACACTCCGCATTGGTACGGCGATGTTGTGCCTCCGGGAACCATCACCGATCTGGCCGCCAGCACCACCGATCCTGATGCGACTGAGCAGGTGCCGGGCAGTGTCGCCCTGACCTGGACGGCTCCGGGTGATGACGGTTTGTTACCCACCAGGGCCTACCAGTACGAAGTACGCTACAGTACCTCGCCGATCAACGAAGGCAACTTCGCTTCGGCAACCCGCACCGGTGCGCCTCCCAAGGTGGCATTCAGAGGGATTACCGAAAAGATGGTGATAACCGGCCTGACTCCGGGTCAAAGCTACTACTTCGGTGTCCGGACCTACGATGAAACCTACGACCCGGCGCTGGCCAATAACGTCTCGCTGGTCGCGGCAACCGGCAGTTCTGTTGCCGCCCATGCAGATGATGTCAAACCGGAGTTCTTCGGGATGGATCGGGTCGATCTGACCAACGAGTACTCGTACGACGGCAACCTGGTGACCACCGCGGTCGATCTGCACTGGACTGCCGGACAGGATTACAGCCTGCCGCTGACCTACCGGATCTGGTGGAGTGAGTATTCGCTGAAGACCCACCTGGCGCTGGGCGGCAGCCTGCCGACCAGCGATACCGGCTACACCGAAACCGGTGGCGTGCCGACCGAAGGTGGCAGCGATTACTTTATCTATACAACCACCACCCAAGCTGACGAGCACCGGCTCCAGGGCTTGACGGCAGGTGTGCTGTATAACCTGCTGGTCCGCGCGGTTGACAACTCGCCGGCAAGCAATACCGACACCAACACGGTTGTAAAGATGGTCCTGCCGAAGACCATGGCTGAGTTCAACTCAGATACAAAGATGTATTTGACTAACAGCTCAAATGCTCTTGTTGTCCAGGCCGATCCGATCAATCCTGTCTGGCCAGGGGCTGGAACCAGTACCTTGACTGTTGGTGGTTCCCTGACCTGGGTGGCTTCATCAACCTACAGCTCTGATACCAATGTACAGGGAATCGGTTTCGATATCCTCGCGGCGAATCAAGACAAAGATACTGCGACTCTTGAGTATCAACTCGGCTATGCCACCAGTGGCGGTAGTTGGGTTCAGTCGCTAGGCAATGAACCGGTCAAGTCGAGAGCCTTGGGCCGTAAGTCGAGTCGTGTCCAGAAACTGGGTATGTTCGATTTTGCCGATATCGTTCCTGCTGGATATAAGCTGGCCGTTCGTTTGTCGGCACCGGGGACCAACCCTGGAGATATTAATCTGTCATTCGGAACGAACAACAACAAGGGCCAGCTGCTGATCAACGAGCAGGCCTATAACCATGCACCGGATGCTCCGAGTGGCATCAATATCACCGAACAGCTAGTCGGCGGCTACCTGGATATCGACTGGACCGCATCGGGCGACAATGATCCGGGTCTCGGTCAGACCGTGAAATATGATGTCTTCGGTTCGGCCGATAATGGCGGCAGCTATCCTTACGTCATCGCGACCGACGTCACCGATCCGGTGGCCGGAGTCACCTGGGATACGGTTCAGGATGGCTTGGCTGGCAGCAGCTACAACATCAAGGTTAAGGTTGTGGCCCATGACGGCAACCTGTACGAGACCGGCCTTGCTGCTCCGAACGATCTGGATGCTGGCGTGGAGGGTATTTCCGGGACTTATCTGCTGGATAACAGCGTCGACACCGAGCCGCCAGCTGCGCCGACGCTTGTAACATATAAAACGCGCCCGGTTCAGGGGACCGTGTACCTCGAATGGTTAGCGGTCGGCGATGACGGCGACAAGGGCTCAAGAGCCGGCCAGTACGATATCCGCTTCAGCAAGGTTTCAGCCGGTCCATTCGATTGGGCCACGGCAACCCAAACAGATGGCGAGCCGACTCCTGGGTTCAAAGGAAGCATGGAAGAGTTCGATCTGATGCGGCTGGATCCGGAGAACGATTACTATATCGCCATGAAGGCCGCCGACGAGGCCGGCAACTGGTCGCCGCAGTCGAACGTTGTCACGGCAGTCGGTGGACGCGAGTTCTGCGGGACCTGCCATTCGACGCCGCCTGAGCTCGACCCGAATATCGGTACCCATAGGGCGCATGGCAACACCCTGGATGATTGCGTCAAGTGCCACGGTGAAGAGGTCTGGACCTACACGGTTCATCACTACGACGGTCAGCTGAAGCTCGGCTGGGGTTACGATGCCTCAGGCACCCGTCTGCCGTCGGTTGAGGCTGATATCGTTGGTGACAACGTCAGCTACAGCCAGTTCAACGGCACCGAGATGGTGAAGATCTATGAAGACACCGACGGTGGTGGCGGCTTTAACGCCACCGGCACTTACGACGTGCCTCAGGGCTACAACGGCGACAGTGGTAGCTGCATGAACTTCGTCGATCCCACCGGTGGTACCAGCGGGGTCTACGCCAGTGGCTGTCACGGTCCCTTCGTACCCAAGTGGGCTGATGGTGCCGACGGCCCGCAGCTCGCACCCCAGTGTGCTGACTGCCATGGTGACAAGACGCCTGCGCGCGATCTTGACCCCTACGGACGGGTCTGGGACGACAATGTCGCCGGCTTGCCAACGCCTGAAGTCCAGGCGTCTCCGCCGCTCGATAATCACGGCTATAACACCGGCCGCTTTGTCGGCGCCCACGAGAAGCACCTGAATATCTCGATGCGCTTCGCCAAAGGCGATCCCTGTCGACTCTGTCATCTGAATACCTGGGAGAGCGGTATGCACGCCAATACCAGCCAGGATGTTGTCTTCGACGTGGCCGCCGGTGTTGATGAAAACACCCCGGCTGTTTGGACGCCGAATGCCAGCGGCCCGGACACCCCGGGAACCTGTGGCAGCCTGAACGCCTACAGCTGCCACGATACCGGGGCGACCTGGGACACTGGTACGCCAGCCAAGTGTAACGAATGTCACGGGTTCGGCGGGCTTGCCTACACGGTTGGGGCCGGTTCCAGCGAGATCGGCCATGTCATGGACGCTGGTCAGGTTCAGGATTGTACCCACTGCCATGTTGCTGGCCATCCGCAGTCGCCGGATGGCGTCACCCCGGGTGACCCGGCGACCCTGTTGATTCCGAATAACCCGGCGATCGGCATCAGTTACCTCGATGGTGGTATCCATCTGCGCAAAGTGATCGGTGGCCGCAGCCAGATGAACGATGGTTCGACGATCGATACCCTGGCCGAGGTCTGCTGGGGCTGCCACGAGGACAACGGCATCTCCGAGTGGGGCACTAATAACCAGGCGGCAACCGGCAACAGTGCTTACGACTACGGCAGCCTCGATCAGACCAACTGGGTCGGCGCGGTTTGGAACAGTGCGAACTTCGGTTACAAGACCGGTTACATCCAGTCGACCCACACCACAGATCCGACCGGGACGTCGCAGGTGACCTGGGATGCTGCTAATGGCCGTTACAACGAAACCACCGATACGGTAGATAAGATCCGCTGCTCCAACTGCCATGATGTGCATAACCGCAACCTGGCACCAGGCGACACCATGAGCGGAGCACCTTTCCTGCGCGGCACCTGGATGGGCAACCCATATGAAGAAGATGGTGCGCCGTTCAGCCAGGATTACACCTCGCAGAACGCCTACGGGGCAGTCCCCCGTGGCGGAACAGCTTACAACGAGTTGGGTGGCTACTACATCGATCAGAACAACGTCGTTCCGGGTACCGGAGCAACGACGCAGACTCCAGCAACCTATCCGACTTCCGGCTGGACGTTGGAAAGCTCGGCTGGCCTCTGTACCCTCTGCCATGGAGACGATGTCGACAACCTCGACCAGCTCAGCGGTGAGAATCTCTGGGTGGGAACCAACGGGCACAGCAACGCAGTTGTTGGCGGTTCGATGAGCAATGCGGCGAATATCTTCGACTTCACCCACGGCCGGCCGACGCCAGTTCAGGTTGGAGACCGGAGCAACCGCGGAGTCGGAGAATTTACCAGCCAGGTGCCGAGTATGGGCTACATCTCACAGCAAGAGGTTGAGGGGAATGCTGAAGGTCACGGCTACCGTGGTCACGCCAGCAGCGGTTATACTGGTGAGTATATTCCTTCAACCGACCCGGCCAGCAGAGCCTATGGTTTCACCGCTTATGATTGGGGAGCTTCGGTCGATGCCGGGACCACGGACGGTCTTTATCACCAATTCAGCTGCTCCAAGTGCCACAACCCGCATGCGTCGCGCTTGCCGAAGCTGATGATCACCAACTGTCTCGATATCAGGCATAACACCTGGGATGATGCAAAGTCGAGCGATCAGACACGTTACACAGCTGCGGCACTGAGCGCTGTCGACTCGGGCAAGAAGGCCGCTTACTACGCCTCGGCTCAGAACTGTCACCGTTATGATGACAGCCGCTCGACGCAGCAGCTCAAAGGTGGCTGGAACAAGGTGACGCCGTGGGAGAATGAGAACATCAATGATACGGCGCATCCGTAGGTGAAGATGATGCAAAAGGACGAGAACATCCGGCTTTCGAACCTGTAAATCTATTTCTGCTTGCAGGGCCGTTTGACTCGGTAAATGTTAACCAAAACAGGCTGGCCGTTCGTATGGACGGACCAGCCTGTTTTGGTTTGAACAAGCTGTTTTGGCATGCGACGGTTAGGGTTAAGTGAACTTATGAGGTGCCGGTAAGATTGCCTCGAATCTTTCTTGTTAGTGGGACGGAGAAGTGTAAGCTTTTCCGACAAGCAGACTGTTGAATGAAAAATTTTCAGCGCACCAAAGCCCCGAATGAATATGCCCATTTCCTATGGGCAATGATCGGTGTATTGTTGTTTCGATAGATAATGGCCGGTTAAAATCGATAGAAAATTTAATAGTCCAAAAAAGCATAAACTTTATAAGAGTCGTATCTTCAATGATTAGGCAGGGTGTGTCGTTGTGAGCAAACCTTCAAACTTAATAAAAATTCAATCCCAGTACCGACCGCCAAATCCTACTGGGAGTCAGAGCTTCGGTTTGACCCCTGTTCTTATTATGATCAGCAGGAGTTGATGTGAAATCGGTTGAGCTAAAGTTCACGGACCTTGTTGTCGAGGATTGGGGCTTACTCGATTATCAGCAAGCCTTTGCCAGGCAGGCGGAAATGGTTGCTGAGCGGCTGCAGGGGCAGGGCGAGGATACGCTGGTTCTGGTTGAACACCCGGCAGTGGTTACCTTGGGGCGTCGTGGTTCAGCGGCCGACCTGCTCCTGCCGGAACCGCAAATTTCCGCTGCCGGTGTTGCATTGCAGCATATCAACCGGGGCGGTTTGGCGACCGCCCATGAGCCCGGTCAGTTGATTGCCTATCCCATCATTGAATTAAAACAGAAGGATTTACGCTGGTATGCCGACAACCTCCTCGGAACAGTTATTGATGTCCTGGCGGATTATGGTTTGCGGGGTGAACTTAAGTCTGGAGAGCCGGGAGTCTGGGTCAATGAGCGCAAGATCTGCAGCTTCGGGATTGCCGTTAAAAAGTGGCTTTCATCACACGGGATTGCCCTGAATGTCAACAACGGTCTAAAGACCTTCGATATGATCGTCCCCTGTGGGCGGCCTGAGGAAAAGGTGACCTCGGTGGCCGGGGAGCTTGGCAACGAAATCGATTTGACTGAAATTAAAAGCCAATTTGTTCAACATTTTCTCACCCGCTTCGCATACCAGCTTAAAGCTTGATAGAATAAGCGATATTTGCACAATCAATTTGTCAGTGGAGGTGCTTCGATGAAGTGTCATGAAGTCGATTATACGATTATTGGTGATGATATGCAGATGGTCGAAGTTGAACTTGACCCGAATGAAACTGTTGTCGCTGAAGCCGGCGCCATGACCTACATGGAGGAGGGGATCGGTTTTGAGGCAAAGATGGGGGACGGCTCCGAACCGGAGAAGGGCCTGTTCGGTAAATTGCTCGGCGCTGGCAAACGGGCCTTGACCGGTGAATCGATCTTTATGACCCATTTCAGCAATAACGGATCGGGGAAGCAGCATGTCGCTTTCGCGGCGCCTTATCCTGGTAAAATTATCGCTCTCGATATGGCAACTCTATCGGGACAGCAAATCCTTTGTCAGAAAGATTCATTTCTCTGTGCCGCTGCCGGAACCCGCATCGGAATTGCCTTTCAGCGCCGTCTCGGCACCGGTTTTTTTGGTGGTGAAGGTTTTGTATTACAGCAGCTCCAGGGAGACGGTATGGCCTTTGTCCATGCCTGTGGGACGATCATCGAAAAACAACTGCAGGGCGAAACCTTGCGGGTCGATACCGGCTGTATTGTCGCCTTTGAGTCGACTGTCGATTACAGCATCGAGCGAGCAGGCGGCTTGAAGAGCATGTTTTTTGGTGGAGAGGGCCTGTTTCTGGCGACTTTGCGCGGGTCCGGAAGGGTCTGGTTGCAGAGTCTTCCGTTCAGCCGCTTAGCGGATCGGATTATCGCTCATGCGCCAAGCGCAGGGGGAAGTGATAAGGGTGAAGGTTCCCTTTTAGGTGGACTCGGCCGGATGATGGATGGCAATTGAGTTTTCTGCTGGCACTGCAGATGAATTCTGTTATGATTAGGCGATTGTTATAAATAAAATGTCAGGAAGGATTTGGAATGTCTACTGATTTTCAAACTGTCGTTCGTTCAATATCTGATTTGCCGCCGATGCCCGCAGTTGCCACCAAGGTTTTAGAACTGCTGGGGGATCCGAATGTTAATTATGCAAAGTTGGGTGAAGCCGTTTCCGGAGATCCGGCAGTTTCTGCGCGTCTTTTAAAAGTTGCTAATTCTGCTTTTTACAGTATGTCGCGACAAATCAAGACGCTCGATCATGCCATCGCAGTGGTCGGCGAGCGGACTTTGCGGAGCCTCATTCTGGCGGCCAGTCTGGAGGGTATGAACAAGTCATACGGCTTGTTGGAAAAACTGCTGTGGGAAGATTCGATCGGTTGTGCCATCGGCTGTCGCGTTTTGGCTAGAAAATTTTCCAGCGCAGATCCCGAGGAAGCCTTTTTGGCCGGGCTGTTCAGGCATCTTGGGAAAGTCGTCATGAATTACAGTGATAATGAGTCTTACCGCTCACTGGCTGAGGCAGAATATGCGGGTGAAGGGACTTACGTTGAACTTGAGGGGAATTATTTTCCTTATGCTCACTCTGTTGTTGGTGCTGCCGTTCTCGATAAGTGGAATTTTAATCGCTCTATCGTCATGACAACCCTGCATCATGCTGATTTAAAGATTCCGCATGAAGAGGAAGAGGAGGGCGGAAATACCCTCTTACGTTTGACCGCGACGGTCAACTTAGCTGACCGCATCTGTAAAAAGCTGGGGATTGGCCAACGCGAGCCGGATGAATCGCTTGATGTTGCCAGTTGTCTCGGCGCTAAAGCGCTTGAACTCGATGAGAACGACGTCAAAGAAGCGCTTGATGAGGTTGCGGAGGTTTTTGCTGAAAACCGTGACAGTTTTGTCGGCTAAGTAAATAGAATTCTCAAAAAGGGAGGCCTTGAGCCTCCCTTTTTTTATCTGCTTTTTCCCCTGGAGAGTGACTTGGAGCGAGGAATTTTGCTATGTTACCCTCTTAAAGGCTACAATGAATAAGGTATGTCATGAAGGAACGCTTGGATAAACTTTTGGTAGAGCGGGGGCTGGTTTCTTCTCGAGAACGCGCCAGGGCTCTGATCCTGGCCGGGAAAGTCGTTGTTGATGATCACCGGATAGATAAAGCCGGGATTAAGGTTGATGTTGAGGCGCAATTACGCATCAAGGGCGAGGAGCTGCCTTTCGTCTCCCGTGGCGGTTTGAAGTTGGCAAAAGCCTTACAGCAGTTTCCGGTTTCGGTTGCCGGATGCATTGCCATCGATGTCGGTGCTTCTACCGGTGGCTTTACCGATTGTCTGCTTCAGCATGGCGCGGCAAAAATATATGCCGTGGATGTCGGTTACGGGCAGTTGGCCTGGAAGCTGCGTGAGGACAGCCGGGTGGTGAATATGGAGCGGTGTAATATTCGCTCTTTGAGCCCGGAACAGTTGCCGCAAATGCCATCTCTTGCCGTCATCGACGCATCTTTCATCTCGCTCGCTAAGGTTTTACCCAGTACTCTGCCGTTACTCTCTGCTGACGCAGAGATTATTGCGCTCATCAAGCCGCAATTTGAAGTTGGGAGAGGGCAGGTCGGTAAGGGGGGCGTGGTTAAGGATCCGCAGATGCATCAAAAAGTCATTGAGGATATTAAAGAGCTGGCGGAGCAGCTGGATTGCGCTGTGCTTGGCGTTGAAGAAAGTCCGATCCTTGGTCCCAAGGGGAATCGCGAATTTCTTATCTACTTACGTAAAGGGGCTTGTGAATGAATCGGGTCTATTTCATCGGTGCTGGTCCGGGGGACCCACAGCATCTCACACTACAGGGTGCAGAGGCCTTGAAGCGTTCAGCAGTTGTTTATCTGCCTTTGCCCTACGATGAGACTTTTTCCGCCTATCTGGAAGACAAGCAGATCCTGATCCCTTTCGATTACGATTTTGCTGAATTGCTGGAGCTCATAGAGGGTCAATTAGCGGTCTCCCCGGTTGCCTTTCTGATCCCCGGGGATTTAACCTTTTATTCCCCATTTCAGGGTTTTATCGATCACTTTGCCGACCGTGCAGAAGTGATCGCCGGTGTCGGCGTAGCCAATGCGGCCTCTGCGCGGTTAAAGCGGACACTTGATCTGCCATCGGTTTGCAACCGTGCTTTGATTGTTTCACCCAAAACATTGGGGGATAAGGACGGCAGCCCAAAAATTGAAGAGCTGGCCGCACCAGGGGTTTCTCTGCTGATTTATATGAACAATCTGCCGTTGGCCGAGTTGGCGGGAAAATTACGTCAGGGCTATGGGAAAGATGTTCCGATTGCCCTGCTGCATCGTTTGGGACTGGATGGTGAAAAGGTGATCGAGGCGACTCTCGACACTATAGTCGATGCCTGCGAGGGGCATGATTATTTTTATCTCGATGACCCGACAAAAAGACCGGCACTGACCCTGGTTGTCGTCGGTGAAACGCTGCAGGCCGAAATCGACGGTCAATGGTGGGACTATCGGCGTGAAACCATGTGGAAGCAGCGCAAGGTGGCAGAAGGACGATGAAGCTGATTTCGCCAATAGACCGAGCCAGTGAAGCGGAGCCCTTGCTTAAGGCGGGTGCCAACGAGCTTTATGGCGGCTACGTTCCTGAAGAGTGGCAAAACCGCTTTGGTTTGTTGGCATCGATCAATCAGCGGACTTTTGCTGGCGCGCAAATCGATTCTTTGGCCGATCTTCAACAGATTGTTGCCTGCTGTCGCCAGCATGGTGCTGAGTTCGCGCTGACCCTGAATTCACCATTTTACTCAGATCAGCAACTGCCGCTCTTGGTTGATTATGTCGCCGAAGCAGAATCAGCAGGTGTCAGCAGTGTGATCCTCGCTGATCTGGCCTTGCTCAGGGTGTTAAAACAAGAGTTTCCTGGATTGCTCTATCATGCCAGCACCTTGGCTCATCTCGGTAACTCTGCAGCGATCCGCTTTTATCAGCGGCAAGGGATCGGCCGCGCCATCTTGCCGCGCCATCTCACGATTGCCGAGATGGGCGAGATTTGCAAACAGGTGCCTGGAATCGATTTTGACGCTTTCCTGCTGGTCGGCAAGTGTCCAAATACTGAAGGCCTATGTACCTTTCATCATGCCAGTGCCGATAAGGTCTGGCCTTGTGAAATCAGCTACCGGATGGAACCTCTCGGCGAATTGTCGGCAGAATTGCAGGCGGCGATCAATAAGCAGCAGAGCTGGTCGCAAACAGATCGACGCCATGGCTGTGGACTCTGTGCGATCCCGCTGCTTTTAGAGGCCGGAATCAAAGGTCTCAAACTGGTCGGGCGGGGCGCGCCGACAATCCGCAAAATAAAGAATTTGCAATTGGTTAGACAGTTCATCGAGTTGGCTGCGGAAAAACTGCCGTCGGCCGTGTATCAGCAAAAAGCTATGGCTGCTCATAGCGAGCATTTTGGGATAGGCTGTAGTGAAAATGTTTGCTACTATCCCGAACTCTACAGCGAATAAAAGAGTATTCCAGAAAGGAGTACAACGATGGCAGCTGACTGTCTTTTCTGTAAGATCTCAACAGGTGAAATCCCTGCCACAATCCGTTACGAAGACGAAGAATTGATTGCTTTTGAGGATATTAATCCGCAGGCCCCACATCACTTATTGATCGTGCCGCGCAAGCATATTCGTACCACTCTCGATTTAACAACTGCGGATAATAATCTGATCGGTCATATTTATCAGGTGGCCGGTAAACTGGCTAACGATCTGGGTTTTGCTCAGGATGGATTTAGAATTGTCAATAACTGTAATGAAGGGGGCGGACAGGTTGTCTGGCATCTTCACTTTCACCTGCTCGGCGGCCGCGATATGGGTTGGCCTCCCGGCTAATGTTCAAGTGTTATTTGTATGATGAAAGATTTCAGCGAAAAAACAGAGCTGCGCATGATTACCGAGATCATGGAATTGCTGGTAACTCATTATGGCGCCGGCCTCTCCGAGGAGGATCTGGATCATGAACTAAGCCGGGTTGAGCAGGCCCTGACGGATGCTCGCTCGTCTCATAAGGGGCAAGTACGCAAGTCGGGAGAGCCCTACATATTCCACCCGTTGCGGGTGACCCATCTGGCGGCTCGCCATTGGATGGATTTTCCCTCGGTAATAGCGGCACTGTTGCACGATGTGGTCGAGGACACGCCGGTGACCCTGGATGATGTCGAGAAGAAATACGGTAGTGAGGTTGCCCATCTGGTTGATGGCTTGACCAAGGTGACTTCTGAGGCAAAATCAAAGGAAGATCTGAAAAAGGAAACCTATCGCAAGACAGTTCTGGTCGCTATTGATGATATCCGTGTTCTTTGCCTCAAGTTCTGGGACCGCATCGATAACCTCCTGACCATCGACGCTTTATCTCCGCAGAAACAAAGTCTGATCGCCGAAGAAACCCGGACTATCTATGTGCCGTTGGCCCAGCACCTGGGTATGGGCTATGTCGCGACGGAACTGGAATCCCTCTCCTATAATCTGCTCTATCCGAAGCGGGGCGAAAAGTACAATCAGCGCATCGAAATCCTCAAAAATGAGAACGCCGAGTACCTGCGTAAAACTCGGGCAAAAATCAAGGGGGTCTGCGAGCAACAAAAACTGTCGGTCCAGTTAAAAGATCGTTGGCGACCGTTCTCGATCGCTGCGGTTCAGTCGATGCCGCGTGGATTTGTGACCCTCTACACCCTGGAAGTGCAAGTTGACAGGATGATGGATGCCTATCTCTTCCTCGGCTTGTTGCACGGGATGTTTCCGCCCATCCCGGGCAAACTGCGTGATCATTTGAATTTGACCTCTATGCACGGTTACCAGGCGCTGAAAACTACGGTGCAGGTTGGAGAACAGCGCATGCGGGTTGAGATTACCACCCGTAAGCTGGCCCGGTTTAACCATTCCGGGGTGCTGGCTCCCGGTTTTAAATTCCGTCATGACAACTTCCGCACTTTGATGAAGTCACTCCTCGATGGCGAGTCGGCTTTTGATACCGAATCGCTTAAACTTGCCTCTGCGACGATCCAGGTCTACACCCCTCGCGGTGATAGCCGTACCCTCCCTGAGGGCAGTAGTGTGCTCGATTTTGCTTTTGAGATTCATGAGTCGCTTGGTCTGCACGCCCGTCGTGGCCAGATAAACGGCCGCACCCGACAACTTAAAACCCGTTTGATTGATGGTGATCAGGTCATCATCGAGACCGCAGAAAAACCAGAAGTCCTGCCGAAGTGGTTGGAGTGGGCAGTAACTCCGAAAGCCCGCAACACGATCCGTCGCTACCTGCGTAACAAAGTCAGATCCTCCCGTAACTGATCGGACATAATTCATGTTGAAAATAGTCGTTGTCTCGCTGGTATCTGCGCTGCTATTCGGTCTTTCCTGCCCGGCGGCCGCCGACGGGCAGGATAATGTTGTTATCTATCACCGTTTCGATGAGGGTCGTTATCCCTCAACCAATATTTCGACAGAAATATTTGCCCAGCAACTGGCCTATCTCAAAGAGCAGAACTATCAGGTGTTGTCTTTGGGAGAGGTCGTTCGGCGGTTAATAATAGGAGAAGCTTTGCCGGAAAAGGGAGCTGCTCTTTGCGTGGACGATGCCTTTACCTCTTTTGCGGAAGCTGGGATGCCGCTGGTGCGTCAATATGGCTATCCGATCTCGCTCTTTGTCAATACCGATGCGGTAGGAACGAGTGGCTATCTGGATTGGGATGAAATCAGGGCATTGCGGGCTGAGGGGGTTGAGATTGGCAACCACACGGCATCACATGCCTACCTCGTCGAGATGGAAGCAGACGAAGATATCAGCGCTTGGCGAGAGCGGATTGTTCAAGATATCAGTAAGGCGCAGCAACAATTTAAACAACACCTGGAGTTTGAGCCGACTCTCTTTGTTTATCCCTATGGCGAGTATTCTTCAGATGTTGTCAAGATTGTCAAAGAACTCGGTTATCAGGCAGCTTTTGCCCAACAGTCAGGCGTTGTGCATGCCAAGCACGACCTTTTTACCCTGCCTCGCTTTCCGATGGGCGGACCTTATGCGACTTTTGAAGGGTTCAAGACGAAGCTGCTGATGAAGCCACTAGTGGTTTTGAATGAACAGCCATTGAGTCCGGTTGTAAAGAGTAATCCCCCGGAATTGTTGCTGGAAATCGATGCTGTCGACGTCGACATGCGTCGGGTTAACTGTTTCGTGCAGGGTGAGAATAGCTGCCAGGTCGAGGCGGTTGTCGATCGGGATGGGTGGTACCGGGTTGTCGCAGAGCAGCCGCTCACTGGGCGACGCAATAAATATACTTTGACGGCGCCGGGAAAAAAGGGCGGCTGGCATTGGTACAGCCATCTCTGGTTGAATGCTAAGCGGCCGGCGCTTGAGTTAGCTGTACAAGAAGAACAGGAGGGTTCGTCGTTAGCTGCGGACGCGCAGGTTGACGTCGGCAAACCGGTTGAGGCGGTTAAGGCGGATCAGTGATTGCAGGTCTTTTACGTAGTCTTCGCCACGAATTGAGTAGCGGAACAGGCCTTCAGCCAGCTTGGAGCCTTTTATCGGCTGTTGGCTGGCCCGCGCCTCAGCGCGGAGTTGGCGCAGTTCTTTGTAGGCAAAATGGGTGTTCAGGTTTCTTAGGTAGGAACGGATCGATTCGTAGACGGTTTCAAAGCGACGAACTTCGTAGGTTGCGCCTTCGGGGCGACCCTCTGGGATAATGCCGGTTCCCTGGATAAAGGTCCACTCACCGAACAGGTTGTTGGCCAGTTGTGAAAAGCGTGAAGTCCCCCAGGCTGATTCGTTTGCCGCCTGGGCTAATGCCAGCTCTGCCGGGATGATGTCGACCCGAAACAGTAACTCATCGATTGTCTGCTTTGACATGATCGAGTCACTTTTGACTTTATAACGTTTGGTCAGTCGTTGAAGGGTCTGAATCTGACTTTCTGTTAATATGTAGCCACGAGCAATCAATCGCTGGAGTTCAAGAACTTCTTCGCGCTCCCGGCGGATTTCGTTGTTAGCCAATAGAATCATCGGCAGCAACGATTTAAAAAAGATCTTTTTTTTGCGTTTATTTGAGTCGATGCTCGGCAGGTCGGTCGGCAGAGTTTGCAGGATGAGTGGTGGGACTCCTTGGTCCAGATTGTCCAACTGGTAGCTGCAACGCTGGAATTCGTCTTCCAGTTCAGCTGCGAGGGTCATTTTTAATATCTGGATGTCGGGTCCCTGGTAAATCGGGGCTGCGCTGTCAGAGCAACTGACCAGTAACAGCGAGAGCATCCAGCAAAAGAGGAATAATGTTTTTAGTGGTTTGTTTTTTGTCATAAATTATTTAGGCCCTTGCCGATAAATAGAGATCGCAGCATAGAGCAGCGAAATTTATATAGAAACTGTACCTTACAGTCAAGATTATTTCGTTCAGTAGCTTTTAACATATCAAGTGGGATGCTCCAGCTATCGATAATCACAATTGAAATCAGAATGTTAAAAAGGGTTATATCCTATGAAATCTTACCGAAAAGAGCTCTGGTTCGATATTCCTACCCGTCGGGAATTCAGGAATATCACTTCACAGGTGGCGCAGTGTCTTCAGGAAAGTGGCATACGTGAAGGTTTGCTGCTCTGTAATGCCATGCACATCACTGCTTCTGTGTTCATCAACGATGATGAGCATGGACTGCATAACGATTTTGAACGCTGGCTGGAGGGGCTTGCGCCACATGCTCCGATCACTCAGTATCAACATAACAATACCGGTGAGGATAATGGCGACGCACACTTGAAACGCACTGTGATGGGCCGCGAGGTTGTCGTTGCGGTCACGGAAGGTCGACTTGATTTTGGACCGTGGGAGCAGATTTTTTATGGTGAATTTGATGGGCAACGGCGAAAACGGGTACTGGTTAAAATCATTGGAGAGTGACTTGTATACAACAATATGGTAATATTTGTAGTCTTTTCAATTTGATAAGAGGCTTTCGATGGAAACCATAAAAACTGCAAGCTTTGAATATCTAATCGGTTTGTCGGAAGAGAAGCCCGAAGGGGGCTATACGTTTGTGCTTGATGGTAGTCGCTATGAGATTGAAGATGTGCTCGAAATCTCGAAGATTGCCGAGAAACACGGCTATATCGTTATTTATTGAACTTTTTTGAACGGGAGAAATTAAACATGAGCGTCGAAATTGATGACAACGTTTGTTATACCTACGAAGCAGCCTTGGAAAAAGCGATTGAGATGGAAGAAGAAGGTTTTCGTAATTACCTGAATGCAATCCAGATGGTTAAAGATCGTCAGGCCAAGGTTTTATTACGCGATGCAGCAGCAGAAGAGTTGAAGCATAAATTCAAGATCGAGATGGCTCTGCTGGAAGGGCATGATAAAAGTTCTGCCGAGATGAGGAAACCGGTGCCGACGATGAATTTGGATTATGTCTTTGATCAAAAGGAGATCACGCCAGGATCTGACGCCAGGACTGCTGTCGCGTATGCCATTCACCTGGAAAAAGGTGCAGTTGATTTTTATCAACGTTTGATGTCAGGTTGTGAAGGTGCGCCGAATGCGGAACTTTTTGAGCGTTTGCTCGCGGACGAAACCAAGCACCTGAAGATGCTTGAAGATTTTTATGAGGATTATTTCCTCGCAGAAAACTAGCGAAAACAGATTTTCAAAATAGTGTATAATTTAGGGGTGGCGCGATAGTGCTGCCCCTTTTTACGTATCGGGTAGATAATCACAAATATTAGAAAAAACAACATGTTGCAAAGCAAAAACCGATCTGCTAACTTAGGTATAACGCTGTTTGATTGGAGGTTGCTGTGGAACTTGATATTGTGAAAGCGCTATTCGGCTTCTACATAGTTGCTGTCTCTCTGGTTCGATTGATGGCTGATAAAGAGTATTTTAACCTGACTCTGATGAAGAAAGTGTGGGGCCGTAGTCAAGGCCTGATGATCCATTTTATCTCAAACGTCATTATGCCGATGTTGTTTGCCATTTATTTCTTCTGTCGCGGCATAGCGGCAATGCCCGGATTCTAAGGAAACAAAATATCTGCTTTTTGGCCGCACCACTTGAGTGTGAGGTGGTTTTGATTTGTTGAAAAATCCCTCTCCCGCGAAATGCGGTGAGAGGGATTGTCAATTCCGCCAACTGGGCCCTGAAAAGAGGACATATGACCAATGTTTAGTATGATTTTTTAAGATCTCGATAAAAATTTTCATGCGAACCTAACATGAGGAGAGTGAGCGTTTTTTCGTTGAACTGATATGCGATAAGAAAGAGTTGGTTAGTTATTTTGCATTTATAAACGTAAACACCCTGAAGATCTCCTCTTTTCTGCACCCCAATTTCAGGATCAGTCAAGATCTTATGAATTTCCCTATCAAGCTCTGCAATTTGTTTTTTATGCAACTTCTTTTTGGCCTTGGCAAAGGCGGAGGTCTGAAAAACCTTTCGCATTATTGGCCCTCGCCAAACACATACTCTTCGACCATCCCAGCCTCAACTTCTGCCTGAGCTAGAAGAATCTCGCGGATAACAGAAAACGGAAGATCGGGATTCTCCTCGGCTGCTCGGCCAATAGACGCCCAATATTCAACTTGTCCTGCTAAAGAGCGATGTTCAACTTTTGAAACAGTCTTTGCACTCTTTATTAACTCATCATTGATTTTCACAGCTTGCGGCATATGTTTCCTCCTTGCCGATTAATTTTATAGCATTTAGTCGCATTGTGCAACTTTTAGTCTCGCTTTGCTGAATTGTATGGCCGTGTAATATTTTTAGAGCCTTCTCAAAGATTTTTAGGTGGTAAGAAAAATCCCCCGCATCATTTTCGGTGCGCGGGATGCCGCTGCCTTCAACAGAATAACCGACCGACTATTTTAGTGATGCGGACTTTTTTGCGCTCTTGACAAAATCTTTGTCGATACTTATCTTTCTCTGCGCGAATAAATTTTATGGAGGTAGATAATGTCTGACACGTTTGAAAAAGAAGAAGGTTCAATCTCGATTCACACCGAGAACATTTTCCCGATCATCAAAAAATGGCTGTACAGCGATAAAGATATCTTTTTGCGTGAGCTGGTTTCCAATGCTGTCGATGCCATTCACAAGCTGCAGAACATCAACCTGATTGAAGGCCTGAAACTGGCTGACGAATACCAGGTGGATATTCGGATCGACAAAGACGCCGGTACTCTGACCGTTGTCGATAACGGTCTCGGTATGACCGCTGAGGAGATCCGCAAGTATATCAATCAGGTGGCTTTTTCTTCTGCCGAAGACTTCATCGAAAAGTTTAAGAGTCTGGAGGATAAGAACCAGATTATCGGCCATTTTGGGCTCGGATTTTATTCCAGTTTTATGGTGGCAGAAAAAGTTGAGATCCGCTCGCTATCCTATCAAAAGGATGCAGATGCGGTTCACTGGCAATGTGCCGGAACCACCAGTTATGAGCTCGACGCAAGCGACAAGAAAGAGCGGGGCACTGAGGTTGTTCTGCATCTGAACGACGAGGAGAAGGAATTTCTTGAAGCGGACAATGTTCGCGAAGTGTTGAAGAAGTTCTGTAACTTTTTGCCGATTTCGATCTGTCTGGAAGGGGAAGAGGTCAACGATAAAAACCCGCTATGGACCAAGTCGGCCAGTGAGATTTCCGACGATGAGTACAAGGAGTTTTATCGGAAACTCTATCCGATGTCTCAGGACCCGCTGTTCTGGATTCACCTGAACATCGATTTTCCGTTCAATCTGAAGGGAATTGTCTACTTTCCCCGTTTGACCAATGAATTCGATGTCACCAAGAGCCATATCAATCTGTTCTGCAATCAGGTTTTTGTCTCCGACAACACTCCTGAATTGATTCCGGAATTTCTCACCCCGCTGCAGGGCTGTCTCGATGCTCCTGACTTACCGCTCAATGTGTCGCGGAGCTATCTGCAGAATGAACCGCAGGTGCGCAAGATCCGCGAAGTTATCAGCGGCCGGGTTGCCTCCAAGGTGGTGGAGTTGGCAAAGAAGGATCGTGAGATCTTCGAGCCGATCTGGGAAGATATCCACACGTTTGTCAAATATGGCATGATGCGCGAGGACAAGTTTTACGACAAGGTCAAGGATCAGGTGATCTACCGGTCGACTGGCGAAGATAAGTACACCACGCTGCCCGATTACCTGGAGCGCGCCAAGGAACAGCATGAGAATAAGGTCTACTACGCTAACGATGAGGGCGTGCAGGCGACTTACCTGAAGATGTTCAAGGCGCAGGGGATGGAAGCGTTGATCCTTGATGCGATGATCGATAATCATTTCATCCAGTTCCTCGAGTCGAAAAACACCGATATCAAGTTCGAGCGGGTTGATTCTGATGTCACCGAAAACCTGATCGAGCAGGATGCCAGCAGTGAGATTGTTGATGCCGACAATAAGAGCCGCACCGATCGGATCGAAGAAGTCTTCAAGGCCGAACTCGATATCAAGGGTTTGACGATCCGTATCGAGTCACTGAAGGACGATTCAGTTCCTGGCGTGATTCTGCTCAATGAACAGCAGCGACGCTTCAAAGAAATGACCAGCATGATGGGGCAGGGCGAGATGCCCGACCTGTTTGCCGATCACACCCTGATGGTTAATTCTGCCAGCCCTGCGGTCGAAAAGGTGCTGAAGTTGCAAGAAGAGGGGGATAAAGAAACCTCTGGCTTGCTGATGCAGCAGATCTACGATCTGGCGATGCTTTCGCATCAAGCGATCAGCAAAGAGCGGATGGCTGGTTTCCTCGAACGTAGTGGTAAACTGCTGGGGATGAT
>CALZHQ010000033.1:0-38507 GCA_945787295.1 uncultured Desulfuromonadales bacterium
CTGCAGCAGATTACAAGATACATTCAGACCATATTTGAAACCCGTGCTGTGTCCAACAAACAAAAAGGGGACAGGGTCTGGGCACTGTCCCCGTAGAAATTTTGCTGCCGGCAAGAGCTACAAAACTTGCTTTAAAAACGCTTTTGCCCGGTCTTCGCGCGGTTCGGTAAAAAAATGCTCCGGGGTGCCTTCTTCAACCAGCTTGCCCTGGTCCATGAAGATAACCCGATCAGCGACTTCTCGGGCAAAGCCCATCTCGTGGGTAACCACCACCATGGTCATCCCCTCGCGGGCCAGCTGCTTCATGACATCAAGAACCTCGCCGACCATTTCCGGGTCGAGGGCGCTGGTCGGCTCATCAAAAAGCATGATTTTGGGGTCCATCGCCAGCGCGCGCGCAATCGCGACCCGTTGCTGCTGACCACCGGACAGATGTCCGGGATAGACACTTTCTTTTTCAGCGATTCCGACCTTGACTAACAGTTCACGAGCTTTGATTTCCGCCTCGTCACGTTTCCGTTTCCGTACAACCTGTTGCGCCAGAATGATATTGTCCAGTACGGTTTTGTGCGGAAACAGATTGAACTGCTGGAAAACCATGCCGACTTCACGCCGCACCTTGTTGAGGTCGGTTTTCTTATCGGCCAGGTCGACACCATCAATGACAATACGTCCGGAGGTGAGAGTCTCCAAACCGTTCAAGCAACGTAAATAGGTAGACTTTCCTGAGCCTGACGGACCGATAACCACCACCACTTCACCTGACTTGACATGCGAGGTAACGCCATCGACAGCGCGAACCTCAGCACCACGTCCGGTAAAGATTTTTTTCAGTTCAACCGTTTTAATCACTGACTGCAAGCCTCCGTTCAACCCAGGCAATCACCTGCGATAACGCAAATGTCATAAACAGGTAAAGCAGGGCGACTATAAACCAGATTTCAAAAGTTGCAAAAGTGGAGGTGATGACCTCACGGCCACTCTTCGTTAAATCGTTAATGGCAATAACAGAAACCAGCGAGGAGTCCTTGATCAAGCTGATAAACTGACCCGCCAAGGGGGGCAGGGTTCGTTTAAAGGCTTGCGGCAGGATGATATAGATCATCGCTTGCGGAACATTCATCCCCAGGGATCGAGCAGCTTCCATTTGTCCTTTGGGGATAGACTGGATACCGGCGCGGATGATTTCACCGACATAGGCACCGGCAAAAACCGCGAGGGCAAAGATCCCTGCAACGAAACGATCGATATCCAGCACTGTTCCGAGGAAGAAATAGAATATAAACAACTGCACCAGCAATGGTGTGCCGCGAATCAGTTCAACATAGATGACCGACAGATCGCGCAGGGTGGTGTTGTTAGAAACCCGGCAAAGACCAGTGATCATGCCGATGATCAAGCCGAGAATGCTGGAGGCTGCAGAGATCCAAAGAGTATTCCAGAGACCGACAACTAAAGGACCGGCACGCCATTCAAACGTGGAACCGAGGTGGTCGCCTTCAAACAGGTCTTCATCAACGCTGACATTGAGGCTCGTGGAGTCGATCTCGAAGCTGAGTTCTTCATCCGCTTCACTGATCAGTTTGATTCGGGTTATGTCACCTAGCTTATCGATAGTCGCAACACGACTATCAAAGGGGGCGTTGAATGTTGTTTCTGCGTTATAGAAAAAGTACTGGGGAACACGTTTCCAGCGCCAAGTATAGTCGATCTTTTTTGTAGCAACCCAAAGACCCGCGCCCATCAGAAACAGAATGAGAAACGTTAATATGCGCCAGGATAAGACATTTTTGGTTGTATTCACCGTTCAATCTTTCGTGCATGGCAGATAAAAAAACGGGGAGGGCCAAGCGATAGCACCCTCCCAGCATTTTTAAACTTTTATTTAAGCTGATTCAACCACTTATCACTGAGGAACCACTTTTCGTAGATTTTGTCGTAGGTGCCATCATTTTTTGCCTGTACCAGAAAATTATCCAGCCAGTTGATGAAGTCGGCGTTGCCACGCTTAACCCCCCAGGCCAGCGGCTCATAGGTGAAAGGCTTGTCAAGCAGGATCAGTTTGCCTTCGCCCTTCTCTGAAAATGCAATCGCATTGTAAGGCAGATCGTAAACAAAAGCGTCAATCTTGCCATTAACCAGATCCATAACGCCTTCCTGCTCGGTCTCAAAAGAAATGTAGGTACAGTTCGGAATCATCCGCTTGGTTGCCTGCTCGCCGGTGGTGCCGAGCTTGGAAGCAACTTTGAACTTTTTGTTGTTCAGGTCCTTGTAGGATTTGACCTCATCAGCAAGACTTTTCTTAACCAGAATGCTCTGGCCAATAACGATGTAGGGATCAGCAAAGCTGATCTTCATGTTCCGTTCTTGAGTTAGGGTCATGCCAGACATGATAATATCGAATTTCTCGGTCAGCAGGGCGGGAATGATACCGTCCCAGGCGGTGCTGACCAGTTCCAGTTTGACACCCATCGCTTTTGCCATCCGCTTGGCCATATCAACGTCAAAACCGACAATATCACCTTTCTTGTTGGTCATTTCGAATGGCATGTAACCTGGTTCCATGCCGACCCGCAGGACACCGCGTTCAAGAATGTTATCCAAGGTGTCGGCAGTGGCAAAACCAGGCAAGACCACACACAGTGCGAGTAGCAGGGCAAGCATCAATTTCAGGTTTTTCATCAGAGTACCTCCTTCAATAAATAAGGATCGTTGGGCCGCAGAAACGGCGGAATATTTAATAGGACTTTCCTTCATCCAAAAGTTCATTTATAGACATTGGCGTATTACATTCGGGACAGCGAGGCAGGTCTTCGATCGGCAGGTAGATAATTTCTGTGTAGCGGCATTTAGGGCAGATGACTTCAACAGGTTCTTGCTTGCCTCGTTCCATTCAACAGGCTCCCAACTTAGATTTTCTCAAAAAAAGATTTGAATTCACGAAAACCAGCTTATACCATAGCGCCTTCGCCTGAAACAAGAGTCTAGCAACTTTCGCGGAATCTTCATGAATCGTTCGCAAAAACGGCAATTTTTTGCTGAAATTATGCTCGTATCGGTCACTCTGTTCTGGGGAGCAACCTTTCCGATCGTCAAAGATGCTATTGGGGAAATGCCGGTGATGGCGTTCCTCTGGGTGCGCTTTGCCATAGCGGCATTGCTGTTAGCAGCCATGGCGGGCAAAAAAGGCTTTGCGACGCTGGACCGTCGCGGTTGGCGACTCGGCATTCTGCTCGGCACGCTGCTGTTTCTTTCTTATCTTTTTCAGACTTTTGGCCTGGAGCGAACCAGCTCAGCCAACGCCGGATTTTTGACCGGCCTCGGTGTTGTCTGGGTTTCTTTACTGGCCGGTCCGTTTTTAAAGAAACCGGCAGCTTTTGGATCTAAGATTGGGGTTGCTCTCGCCTTGCTCGGCCTGTTTATGCTCACCTGGCATACGCCCTGGACTCTGAACATAGGTGACTTGCTGGTCGTCATCTGTTCTCTGTTCGTCGCTTTACATATTCTTGGGCTGGATGTTTTTACCCAGGGTTACGATGGCCGAGCGCTGACTTTCGTGCAAATAGCGACCATGGCAGTTCTCGGCTGTATCGGCAGTCTGATCTTTGAACCGACGTCCTGGCCGCAGCAATGGACAGGCTCTTTAATCTTCGCCTTTCTTATCACCTCGGTCTTTGCAACCGCTTACGCCTTTTGGGCGATGACAACCTTTCAGAAAGACACCACGCCAACCAGAGCAGCCTTGATCTACACCCTGGAACCGGTTTTTGCGGCGATATTTTCTATCTGGCTGGCCGGAGACCGCCTTTCAGCTCTCGGTTGGGTCGGCGGGACGTTCATCGTCGGCGGAATGATTGTTGCCGAAATCTGGCCTTTCGTTGCTGAAAAAAGAACAACCGTAGTGCCGCAATAGACATTCTTTATTTGTGCCTCCGCACATTGATCTCCGAATCACCACGGCCATATAATAATGACTGTGGCAAAAGCCACTTTGATCGTCTGCCGAAGGGAAAGGAGATCAAAATGAAAATCCTCGATTTTGCGATCGATGTCGAGGAGGCCGAACGTGACCTCTATCGCCGTCTCGCTGTCTGCACTCAGCATGAGGGGATCCGTTCAATCTTCCGAATGATTGCGGATGATGAGGGGGAATTGCTCAAGAAACTGCGCCAACTGAAAAATGACCCCGAGAACAGATCCATAGAATTACATGCTCAGCCGAAAGTCCCGAACAATCTCCGCAAAAATCAGGCTGGGAATTGTGAGCTACTGGATCAGAACAATGTGCGTGATGATTTGAGCGGCTATAACTATATCCTCAAAACAGAACAATTATTATTGAACCTTTACCTCAACCTGAAAGAACATGAACAGGACCCCGAAGCCAAGGCACTTTTCGACTTGATCCTGCATGAGAAACAGAGCGAAATCGACAGAATCCACTCAATTTTCGATTTCATCAATGCGCCGAATGAATATCTGGCTTCAGGAGAGTTTAGCAATCTTGGCGAATTTCACAATTTCGGTCGGAATGAGGACTGAGGTTGCGAGAAGACTGGCCTGCTAGGCCAATCTCCTCGCTGACTGCACATATCCCCCTTTATTCTTTACAAATATGCCCCTTCAAGCTTAATATTGGCGGTTCGCACAAATCGTTATAACCAATTTCGTTATACTTGAGTTTACATGAGTCAAAAGAATATTCGTAATTTCTCCATTATTGCCCATATCGACCATGGCAAATCGACGCTGGCCGACCGCTTGCTGGAGAAAACCGGCGCCTTGAGTGATCGGGAAAAGTCTGCCCAATACCTCGATAAAATGGATCTTGAGAAGGAACGCGGGATCACCATCAAGGCCCAGGCGGTCCGCTTGAACTATAAAGCCAAGGATGGCCAGGATTACATTCTCAACCTGATCGACACTCCGGGGCACGTCGATTTCTCTTATGAAGTCAGTCGTTCATTATCCGCCTGTGAAGGCGCGATGCTGGTTGTCGATGCCGCTCAAGGCGTTGAAGCCCAGACCCTGGCTAACGTCTACATGGCTCTCGATCAGGATCTGGAAATCTTCCCGGTTCTTAATAAGATCGATCTGCCAAGCGCCGAACCTGAGCGGATCAGGGAAGAGGTTGAAGAGATTATCGGCATCGACACCAGCGATGCCGTACTGGCGAGCGCTAAGGAAGGGATCGGCATCGACGAGATCCTCGAAGCGATCGTCGCTCGGGTTCCGGCACCGGGTGGTGACCCGGACGCGCCACTTAAAGCCTTGACCTTTGACTCATGGTACGACTCTTACCAGGGCGTTATCGTCCTGGTGCGGGTTATTGACGGCACCATCAAAAAAGGTGAAAAGATCAAACTGATGGCCACCGGCGGGGTCTATGAAGTCCAGAAAGTTGGCGCTTTCAGCCCGCACCCCCTGGAACTGCCACAGTTGGCGGCAGGGGAGGTCGGCTTTATCATTGCCGGCATCAAGGTCGTCGAAGACGCCAAGGTGGGTGATACCATAACCCACCTCCATCATGGTGCCACAGTGCCACTTCCTGGCTACCAGGAAGTCAAGCCGATGGTCTTCT
The DNA here is from genome assembly GCA_945787295.1 of uncultured Desulfuromonadales bacterium. Next base: position 5,582 of record CALZHQ010000033.1, read on the forward strand.
CCGGCCTCTATCCGATCGACTCCGGTGAATACGATGGCTTGCGTGATGCTCTGGAGAAGCTGCGCCTGAACGATGCCGCTTTTTCTTTCGAACCGGAAAACTCGCTGGCCCTCGGCTTCGGATTTCGCTGTGGTTTCCTCGGTCTGCTGCACATGGAGATCATTCAGGAACGTCTGGAGCGCGAGTTCGGCGTTGAGCTGATCACAACAGCACCGACTGTTGTCTATAAAGTGACCACCACCAAGGGGGAACTGCTGCACGTTGAAAGCGCCAACATGCTGCCCGACGTACAGCTTATCGAAAAAATCGAAGAACCTTTTGTGCTTGCGTCGATTCACGTCCCGAATGAATTTGTCGGTGCGGTTCTTAACCTATGTATCGAAAAGCGTGGTGTACAGCGTGAGATCAAATACCTGACATCAAATCGGGTGATGGTGGTTTACGAGTTGCCGCTGAATGAAATCGTACTCGATTTTTTTGATCGTCTTAAGTCGATCACGCGGGGTTATGCTTCTCTCGATTACGAACACCTCGAGTTCCGTCTCAGTAAACTGGTTCGTTTAAACGTACTGATCAATGGCGATGTCGTTGATGCTCTCTCGTTGATTGTCCATCAGGACAAGGCTCAGTACCGGGGCCGAGAACTGGTTGCGAAGATGAAGGAATTTATTCCGCGACAACAGTACGAAGTGGCTATTCAGGCCGCCATCGGCAATAAAGTGATTGCCCGTTCGACGGTCAAGGCATTGCGTAAAGATGTAACGGCAAAGTGTTATGGTGGTGATATTACGCGGAAACGGAAACTGCTGGAGAAGCAGAAAGCCGGCAAGAAGCGTATGAAACAGGTGGGGAGCGTCGAGCTTCCCCAGGATGCATTCCTGGCGATCCTCAAAGTTAAAGAGTGAGTTAAATGACGAAAGAGAAAAAACCCTGGTACCGCGAGTGGTCTGAAGCGTTAATTGTTGCAGTTGTTTTGGCGCTGATTATACGCACCTTCCTATTTCAGGCCTTCAAAATTCCTTCCGGGTCGATGCTCGATACATTGCTGATCGGCGACCATCTGCTGGTGAACAAGTTTATCTATGGCACTCAGGTTCCATTCACCGATGGCACCTATCTCAAATTGAGAGATCCGGAGCGTGGTGACGTCATCGTTTTCGAATTTCCTGACGATGAAGGCAAGTCCTACTTCCAGCGGAGAGATTTTATCAAGCGGGTTGTCGGCACGCCAGGTGACACCATAGAAATCAAGGCGAAACAGGTCTACGTCAATGGTGAACCGGTCAGCCTCCCGCAAGAAGTCCACAAGGACAAGCAGGTCATTCCTTCGGTTGCCGGTCCGCGTGATTTTGCCGGTCCGCTCAAGGTGCCGGCGGACAGTTATTTTGTCATGGGCGACAACCGTGATTTTTCTTTTGATAGCCGTTTCTGGGGCTTTGTCCACAAATCAAAGATCAAGGGTTTGGCCTTTATTAAATACTGGTCCTGGGACTCGAAAGCGGACCTTCTGGAAAAGGTTCGTTGGGGGAGAATTGGCCGAACCATCGATTAACGATTTTTTTGAATTAAGCAGTTGACTTAGTCACGACCCGGTTGCTAGAGTCAGCGAGATTTTAGACAGATTCACCAACCCTTTAAGCTGATCCGAGAGATCAGCAAGGGAGCAAATAGTGGCACCAAAACACTCAAAGTTAATCCTGAAGTACCTGTGTGAAAACAACACACAGGTACTTTTTTTGTGCTCAAAACACAGAAAGAGGGAGGGCCATGGCTGCTGAAAAAATAGAAATTCTGGACCTGGAAGGTATCAATCGCGCCATCACTCGGATCGCGCACGAAATCCTGGAAAAAAACAAAGGTGTCGAGGAGCTGGTTCTGATCGGCATCCGTACCGGTGGCGACTACCTCGCCACCGCTCTGCAAAAGAAAATTTCCGAGATTGAAGGACAAGTGGTGCCGCTCGGCACGATCGACATCACCATGTACCGCGACGACATCGGCTCACGAAGCGACCTCTCGGTCGGGCAGACGGACATCCGCTTTTCCCTGAGCGACAGGCGGGTCATCCTGATTGATGATGTGCTCTTTACCGGTCGCACCATCCGTGCGGCCATGGACGCATTAACCGACCTCGGCCGGCCCCAGAACATTCAGCTGGCGATTCTGGTGGATCGCGGACATCGCGAACTGCCGATCAGGCCTGATTATATCGGCAGAAACCTGCCGACAGCCCGCAATGAACAGATCGAAGTTGAATTTGACCAGCACCATGCTCCACAAGCTGTGTATCTGATTAGATCATAAACCTGGAGGCGTTCAATGACATTCAACCACAAACATATTATCGCCATTAAAGATCTGACTGCTGAGGAGTTGACCTTTATTCTTGACACATCGGTCAGCTTTAAAGAGATCAACCGCCGGGACATCAAGAAGGTCCCGACCCTGCGGGGCAAGACCATCATCAACCTGTTCTTTGAAGCCAGCACCCGGACCCGAACCTCGTTCGAGATCGCCGGCAAGCGCCTCTCGGCGGACACCATCAATATCAGTGCCTCCGGCTCTTCGGTGGTCAAGGGAGAAACCCTCGAAGATACCGCGAAAAATATCGAGGCGATGAATCCCGATGCCATCGTCATGCGGCACAATGCTTCCGGCGCCAGTGAATATCTGGCAAAACGGCTGGATTGTTCAATTATCAACGCGGGCGACGGTATGCACGAACATCCCAGTCAGGCCCTGCTTGACGCTTATACGATCCGCGAACACAAGGGCAAGATTGAAGGACTGACCGTTGCGATCATCGGAGATATTACCCACAGCCGGGTGGTTCGTTCCAATATTTATTGCCTGACCAAGCTGGGCGCCAAGGTTCGCGTTGCCGGACCCGGTACCATGCTGCCGCCCGGCATCGAAAAGCTGGGTTGCGAGGCTTTCACGAATATCGACGAAGCGATCCGCGACGCTGATGTGGTGATGATGCTGCGTATCCAGCGAGAACGGCAGGGCGCGCCGCTGATTCCGTCTGTGCGTGAGTACTGTAAGTTTTTCAGCCTGACCGAAAAACGGCTGAAACTGGCCAAGGAAGATGCCATCGTGATGCACCCGGGACCGATCAACCGGGGCGTTGAATTGCCCACCTCGATTGCTGACGGTCCACAGAATGTGATTCTCGACCAGGTCGAAAATGGTGTTGCGGTGCGGATGGCCTTGTTGTACCTGGCCTGCGGCGGCGAAAAACTACAAGACTGATTATTGAGGATAGAGGTGACAACTATGAAAGTACTGGTGAAATCAGGCAGAGTCGTTGATCCTGCAAATAATATCGACGAAAAACTGGATATCCTCATTGTTGATGGAAAGATTGCCGAACTGGCCACCAATATTGATGCCGGTGATGCCGAAGTGATCAATGCCGCGGGCTCCATCGTTACCCCTGGTCTGATCGACATGCATGTGCATCTGCGCGAGCCGGGGCTGGAATATAAAGAGGACATTATTTCCGGAACTGCCGCCGCAGCTGCAGGTGGCGTAACTTCGGTCGCTTGCATGCCGAACACCGATCCGGTGATCGACAACCTGCCGATTGCGCAGTTCATCATCAACAAAGCCAAGTATGAAGGCAGCGCCAACGTCTACCCGGTCGGCTGCATTTCCCAGGGGCAAAAAGGCGAAATCCTTGCGGAGATGGGCGAACTGCTTGAAGCTGGTTGTGTTGGCTTCTCCGATGATGGCGGCCCGGTTAAAAATGGTGAAATGATGCGCCGGGCACTGGAATATGCCAACACCTTCGGCGCACCGATCATTTCCCACGCCGAAGATTTATCACTGGTCGCCGGCGGTTCGATGAATGAAGGAGCGGTTGCAACAGAACTGGGGCTGAAGGGGATTCCCAACGCCGCAGAAGATGCGATGGCCTCACGCGATATCATGCTGGCGGAGTTGACCGGCGGCCACCTGCACCTTGCCCATGTGTCCACCAGGGGCAGCCTGGAGCTGATTCGGCAAGCCAAAGCACGCGGTGCCCGGGTGACCTGCGAGGTCACACCGCACCATTTCACCTTAACCGAAGAAGCGGTGCGCGGATACAATACCAATGCGAAGATGAATCCACCACTGCGCAGCCAGGAAGATGTCGATGCTGTGCGTGCTGCCCTGGCCGACGGGACAGTCGATGCGATTGCGACCGATCATGCCCCTCATCATGTCGATGACAAGAATGTCGAGTTTGCTGTCGCCGCTAACGGCATTGTCGGCCTGGAGACATTGCTGCCGCTGACTCTGAAGTTGGTGGCCGATAAAGTTCTCAGTTTGAAGCAGGCGGTTGCGCTTATGACCTGCGGCCCGGCCAAGGTGCTTAATATCGATCGCGGGACTCTTTCCATCGGCGCCGTGGCCGATGTCACTGTAATTAACCCGAACAAAGAGTGGCTCCTCGAATCTGAGAAGCTACATTCGAAAAGTAAGAACTCCTACTTTGACGGCCATACCATGAAAGGTTGCGCAATGAAGACCCTGAGAGCCGGAAAAGTCACATTCAGCAGAGATTAACGTTAGGTCAGTAGTTTCGACATTGTTAGTTAAAGTAATTTCGCACAAACAAGAGGTTTCAATGAAAGCAATTTTAGCCCTTGCCGATGGCAAGGTTTTCGAAGGAAAAGCCTTCGGGGCAACCGGTGAAGTGACAGGTGAAGTCGTCTTTAATACCAGTATGACCGGTTATCAGGAGATCCTTACCGATCCATCTTATTGCGGCGAGATCGTCACCATGACCTATCCGCAGATCGGAAATTGCGGTATCAACAAAGAAGATGTTGAGTCCTGCAAACCGTTTCTTTCTGGCTTTATTGTCAAAGAAGCCTGCCCTTTTCCGAGCAATTTCCGTTCAGAAATGAGCCTTGACGAGTACCTCAAGGAGAAGAATGTGGTCGGCATCGAGGGGCTTGACACCCGCGCCCTGGTTCGCCACATCCGCACCAAGGGCGCTCAGGTTGGCATTATCTCTTCAATCGATACTGATCCGCAAAGTTTGATTAAAAAAGCTCAGAACTCTCCCGGCCTAGTCGGCCGCGATCTGGTCCAGAAAGTGACGTGCGATACCGCTTATGATTACTCTGAAGGTGTCTGGGAGCTGGGGCAGGGCTACGCCGACCGAAGCGCCGACCATCGTCCTTACAAGGTTGTTGCCTATGACTTTGGCATCAAGCGCAACATTCTGCGCAACCTGGTTTCATCCGGCTGTGATGTCACTGTCGTGCCTGCAACCACTGCGGCGGAAGAGGTTTTGCAGATGAAACCTGACGGGGTGTTCCTTAGCAATGGCCCCGGTGATCCGCAACCGATCACGTATGCGCAAGAAAATATCGTTAAACTGCTTGGCAAGGTCCCGATTTTCGGTATCTGCCTAGGGCATCAGCTGCTTTCTATTGCCCTTGGTGGACAAACCTATAAGTTGAAATTCGGTCATCGTGGCGGCAACCAACCGGTCCTCGATCATCAGCGCCAGCAAGTTGAAATCACCTCGCAGAATCATGGGTTTGCCGTTGCCAGTGAGTCACTCAACGAGAAGATCAAAGTGACCCATATCAACCTGAACGACAATACGGTCGAAGGGATCAAACACACTGAATATCCGGCTTTTTCGGTTCAGTACCACCCGGAGGCGTCACCGGGTCCGCACGATGCCCAGTACCTGTTTGCCCGTTTTATCGAAATGATGGCTAAGCACAAAAGCTAGTTTTTTAAGATTTTTATATAAGGAACACCCATGCCTAAACGTACAGATATCAAAAAAATTCTGATCATCGGTGCCGGTGTCCTGCTCAATTCGAATCCGGCGACCATTATGACCGACCCCGACTTTGCCGATCGAACCTATGTCGAACCGGTCACCCCGGTGGTTCTGGCGAAGATCATCGAAAAGGAAAAGCCTGATGCCCTGCTGCCGACTCTCGGCGGCCAGACCGCTCTGAACACAGCGGTTGCCGTCGCCGAAGCGGGTATCCTTGAGAAACATGGCGTTGAGTTGATCGGCGCACGGCTTGAGCCGATCAAAAAAGCCGAAGATCGGACCCTGTTCAAGCAGGCGATGGAAAAGATCGGCGTCGCTGTGCCCCGCTCCGGACTGGCGCATAGTTACAAGGAAGCGATGGCGATTATCGATTTTGTCGGCTTTCCGGCCATTATCCGCCCCTCCTTCACCCTCGGTGGCACCGGTGGGGGCATCGCGTACAACCTTGAAGAGTACGAGCGGATGGCGATGACGGGGATCGAAGCCTCGCCAACCAATGAAGTCCTGATCGAAGAGTCAGTGATCGGTTGGAAAGAGTATGAACTGGAGGTGATGCGCGACACAGCCGACAACGTCGTCATCATCTGTTCTATTGAGAACTTTGATGCCATGGGTGTCCACACCGGTGACTCGATCACGGTTGCCCCGGCTCAGACTCTGACCGACAAGGAATACCAGATTCTACGCGACGCTTCTTTGAAAATTATCCGCGAGATCGGTGTTGATACGGGTGGCTCCAACATTCAGTTTGGCATCAACCCTGAGGATGGCCGTCTGGTGGTCATCGAGATGAATCCTCGAGTTTCCCGTTCTTCAGCCTTGGCCTCCAAGGCAACCGGCTTTCCAATTGCCAAGATCGCTGCCAAGCTTGCGGTCGGATACCGGCTTGATGAAATCTCCAATGACATCACCCGCGAAACCCTGGCTTCTTTTGAGCCGACTATCGATTACGTCGTTACCAAGGTGCCTCGCTTTACCTTCGAAAAATTCCCGCAGGCAGACGCGACCCTGACCACCCAGATGAAATCGGTCGGTGAAGCGATGTCGATAGGGCGAACCTTCAAGGAAAGCTTGCAGAAGGCATTACGATCGCTGGAGATCGGTTCACACGGTTTCGAAAGTCGCCTGTTTGAAACTCCTGGCGATTACCGCCGGACCTTGTCGCAATCAGAGCTAGACGATTTACGCACCAATCTGCGCATCCCTAACTGCGAGCGCATGTGGCACTTGGGCGACGCGATCCGGGCTGGCTTCAGCATTGAGGAAATCTATCAATTATCCGGTATCGACCCCTGGTTTCTGCGTAACATCGAACAAATTATCGAGATGGAATCGTTGCTGATAACCCAGAAGAAGCTGATGGCAGCTGGCGAACAGCAATTTGTCGACCTGTTGCGCACTGCCAAGCAGTATGGCTTTTCGGATAAGCGGCTGGCTTTCCTCTGGGAAGTCACTGAAAAAGATATCCGGGGAATGCGCAAGAAGCATGCTGTCCGACCGGTTTATAAGCGGGTAGATACCTGTGGTGCCGAGTTTGAGGCCTTTACCCCGTACCTCTATTCGACCTACGAAACAGAGTGTGAAGCAGAGCCGACCGACAAACGCAAAATCATGATTCTCGGTGGAGGCCCGAACCGGATAGGGCAGGGGATCGAATTCGACTACTGTTGCGTGCATGGCGTTTTTGCCCTGGCCGAAGCCGGATACGAAACCATCATGGTGAACTGCAATCCGGAAACTGTCTCGACCGACTACGATACGTCGGACCGACTCTATTTCGAGCCGCTAACCCTCGAAGATGTGCTGGAAATTGTCGAAACGGAAAAACCGGAAGGGGTCATTGTCCAATATGGGGGACAAACTCCTCTGAAACTGGCCGTCGAGCTGGAAAAAGCGGGTGTGCCGATCATCGGCACATCACCCGATGCCATTGACCGCGCTGAAGACCGTGAACGTTTCCAGGCGCTGCTCCATAAGCTGAACCTCAAGCAGCCGGAAAATGGGATTGCCCGGTCTTTCGACGAAGCAGAAAAAATCGCCGGCCGCATCGGTTATCCGGTGGTGGTTCGTCCGTCTTACGTTCTCGGTGGCCGGGCCATGGAGATTGTCTACGATGTTGAAAGGCTGCGCGATTACATGAAGTTTGCAGTGCAGGCATCACCGGAACACCCGATCCTGGTCGATAAATTCCTGCAGGATGCCATTGAAATTGACGTAGATGCCTTGGCGGACGGAAGCGAAGTCGTCATTGGCGGCATCATGCAGCACATTGAGGAAGCCGGCATCCATTCTGGCGACTCAGCATGTGCCTTGCCACCCTATTCACTGTCAGATAAAATTGTCAGTGAAATCCGCCGCCAGACGATTGAACTGGCACTGGAGCTCAAAGTTATCGGCCTGATGAACATTCAGTTTGCCGTCAAGGAAGACACCATCTACCTGATAGAGGTTAACCCACGGGCCAGCCGGACGGTTCCATTTGTCTCCAAAGCAACAGGGCGACAACTGGCACAGATCGCCGCCAAAGTGATGGCTGGTCAGAGTTTGACAGAATTGGGCGTCTCGGGCGACATCATTCCAAAACATATTTCGGTCAAAGAAGCGGTTTTCCCATTCGTCAAATTTCCAGGAGTTGACACGCTGCTCGGGCCGGAAATGAAATCAACCGGCGAAGTCATGGGGATCGATTACGATTTCGGCAAAGCCTTCGCCAAAGCCCAGCTGGGGGCCGGAGTCAAGCTACCGACCAGTGGTAAAATCTTTGTCAGTATCAAGGATTCGGACAAAGAGCACGTATTGCCGGCCATACAGAAGCTGGTTTACGCCGGTTTCACCGTTATGGCAACGGCGGGCACGGCAAAATTTCTCAATGAAAATGAGATTCCTGCCGAGTATGTCAACAAGGTTAAAGAAGGCCGGCCACACTGTGTTGACGCAATTAAGAGTCGCGAGATCTGCATGGTCTTCAACACAACCCTGGGAGCCCAGTCGGTGGCTGATTCCTTCTCCATTCGGCGTTCAGCATTAATGCAAGAAATCGCCTACTACACCACAGTTGCAGGCATCAAAGCCGTTACTGACGGGATTCTTGCCATGTTACGAGAAAATCTTGACGTCACTCCGCTTCAAGAGTATTATTCTGTTTCGTAACAAACCTTTGAAAAATTTAACGACCTTAGTGGGCGGGTTTTCCCGCCCGCTGTTTTTTTGCAGGAGTTTTAGAAAATGAGTGACAATGTTCCAATGACCCAGGAGGGCTATCAGCGTCTTCAGGAAGAGCTGAAAACTCTGATTCGGGTCGAGCGTCCCAAGGTTGTCCAAGACATTGCCGAAGCGCGCAGCCATGGTGATCTTTCGGAAAATGCCGAATATGATGCCGCCAAGGATAAGCAGGGATTCGTAGAGGGGCGCATTCAGGAATTGGGCGATAAGATTGCCCGTGCCCAGGTGATTAATCCCGCCGAGATCAACAGCGAAAAAATCGTTTTTGGCGCCAAAGTCACCCTGTTTGATATCGACACAGAGAAAGAGGTGACTTACCAGATCGTGGGTGAAGACGAGGCCGACATCAAGGTCGGCAAAATCTCTATAACGTCACCGGTTGGTAAATCACTGATAGGTCACACGATTGATGAAGAGGTTCGTATCGTCGTGCCATCAGGCGTGCGCGTTTACGAAGTCACCGATATCGAATACAGTTAACAGACAAGAATACTAAATATTGTTTCGGGGCACAGACAAACGTCAGTGCCCCGTTTTTCTTGCATTTTCTCGATTCTTTTGTGACAATCCGAAAAATTAACTTTTCGCAGATAGCCTTTTATATTTGATGAATGGAGCAGAGCAATGAGCCAGAAAATCAACAAGGATATGACTTTCCATCAAGCCTTGCAGATGAGCCCTGAAGTCGCCCGGGTCCTTGGTGAATTCAACCTCGGTTGCGTCGGCTGCATGGGTGCAATGAATGAAACCCTCGAGCAGGGTGCCAGAGCTCACGGTCTTGACGTCGAAGAAATCCTCACTGCGTTGAACGCCATATTTGACTGAGTCGGGCGGATGCCCACGCGCGACTCAGCAGCAGAAATTGATCCTGAACTGAACCAATCGATCGACAGCATCCATGGCGTCGGCCCGCGGATGCTGCCGAAACTTGAAAAGCTCGGCGTGAAAACGATCGAGGATGCCCTCTATCACCTCCCATTACGTTACGAAGATCGCCGCCAACTCAAACCGATAGCACGTTTAAGACCTGGTCAGCAGGAGGTCTTTGTCGGTCGAGTACTCGCCGCCGGCGAGGCGACCACCTCACGCAGTCGCAGACGTATCTATGAGGTCATCGTCGGTGACGACAGCGGTCAAATATCTCTCAAATGGTTTCGTTACCGTAAACCCTGGTTACAAAAACTGTTACCGATCGGCAAACAAGCAGTCTTGATTGGTGAAGTTAAGCACTTCGGTGCGACCCGTGAAATACATCACCCGGACGTTGAACTGCTGCCGGACGGTTGCGATCCGCTAGAAATCCTGCAAAAAGATCCGCTTAATTTCGGCCGCATCCTGCCGGTCTACCCTCTGACAGAAGGCCTCAGCCAGAAACAAGCGCGGAAGATCTGGTTTCCTCTGGTTGCAGCCAACGCAGATCACGTTTCCAGCCGCATTCCCGAAGAAATCCTGCGACGACAACAGCTGCTGCCATTATCTACCGCACTGCATCAGGCCCATTGGCCACACAGTCAGTCAGATCTGAAATTGCTGGAGCAGGGGAGGGACCCGTCGCGCAGCTCCCTGGTGTTTGATGAATTCTTTTTTCTGGAACTGGGCTTGGCCCTGAAGAGAGCCGGGGTGCAATTGGAAGAGGGGATCAGCTTTAAACTTGAGCATCGTTACACATTACCGCTGAGCAAACTGCTGCCGTTTAAACTGACCGATGCACAAAGGCGGGTTCTCGGAGAAATCAAGCTGGACATGTGTTCGCCGCATCCGATGCACCGCTTGCTGCAAGGAGATGTCGGCAGCGGCAAAACCATGGTTGCCTTGATGTCAGCCCTTATCGCTATCGAAAACCAGACCCAGGTGGCCGTTATCGCCCCGACTGAAATTCTTGCCGAACAGCACTTTAGGACCTTCGATCAGTGGCTGCAGCCGCTTGGTCTAAAGGCTGTTTTGCTGCAAGGGAGCATGTCCGCCAAAGCCAAGCGGGAGACTTTGGAACAAATTTCTGCGGGCGAAATCGACCTGGTCGTCGGGACACATGCCGTTTTACAGGAAGGTGTCGACTTCCACACGCTGGGCTTGGGGATTATCGATGAGCAGCACCGGTTCGGGGTCAAGCAGCGCAGTCTCCTGAAGCACAAAGGACAAAATCCGGACATGCTGGTGATGACAGCCACGCCGATTCCACGCACCCTTTCGATGACACTCTATGGTGACCTGTCAGTCTCGGTGATCGATCAACTCCCGCCCGGCCGCAAACCGATTACCACGTTAAACTTTGGCGGCCGACAGCGTGAGAAAGCCTATCAGCTTATCAAAGCTGAAATCGAGCAGGGCAGACAGGCTTACATCGTTTATCCGCTGGTCGAAGAATCGGAAAAGAGCGACCTTAAAGCCGCCATAGATGCTGCCGAGCAGCTGAAGAATGATATCTTTCCGCAATTTTCCCTCGGTGTGCTACACGGCAGGATGAAATCAGCGGAAAAAGATGCGGTTATGAATGACTTCCGCGCAGGCAAGCTGCAACTGCTGGTTTCAACGACAGTCATCGAAGTTGGTGTCGATGTGCCGAATGCAACGGTGATGATGGTAGAACATGCTGACCGATTCGGCCTCTCACAGCTCCATCAACTGCGGGGGCGTGTCGGGCGTGGTGCGGAAAAGAGCTATTGTCTGCTGATTCCGTCAGAACATTACAGTGACGACGCCGCTCGGCGCCTGCAAGTGATGGTCGAAACCGAAGACGGATTTCGCATTGCAGAGGCCGATTTGGAAATTCGTGGACCGGGAGATTTCCTCGGCACCCGCCAGGCCGGGCTCCCAGATTTCCGGGTCGCCAACTTGCTCAAGGACATCCGTCTGCTCGAAATTGCCCGTCAAGAAGCATTTGCCTACATCGAAAAGAGCAACCATCTCACCAGCGAAGAGTCTCAACCCGTCCGCCAAGAATTAATCCGCCGCTGGGGTGGCCGACTGGAACTTGCCACCATCGGCTGATATGCTTTCATTAGTGAAATATGGAATGTTTTTGTAGGGATGCCACGCTGGGCTGACCGCAACGACAGGAGAAAGCCAATGAAAGCGATCCGCGTACATCAATTCGGCGAACCAAATGTAATGTATCTGGAAGACATGCCTTCCTTGCAGCCGATCAGGAACCAGGTGCTGATAGAGGTTGAGGCGATCGGCGTCAACCCGGTCGACACTTATATCCGCGCCGGAATTTACCCGGCAAAACCGGACCTGCCGTACACTCCGGGCCTCGACGCAGCCGGGACTATTACCGCAATAGGACCAGAGGTTAAACACCGCAGAGTTGGAGAACGGGTTTATTGCTTAGGCAGTGTCAGCGGCTGCTATGCAGAGCAAGTTCTCTGTAATGAATCGCAGGTCTATCAGCTTCCAGTCAACGTCAACTACAATGCCGGAGCCAGCATGGGGGTTCCATATACGACAGCCTATTATGCACTGTTTTACCGTGCCCATACCATGCCGGGAGAAATTGTTCTGGTTCACGGTGCCAGCGGCGCTGTCGGTCTGGCGGCATTGCAGATAGCCAAGGCTAATGGCATCCGCGCCATCGGTACGGCTGGCAGCCGCGAGGGGCTTGATTTGATCAAACAGCAGGGCGCTGTAGCAGCCCTTGATCACACAAATCCTGATTATTTGAACGCCATTGATAAATTGACCTGTGGGCAAGGCCTCAATGTCATCCTGGAGATGCTGGCCAACGTCAACTTGCAGAAAGACCTGGAACTGCTCGCTACATTTGGCAAGATTGTGGTGATCGGTAATCGCGGGACGATAGAGATCGATCCACGGGCGGCCATGGGACGCAATGCATCAATCATGGGGATGTCACTCTTTAATGCTGCGGAAAAGGAACTCCACAGTATTCATTCAGCATTACGAGCCGGTCTGGAGAGCGGAGTCCTCAATCCTGTCATAAATTCCGAACTGTCTCTGACTGAGGCAACGCTGGCGCATGTGAAAGTGATGGAGACGGGAGCGAAAGGTAAAATTATTTTGGCTCCCTGACAATGAGAGTTTTATATTGAAGGGATCTTGTAGATCAATGTTTGTGCAGATTTAAGCTTACCCATCTCTAAGTTTACATAATATATATTATGCGACGTTAGATATCCGTCGTCCTGTAGCGGGGTCTCTCAATGACCTCGCTATTTCAATATCTCCATAGCAACCTTAAAGTCACCCCTCTCGATGATGACCAAGTTCAGGTCACCGTCACATTACCCTCTGATCACTTCCTGCACTTTGCCAGATTCCTAGACTCTCTCTGGATTTGTCCAGCTCGTCAACCGTCAATCTCCAATAAATAAATCCAAAGCAATAGCCGATTCTCTCAATCTGGCTGAACAGGCTGAATGCAACTAACAGAGATACTACCAGCAGATATTTAAAGCGTATGACCTCTACACCTCTCAAGGACTCACCGATATTTTGCGGCTCAATGGTCGCTCACTCAAAGCTGATCTGAAACGATTCGTCACCTCAGTCAAGAAATCGTTTCCTAGTCTCGTATACCTTAGGATAGCTGGGTTTCAAACACGTGATTATCCGGATTTATTAAAACTCGGGAAAGACGCTATACTATTTCAATAACTTACCTTAAAACAGAGACCCGACCATGACACATATTGCCTGCCATCAGTGTGATCTTGTACATCGCATCCCCCCCCTGCCGGAACGGGCGACAGCTCGTTGCATCCGCTGCAGCGCGGTGCTGGTGCGAACCAAACCTAATAGTATCGACCGGACCCTGGCGCTGCTTTTATCCGGGTTAATCCTTTTCAGTGTTGCTTGCAGTTTCCCATTTCTCGGGCTGCGCAGTGGTGGTGCTATGCAGGAGACCGCTTTGGTGAGTGGCGTAATCACTCTTTACGATCAGGGGATGACCTGGCTGTCCATGCTGGTTCTGATGACCTGCATCATGATTCCTCTGGCCCAGATGCTTGGCCTGCTCTACGTTTTGGCGCCGCTGAAATTCAAGCGCACGGCACCTTTCGCCGGCAGAGTCTTTCGCTGGTCCCGCAGCCTGCAACCTTGGGGGATGATGGAAGTCTTCATGCTGGGGATTCTGATTGCCCTGGTAAAACTTGGCGAGCTGGCGACCATTATCCCTGGGACCGCACTCGTCGCTTTTTCCTTACTGATCTTCGTGTTGGCGGCAATGCTCAGTGTTCTTGAACCACATCAGGTCTGGGAAAAGCTAGGAGGCAATGATGATTGACGACACCATGACAGCCAAACAGCTGGGGCTGATCAGCTGCCACGATTGTCATTTTTTGAGTCGTCGTCCGTCGTTGGTTAGCAAGCAACAGGCTTACTGCCCACGCTGCGGTGCGGTCCTGCATCAACGCACTCCGAACAGTCTCGGCCGCACCTGGGCTCTGGTAATTACAGCCTTGCTGCTCTATCTCCCAGCAAATCTGTTGCCGATGACAGTGACCAGCAGTTTCGGCGATCAGCAGACCGACACCATTATGAGCGGCGTCCTCTATTTTATGCAGAACGGATCTTGGGCGATTGCCCTGGTGATTTTTGTTGCAAGCATCTTTGTTCCTTTGATGAAAATTCTGATTCTGAGCTTTCTGCTGCTGTCGGTCCGGTTCCGATCGAACTGGTGCCCGCGGGAACGCACCCAACTCTATCGGTTGACAGAGGTCGTCGGACGCTGGTCGATGGTTGATATTTATGTGGTCACCATCCTGGTTGCGCTGGTGAAACTGGGCGCTGTTGCTAACATCGATGCTGGACCGGCCAGCGGTTACTTTGCCGCCCTGGTTGTGATCACCATGCTGGCTGCAGAAAGTTTTGATCCCCGGTTGATCTGGGATGCTTTGGAGGATAGTCATGACGGATGAACACAGCCCCCTAACTAAGCAGGTACCGCAGGCTGAAATCCACAGCAGGCGTGGCTTTTCGATTATCTGGGTGGTGCCGCTGGTCGCCCTGCTGATCGGTGGCTGGCTAGGCTATAAAGCCTGGTCCGAGCAAGGTCCTACCATTACCATCACCTTTGCCAGTGGTGAAGGTCTGCAAAAGGACAAAACCAAGGTCAAATACAAGGAAGTCGACATAGGCAAAGTGATCGATATTAAGTTAAGTGATAACTTGTCACACGTTCTGGTCACCGTCGAGATGGATCAAACCGCCGAATCCCATCTGACCGAGGATACACTTTTCTGGGTGGTGAGTGCACAGATCTCCGCTGGCAAGGTGTCCGATCTTGAAACTCTTTTTTCCGGGGTTTATATCGGCATGGAACCGGGCAAATCGGATAAGTTGCGCAGCAAATTTACGGGTCTGGAAATTGCCCCGATACTGACAAGAGATTTACCGGGACGTCATTTCACTTTACGCGCCGAAAATTTAGGTTCGATCGATGTCGGCTACCCGGTTTATTACCGAAAAGTCGAGGTTGGCCAGGTCGTCAGCTATGAGTTGGATCCCGTGAGCGACCGACTGATGATCCAGATTTTTGTTAAAGCACCCTTTCACGAAAAGGTGCGCAAGGGGACCAAGTTTTATAATGCTTCGGGAATTGATTTCGACATTGACGCCTCCGGCCTTAAGGTCTCCACTGAATCAGTGAAGTCGATCCTGCTCGGCGGCATCGCTTTTGAAACCCCGACCAACATCTATGCAAACGAACCGCCCGATGAGAATGCTGGCTTTGAGCTGTATGATAACCGTGAGAGCATCAGTCAGCACGACTACAGCGTCAAGGAATATTACCTGCTTTACTTCAAGGATTCGGTCAGGGGCCTGAGTGTTGGCGCCCCGGTGGAATTCAACGGTATTAAGATCGGCCAAGTACTCGATATCTCCCTCACTTTCGATTGGGCTGCAATGAATATGATCATTCCGGTGCTGGTTGAGCTTGAACCAGAGCGAATTGTGGAGGTGAACACCAATCGGGTGGTGAATGTCAGTCTAATAGATTATTTTGTTGAAAGAGGCTTGCGTGCTCAGTTGAAAAACGGAAACCTGCTGACTGGGCAGCTCTTTGTCGATATGAAAATGTTCCCCGACGCCCCACAAACAAAAGTCGTGCGTGCCGGCAACTACCCAGTTCTGCCAACGGTGCCGACGCAGTTGGCAGAACTGCAGGCCAGTGTCGACAGAATCCTGGCAAAATTTGAAAAACTGCCCGTGGAGGAGATCGGTGGCAAGTTGCAGGGGCTGATGACGACGATGGATGAGAACCTGCAGATGACCAAAGTTCTGGTCGACAGCATTGACCAGAAGGTGTTGCCGGAGATCATACAATCGATGCAGCAATTCCAGACCAGCATCAGTACGCTTGAAAAGAGTTATCGGGCCGATTCCAGCGTTGGCCGGGAAATGAATAAAACCCTCGGCGAGCTAGGGAAAGCAGCACGTTCGATCCGAGTTTTGAGTGATTACCTGCAACGCCACCCTGAAGCACTGCTGCGTGGGAAGGACGAACAATGATGATTCAGCGGAAATTGCATAGAAAAATTGGCTGGTTTTTGCCATTAGTTCTGACATGCTCGCTTTTAGCGGCCTGCACAACCAGTCCGAAGGCCAACTTTTATACCCTCTCCCAAGTGCCGACGACAGAGGACCTCTGCGCAGCAGAAGTCAATGGGCTGCGGATCAAGACCGAGCTGCTCCATTTTCCCGACATCTTGGCACAACCGCAGATTGCCACCCGGCCACACCCGAACCGCATTGAATACGCAGAATCCCATCGATGGGCCGGATCACTGGAAAGCAATTTTCTACAAAGTCTGGGCGAGAACCTGCAACAACTCTGTCGCAACGTCCAATTGGTCCAGAATTTCTGGTCCAGTGGTAACGCCGCTGATTACCGGCTCAATCTCGATGTGATCCGTTTCGACGGCAATCTTGGCGATAGCGTTAAGCTCTCGGTCAACTGGACGTTGAGCGACCGGGAACAGGATATGACCTACGCGGAGCAGCACAGTGACATTATCGAACCAGTTACCGAAAACGGGTACGTGGCTCTGGTGGCCGCACAAAGCCGAGCGGTGACACGCCTGGCCCGGGAAATACTACAGACCATAGTGTGGCATGAATAAGCACGGAAAGAATTCAGAATCATCTTTGATGATCGACTGCCGATACGCTAACCCGTGAAAATCGTTCGAAGAATAGAGAAAATGGCAATTTCCAGTTGATCCCGCAATCCAGAACCCAGAGGGCCACGTTTTTGTAACTTAGGTTTGACGAAGGTCGACCGACATAATATTTACTTCGTCGATCACCCTTATGGCACTAAATACTGAATCCGAACGATTTATCCCTAGATCAAGCAGGCCCCCAAACATGCCACAATGAGAATCAGGCTGGACCATTATTGGAGACCCTTTTCATCAGTAGGTCATTACTAACTTCAAATCAGGAATGGTATGAAGAGAATCGAGCAGATGGATGTCGACTTCTTCGCCAGCATCTATGTTGCTCCGCTCAGCGGGCAAGACTGCTATCCCGTTGGCATGCAACATGGTTCGCAAAATCCCTGTATTCTGATCCCCAGAACTTGTAGCGATGAGGCGATCACCATTTTCTGTTATCGAGACCCGTAGAAACTGAACCCGGCCAGGTTTCTTTTTTGTCTTCTCTTTCAGCCTGGCTTTGACGTAAGGCTTTATAACTTTCTGGTGCCCTTGCATTTTCAACAGTGCTGGTCTGACGAACTCCTCAAAGGTAATCATGGTCGATACCGGATTTCCAGGCAGTGAGAAGACCGGCTTATTGTCTTTAATGCCAAATGCCGTCGGTCGGCCTGGCTTGATATTGACCTTCCAGAAGAGTTGCTCGACGCCTGCTTCTGCTAACATTTCACAGACCAGATCACGATCGCCCATCGACACACCTGCCGAGGTAATCAGGACGTCCGCCTGCAGCCCTGCGGTCAGTTTATCTCGTAAACTTTCACGGTTATCCCGGGCAATCCCCAGCAGCAACGGCTCACCTCCGGCTTCTTTGACCGCTGCAGCCAGCGAATATGCGTTACTGTTGATAATTTGGCCAGGCCCTGGGGTTTCGCCGGGTTCAACAAGTTCATCACCGGTCGAGAGTATGGCGACCTTGGGGCGCCTGAAAACCTTGACCTCAGTGAAACCGAATGACGCCAGCAGACTGACCTCAGCAGGCCGGGTGACACTGCCAGCGGTCAATACAACCTCACCCCGTTCAATGTCCTCGCCACGAAAACGGATATGCTCACCCACGTGGAACGGCTGCTTGATGACAACTGCCTCTCCGTCCTCAGCGGTCTCTTCGATGGGAACCACGGCATCGCATCCCGTCGGGATCGGCGCACCGGTCATGATTTTGATAGCCGTCCCTGGAGTCACACGAAAACCTTCAGCAATCCCTCCTGCGGGAATATAGCCGACAATGTTCAGTCGAGCCCCTGCCCGGCTGTCTTCTTTCCGAACGGCAAATCCGTCCATAGCCGAATTATTCCAGCTCGGCATCTCGCAGGGAGCTTCGATCTGCTCGGCAAGCACCCGGCCACTGAGGTCAAGTAGCCCGACCCGTTCAACCGGTAGCGGAGCCACCTTACTTAAGATCAGAGCCCTTGCGCATTCAAAGGTTTCAGCCATAGTTTTTTCTCCCTTTGCTGAAGATCGTTAGCTTCCGCTGCCTGGTGGGGCTTATCGAGCAGTCGACCATCTTCTATACGGATCATCTCTCCACCTAAGCGTTCTGGCTGCGATAAATCGTGGGTGGAAAAAACGACCGTCACACCATAGTCGGGCAGTCGACTGATCAGCGCCTCAAAAGCCTGCAGGCTTTTACTGTCAATATTTGAGGTCGGTTCATCCAAAAGCAGCACTTCCGGCTGCAACACCAAGGCTCTTGCCAGGGCCACCCGTTGCATCTCGCCACCTGACAGTTTGTCGGCTTTGCGCTTTCCAAAGCCCTCGAGACCCACCATCTCAAGCGCCAACTTGATCCGCTGTTGCTGCTCATTGCCGCGGATACCGCGTAGCTTTAGACCGAAGGCCAGATTGTCCTCCACCGTCCCTTTGAGCATGTAGGGAGATTGTTCAACCAGGGTTACCTTCTGCCGCTGGAGTTTCAGGCTTTCTGCCTTGGCAGCGGGGAAACTGACGGTCCCATGCTCGGGTGCACACAGCAGGGCGAGAGTTTTAAGCAGAGTACTTTTACCCGCGCCATTCGGTCCGGTCAGGGCATAGATCCGCCTCGGCAATAGATGCAGACTGTCAATCGACAGGTTGAAATTTCCACCCTGCCTCACTCGCAGATTTTTCAAACAGATTACGGGTTTCATTGGTCTACCTTTGCTGCAACAGGTTCAAAAATAGATTGACAAACAAAGCCACACTCAACAGCACAATCCCAAGAGAGAGTCCGAAAGCAAATTCACCCTTGCTGGTTTCCAGGGCAATCGCCGTGGTCATGGTGCGGGTCGAGCCACGAATATTTCCTCCGAGCATCATCGCCACCCCAACTTCGGCAATCACCCGGCCGAAACCAGCAATGACGGCGGCCATAACCCCAAAACGGATCTCTTTGATCAATTGAACACTGGCCTGAAATCTCGATGCTCCCAAGGTTAAAGCGGTATCTATAATCCGCTGATCGGAACCATCGACGGCGGCCAGCACATAGTTCGCAACAATCGGTGTTGCCAGCACCATCTGCCCTATAATCATCGCCAGCGGGGTAAAGAGCATGCCGAGGCTACCGAGCGGCCCTTGCCGGCTGAATATTCCAAACAACACCAAGCCAACGACAACTGTCGGCAGCGCCATCAAAGTGTTTAACAAAGTCACCAGCAAGCGCCGGCCACGGAAACGGGAGAGTCCGAGAAAAACGCCGGCCGGTATGCCAATTATTGCCGAAAGCACGATGGCGCTGCTGGATGTATAGAGAGAGGTCCAGACAGTGCTCTGGATCTCACGGTCAAAAGCGAAAATCAGTTCTATCGCATGCTGTAAAGATTCGAACAGGTAACCCAAGTCATCTCCTTACTGAACATAAAAGAGCTGTTCGCCGCCCCTGCGGTAGCCGGCAATCAGGGTTTGCGCTTGTGTTGAGGTCAGGTAATCGAGAAATTTTTTCGCTAGATCAACCTTTACATGCGGGTGTTTCTGCGGATTGACCATAATCACCCCATAAGGATTGAACAGCCGGCTATCCCCTTCCCCGGCAATCTGCAAATCAGTTTTTTCTTTAAATGCCAGGTAAGTGCCCCGATCGCTCAGGGTATAGCCCTGCCGCTCTCCGGCCATAACGATCACTTCGCCCATTCCGCGCCCAGCTTCCAGATACCAATCGCCGGCCGGGGTCACGCCGGCCGCTTTCCAGAGCTGTTTTTCACGGCTATGGGTTCCGGAATCATCGCCGCGTGAAACGAAAGTGGATTTGGTTTCTGCAATTTTCGCCATGGCGGCAGCGACATCGGTCAGCCCCTTAATCCCGGCTGGATCACTGGCTGGTCCAAGGAGGACAAAATCGTTGTACATCACGTCACGCCGATCGACGCCATAACCAGCAGCAACAAACTTATCCTCTTTGCTGCGGGCGTGAACCATGACCACATCCACGTCACCGGTTTCACCTAACTTGATCGCTTTTCCGGTGCCGACCGCAATCACGTCCACCTGGCAGTCGTTGGCCATTTCAAAAGGCGGAAGCAATTCCGCGAGCAGGCCGGAATTCTCTGTCGAGGTGGTGGTCGCCAGGCGCAGATGCTCGCTGGCTAATGCATTACCAGTCAGCAGAATCAAACCAACGAGAATAACCAGATTACGAATGACCTTCATTTGTCTCCTCCATCTTGAGATGAAATTGTCTCTCGACATGTTGTATGGCTGCTGTCACCTCTCCTACAATGCGAAACAGCAGCTGAATAAAAATGGTCCCTTTCGCATGCGAAAGGGACCTTGAGTAGACGCACCATAGTCGGTTGCGTTGCGGTCTCTCCTTTCCACACTGGGAGGCACGGCTGTTTCCAGCGATACCCATCGGCCGTGTGCCATGGGGAGGACCCGTCAGGCTGCAGCGGCTCGGAGAACTATTCGATTTTAACTGTCAATCTATGAGGCTGGTGGCTCACAGACCATCAAAGGGGTATTTCATCCACCTCCATATCGAGCAGGTTGAAAGCAAGCTTGCGATTACGCAACAGTCGCCCCTGACCAAGTAAAACTTTGCAAACCTCTCCGACTTCGAAACTTGCCGCCACCGCGGGTGTGAAAGAAGGATTGCCGAGTTGCTGTTCTACCCCTTTGCCGCCTGTCCAGTGGCGATAGATTGTCGTCAAGGAATCATCCTCGGGGAAAACCGTAGCGACATGTCCGTACCAGCCGGCAATGGCGCCGTGGACCAGCGGGATCTTTAGCGACCGGCAACTCTCAGCCAGCTCTAATCGGGCGGTAACGTTATCAACGGCATCGACCACACAATCTGCACCCTCCAGCAAGGCAGCGCCGTTATCTTTCCTAAAGCGCTCCTGGATCGGTGTCAGAATCACAGCCGGGTTGATCTCGGCAATCCGTTTCGCCGCCACATCGACTTTTACGCTACCGAGATTTGCTGGTGAGGATAACAACTGACGATTAAGATTATTTTCTTCAAAAACATCATCATCAATAGAAACTATCTGCCCCACTCCAAGCCGGGCGAGTTGCTCCAGAATATATCCGCCGAGTCCGCCAGCACCGATCACCACAACTTTGCTGCGAAACAGTTGCAGTTGCTGCGCCGTCGAGATCATCTGCCGGTTACGCTGATAGCGAGCAGGGAGTAGTTCTGCTTGCAGGATCGCATCTTCAATTTCGGCAACAGTCAGATGGAACTTCTCTGCGGCCTGTTGCTGAAGTTTCCAGGAGATCAGGTCACCAGTTGCGTTATCTTTGAAGAATCTCTGCAGGGCATCCATCTTAACCACCACCGACCAGCGGGAAGATCGCGACTGTTTCACCATCTACAAGAACCCGATCAAGATTTACGTGTTTATGGTTGATCATCAGGATACCGAGTTGTTGCTCAGGAAGAGCGAGATCTTTCACGATATCATGCACCGTTGTTCCGTCCGGGTAGTCACGATTTTCAATATCGAATCGACCAACTCGAAAGGTCGCAAATAGTTTCACCGTGATCTGCATACTTATCTCCGAAGTAAGGTTTAAGTTGGACAATCGGCATGCTCAGTCCTTAAATTCTACCGTTACAAGAAACTCGCCGGATGGAGCAGCTAAACGAACATGTTCCTTCAGGTTGGCCGGGGTGATCTGTTGGTCGTCGAGAATGATGGACCCGATATTCAGCCAGAAACTGTCACCCACCTCACGCAACAAATTTCCCAACTCACCATGTGTCAGACAGACTCCATGAGCCAATAAGATGGCCCCAAGTTCGGCCATGATCATATTAAACAATTTAATCCTGATACGGCCCGCCCCAGTCGACCCTTGTGGTTGGGCCTGGCAGGAAATATCTCCGCGCATAGCTGCGAGATGACTTCCCCGGCGCATCGTGGTGCCGACCAAACCCGGCATTGCCGAAGAGAGGGCCAAGGAGGAACCGTCCTTGACATAAGTCGTTTCGAGATCATCAATCGGCTTAAAATCCAGAAACAGGGTGGTAATCCGCTCGACAATATATTTTTCTTCAATACTAAACTGTTCGGTCAGCAAGCTCGCAACACTGCCACCAGTCTGAACTTGCAGCCAAATCCCCCGTTGCAATAACGGGTAGAAAGCAGACAACTGCTCGAGCGGCGCAACCATATGCAATGATTTTTTCTCAGCCATAGCATTCTGCTTCCACTGTGAATACCGTTACTTTTAATCGATCAACTCTAAAAAAACGGGGGGAGTCCTGAGTCAAGCCTCCCCCCGTTGCTGTTCAGTAGTTATCAATCCCAGTTGTAAAGTTCGTCCAATTCCTTATCGGTAACACCAAAAGTGAGGTTGTGAGGAGGCAACTTTTCTGTGTTAAAGAAACTCGGCAAGCGATCATCCGCAGGACCAAAACCGGCCCCCTTGTTGAACTCACGCTCCAACGTCAGGACTTTTTGACCCAATGCAACGACATCGTCACCGGTCATTTCGATTCCGTAGAATCCGCCCAGCAAATCGAGCAATGACTGGAAAGTCTCCGGTTGATCCAGAATCGGGAAAGCGATAAACAAACAGAGCCCGGTCGAATCGATTGCGGTGGTCGCAATCTGCAGGTTACGTGACAACTCAACCTGACCTTCAGGTTTCAACGGATCAACATCACCACCGACTTTCAAAATATTGGTCGCAACAGCATAACCGGCGGTGTGATCCGCACCCTGGGTACTGGTCGCATAGGTCACGCCGATCCCCTGAACGGTGCGGGGATCATAGGCTGGCAGCGCCTGGTTCTTGACGACTGGCACTCGCGTAACACCAAAGGCCTTACCAACCATTCCGGCTCCGCCACCGAGGATGCGGCCGAGACCGGTCCCTTTAGCGACTTCGTCACGCAACAAGCCGATGGCACCTTCACAATCGCCAAACTCAATCACGCCAGCATCCATAGCAACACCAATGGCGACACCCATCTCGATCGTGTCAACGCCAACGTTATCGTCCCAATAGTCGAGAGTCGCGATGGTATCCAGATCGCTGATACCGCAGTGTCCACCATGAGACCAAACGGTCTCATACTCAGGTTGCTTGGTCAGATACTTACCGTCTTTATCATTGTAGATACCGGAACACTGAATGACGCAACCACGATGACAACCGTGGGTCGCTTTTCCGCCCCGTGCGATCTCCAACTCGGCCTGAGCCTCGCCACTGATCTTGGTTCCGCCTTCAAAAAAGCCAGTTTTGAAGTTATTGGTCGGGTAACCACCGGCCTCATTCAGCACGTTGGTCAGCACGTTGGTGCCGTATGCTGGCAGGCCTTCACCAGAGACCGGATGCTTGCGGATACCTTCGACAAAGGCACGGTTAGCAGTCTTGAATCTTTCAGCATCCTTGGGAGGACGATTCTTACACCCGGCATCATCAAGGATGATAACCTTGATCTTCTTGGACCCCATGACAGCTCCGACACCACCTCGGCCACAGTGGCGGGTTGGGCGCAGTTCAGGGTCGGTACAAGCGATGGAAGCCGATGCCATCAAGCGCTCACCAGCTGTTCCGATCGACATATAGGCAACCTTGTCACCGTACTCTTTTTGTAGCTTTTCGATCAAAGGATAGTTGTCCAGCAACTTATTACTGTTGTCGACGCTGATCTCAACCCGGTCCTTATTGATATGAATTTTATAGAGGTCATCCCCTTCTGGAATTCCCTCGATTATAATCGCAGCGTAACCGAGGCGACCCAGCACCTGGGCTGCTTGGCCACCAGCATTCGACTCTTTAATTCCACCAGTCAAAGGGCTTTTACAGCCGACCGAGATGCGTCCGGAGATAGCAGCAGCGGTTCCACTAAGCATACCGGGAGCGATAACTAATTTGTTTTCAGCGCCAAGTGGGTGACAATCAGGTGGAACCTCTTTAGCAACGATTGTCGAAGTGGTTGCCCGGCCTCCCAACGCAGCAAATTCACCAGCCTTTTCAGTGCTTTGCTTAGGGCCGCCAGCAGCCCCCATGTCGATTCTCAGAATTTTGTCCATTCCATTGCTCCTTTTGAATGTATAAGAGGTTGCATGAATAGCTCCTTTCCAACTGGGAGGCAGGACCGTTTCCAACCCTCCCCATAGGCCCATCGCCTTGAGGTGTTTTCCTTTTAGGCAGCCGGACTCGGAGTCTTGTTCTAATCGCGAACGGCTATATAAGTTGACCGAACAACGAACATAAGTGCAACGGAGATGCCATCTCTTAGAACAATGGTTGATTTTTGAGATATAAGTAATTTCGAACACTTAAAGACGAGCAAAAAATAGAATTTCGCTATTGACAAGCGGATTAAAGAGGAATTGGGGAGTTTTTCTCCAATTCTGCTCGGGCAAACACGATAAACATGTCTCGAAAGATGTGGACTTTCTGTACAGTGGGGTATTTTTCTACATATCGGATTGTTGGATGATACTGAGTTTATTCACACATAATCATGAAGGGAGTTCTCGGAATAGACTTAGCTCGGCCTTCTGGCGACGATCCCGGCCAACGACCCGCCTTTTGCAGACGGCTCAAGCCCTTCTTCGTGCAGCAGAACTTCCCAGTCGGAAAATAATTCCAGCAGCTCGCCGGGACGCAGTGAGATTTCCGGTCTGACCGTCCCGAATTGGTCGGTACCTGCTTGGCTGAAAGTCCGTATAGCAATAGTACCGCCGGGTCGTATCCTGGACAGCTCTTGCTGAAATAACGGGCGATGCAAATAGAAAAAGTTGAGCAGTAAA
Organism: uncultured Desulfuromonadales bacterium; assembly: GCA_945787295.1. The sequence continues at coordinate 30,964 of CALZHQ010000033.1, forward strand.
TCGAAGGGCCCGGTTGGCAATATTGGATCGTTTTCCAGATCAAGCTGCTCGATTGTAATAGGCAGGTTCCGCCGCTGAGCCTCTTGGCCCAACTCTTCAAGTGCCACCAGAGAAATATCGACCGCGGTCACCATAAATCCCTCCTCGGCAAGATAGATCGCGTTGCGACCCATACCAGAGGCAATATCGAGAACTGAGCCTTTGGTTAATAAAGGACGAATCTTTAGCAGCCAGGGATCGGCCTGCCAGTTGGCGGTGGGAATTTTATCACGCCAACGTGAATCCCATTTGTTTTTTGCATCGTTCATAGCAATATTCCAGTATATCCTAAGTTCAGAGCTGATCAGATCAAAAGACAGGCACGATATTCCAATGGAACCACAACAACACAGAGATGTTTTTCTAATAAACGAGAAGACCCGTTTGAGGATAATAAAAAAGCTCATCGCCGTTGATGAGCTTATTAAAATTCTATAAACAGAATATCATTGATAATTACTGGTATTACATACCGCCTGTTGCCGGAGCAAAAGCAACTTTATCTCCTTCACGAAGCAATGTCTCTGGCGAAACATTAACATTGTTCACAAAGATCAATTTTACATCTTCATTTTGGAACCCGAGCGTGCCAATCAAGTCATTGACGCGGGCCCCGGCTGGGACAGTATGAGGTGTGCTACCACGATAATCACATTGATCACTTTTGGCTAACTGGGCAAAACATTTTACTGAAACGTTCATGAGAAACTCCCTTAAATCTTGTCGGATGGTTTAATCATGGACTGTTTTTTCATAGTGTTTGAATTTTACGATTGGCATCAGCACAAAATCAAGACCCCGGCAGAGAATATTTTTGCTGTCAATAACATTCTGTCAAAACACTTTCTCTTTTAAAGATGGTTGTCTACCAAAAAGTTTACTTGAGAAAGAACACCGCCAGCAGGGACAGGACAATACCGACACTGCGGTTGAAAGTGATCCTCTCTTTGTAAAATAGGACCGAAAGAATAATTGCAATAACGAAATGCATCCCAGTGATCAAGGCGATCGATGACAGCGGACCGCTGGAAAGCGCAGTTAAAAAAGCATAAAACCCGAAAAAATTGAGTACCCCCATCAAAACTCCGATCAAGATGGCGGCTTTTACTTTTCCTTTTGCCCAGTCCCCCCCCCACTTCTTTTCAATCAGCAGTGAGAAGCAGGTTCCGAACAGGTAAGAAAGAGCCATGAAGCCTGACTTACTAATCGATTCCGACGCAAGCTTACTGGAAATCGAGGCCAACGCTCCACACAGGATACAGATTGCGATAAAGAATATTCCTGCGCGGAGACTACCATCGGCTCTGGTAGAGGACTTTGCCTCTTTCGCTAAAATGAACACAACCACAAATGCCAACAAAATCCCGAGCCAGTGTAATTGATCCAGCCGTTCGCCGAAATAAACGATAGACACGACAATGACCACCACTAGGCTTAGTCGGGTCAACGGAAAAGTGATTCCGGCAGGCAAATGTTTAAGGGCCTCGATATTGGCGATGGTGGCTAACGCAAAGGATGTACTATTGAGAAGAGAAAGGAGCAATAAGACATGGAAGTCGTGGACAGAATCCTCGGAAGCGAAAAAAATAGCAGCACTTAAAACTGTGACCGTCGCCATGAAAATTGCTGTAGTCAGGGCTGAATTACACTGTGTTTCGGCGGCCACTTTGTAGAGGAAGCGTTGTGTTCCAAGAAGGATCAGGGCGGCAACACTAAATAGATACCAAGTCTCCATAGTTTCTAGTTGTACCCTAGATCGGCGCAATCAAGACAAAAAAGACCCTTGCCACGCCTGAACTCATTTCGCATTTCGTCCTTTTTACATGAGGTACTTATCCAGCCCCATATGCCTGGCCAGCCGAACAAAGTCACTGAACCCCATATGGGCCATTCGTTGTAGACAGGTAAAACCTTCAAAAGGCCAAGCGATTCGCTCAAGTCCAGGCTCAGTACACACTTTACATTCAGCAAACTCTCCAATCCGTTTACGGAACTGAATTGCCTGGTTACTGCCCAGCATCTGTTTTAAGCTGGAGTCTTTGATGTTATCAAGCGCTATCGATATCAGTGGGCAGGGAAAAACCTCACCATTATGCCGCACAAAAACCGTATTGAAGCCTGCAGAACAGGGTTTAGTAACCGTCCCCGTTTTCAAATAGTTTGTAATCGTCTGACTATGCCCACTCCAGGCAGAAGCAGGACCAGAAAAGAACTCTTTTATCAACTCCTGGTCAGCGTTACTGAAACTGAGATTTTCTTGGAGATCGGTGTTGCCAAACCGGTTAGCAGTAATAATACGTGGAGAAATAATCGTAAAAAGCTCATGTTTCTTGGCAAAAGCAGCAATTGGCTCAAGTTCCTGCACATTGTCTGGGATAATTGTGGTTTTAATGCCGAGAATCAGGTTGGGATGATTACCCCTCAGTAGCTTGAGAACCTCAATTGTTGTGCCGAGCTTATCCCAGGCTCCGGGGAAATTCCGGATACGATCATGCAATGTTCCGACAGCATCCATGCCACAGGCCAAGACCAAATCTATGCCCTGCCGCTGCAACGGCCCGATAATCTTTGCCGTCAGCTCCACGATCCTGTCGGTCAGGATGCCATTGGTGGTAATCGCCAGAGTTTTCAACTTTGGAAAACAAGAGGCTTTAGCATGACAAATCCAGTCAAGCAGGTCCCCAAGATCAGTGCGTAAAAAGGGTTCGCCACCGGTGATGTCGAGCTCCCGCAACCCTTTAAGTTCTGGTGAGGATAGTAACTCTGTCCAGGCAGACAAAGGCAGGTCAGGCACGTCTTTGGGAATCTGCCAGATGTTACACATGCGGCAGCGACAGAAACAACGGTGGGTGATTTCAAGACTGATGGCCTCGAGCCGAGAGGGTCGACCTGAATATTTCAGCAGACGATAGCGGAGACAGTTATAGGCTAGTTTGCTGACAAGTCTGACTCTGCCCATTTTCTCACCCTTAATCTCAGGCCTTACTTAAATCGAGTCGATAGCTGGCAAAGCTCTTCATCCTGAAACAGCCCCAGAACACGCCGCTGCCGTAGGAAATTTGTTCGAGAAAATAATACAGATAGAAACCAGCAAGATTCAGCTTAGGTTTACGCACTCGATAATCGACCAGTCCGACCCCTAACAGCAGGAAAAGCGCAAAGGCTCCAAAAGGCGGGTAAAGGATTGCTGCCAGAATTAAAAGCAACAGGTAATAACGCAGCAGATGATAGCCGAGATAATAGCCGAGACTGCCGATGGCGCGAGAACGCGCGGCGATAATTCTTACCAGAGAAAAAGGCAAACCCTGTTTATTCATCCTGCGCTTGGTCAACCCGGCATCGATCAGCAGTAACAGCGCCGCAAACGGCAACGGCAGTAGCGACAGGCAGACCAGAGCCACTGCCAGTAGCAGCAGGATCACCGACAGCATCGGCGGCAGCAACATCTTCTTACCGCGCACCGGGTGTAGTTGCTGTAATATACCTTCAGAGGTCCCGTAGTCGAAACGACGCTTCATAAACGGCCAGGGACGGCTGCGATGGGCGTGAAAGACGGTGCCACAGGGCATATACTGGATTTTCCAGCCAGCGTCACGCAACCGCCAGGTCAAATCGACATCCTCACCGACATGAAGCTCGGAGCGGAAACCGCCGGCAGCGGCAAATGCGCTTTTGCGCATCAGCAGGTTACAGCTCGGCAGATAAAAGGTATCCCCCCCTGCCCCGCCTGACATTTCGCGGCGTCCAAGATTCAAACTCGACATCACCGCCTCGTAGCGGTCCAGGGCAGATCCATGGTGCATGCCATCCACCCAACCACCAACGGCCGCCAGTTTTTCATCGGAAAACGCTGGCAGCAAGTCGGCCAACCAATCTTCGGCGGCAGTACAATCAGAATCGATAAAGGCCAGGATTTCTCCGCTCGCAAGCGCAGCCCCCTTGTTGCGAGCTAACGCAGGCCCGCCACCGACAGCACCAGACTCAAGGAGCGTCGCCCCGAGTTCCCTGGCAACATCTGGAGTGCTGTCACTGCTGCCGTCATCGACGACCACCACTTCCAGCTTGTCCTGCGGGTAATGAATCTGCTGAAGAGAATGCAGACAGTGACGCAGATCAGCGGCGCGATCCTTGACCGGGATGATAATACTGACAGAAGGAAGTCTGTCCAGATCTTGCAGACCCTGCGAGCAACGTTGGACAAAACCGCTTTTAACCAGAGATTCCAGAACGTTGAGTTCCGCAGCGGATTCCGGCTTGACACCCACATCCTCCATACGCGTCACCAATTTGAGCAACGCCGGGTTTAAACGGACCATCCGGAGTGGCCGGGTAGAGACCAGAAAACTCCCCTGTCCGGTGTCTTCTACGCTGATCCCGTCTGCCAGCCAATAGATCACTTTTCACTCCCACTGAAGAGCCCTTCAGCCTGAAAAATTTCAATCAACTGATCGGCGGTCTGTTCCGCTGAAACCGTATGGAGCTTCCCTTCGCGTGGCTTGATCCCACCGGAGAGCAGAGCCAGAATCCGTTCAAAGGCCGGCAGCTTTGCATCCGGAGTCACCACCCGTTGTGGGTTAGAGCGGGGAAAGCTGCAACGTTCCTTCTCCAGAACGGCACCATAGCCACCCAGATCAGAATATGGCAGGCCCAGTTCAGCAACACCCCAGGTTTCAATCCCTTTGGCCAATGCTGCCATCAGCATGACCTGATCCGGATAGCGGGCTTCACAGCATCCATCTTCAAACAGCAGGGTACATGGGGTTCTGGTGCCGACCAATTGCCGCGCACCACGATCACACTTGCGCAGTACCTCGACTTCGCCATCAACGGACTCAACCTTGAGTGCTGCCGTCACGTACGGGATTCCAAGCTTGGCCGAAGCCAGTAGCGGCACCGGATCTGCGCCAGAGTCAAGCAACCGGTTTCCGGTCAGAAAATAATCAGGCTGCAGGATCTCCAGCAATCTCTCAACGACCCGCGCATCCGCAATGACATCGCCACCGATAAAGGCCGAATCCCAGACTCTGATACAGCGCTGAACCCCCATCGACAGTGCAATCCGCAGATGATCGTCGAGCCGCTCAGGACCGATGACCACGGCCGTGACAGTCCCCTTATGTTCATCAGCCAGCAATAACGCCTGCTCAAGAGCGCAGATGTCGGCCGGGTTTGCAATACGCCGCAAACCCCGCTCGCGGACCCCGTAACCGTCGGCAGTCAACCGGACCGGTGGACGAGGATCGCAGGCTTCACGCAACAGAACAACGATATTAATTGAATTGTTTGGCATCGGTATTACTCCGTTTGTCCCTCAAGTCATTCGGTACGAAACTCCGAACCCGCCACGCGGATAGCGCCAGCGAGTAAAGGCATCCTTGCCACAGACGACGTAACAGGTGCCACATTCGAGGCAACCATCGTGAACAAACGTCATCTTCTGGTTCTCTTCATCCCAGGTGTAACAGGCTGCCGGGCAGCAATTTACGCATGACCGTTGATCGCAGGTTTTACAGATCTGTTCATCCAGCTTGATGTGCGGATCACGGTCCACATTGAAACTGGTGAAGTCAAAAATCTCATCGAGATTTATTTTCATAGCGCTCTCCATCCACTGTAAACGTCGGCCAGCATGTTTTTCAGGCCAACCGTCTCTTTCACCTTGCGCAACAGCAGTTTGGTCATGGTGTCTTTCGGTTTGCCGTCAATGCGGTAAATTTCATCCATCAGGCCGCAGACCAGTTCCGGATACTGGCTGTAAATCCGATCGTTATGCAGCATCTGCGGAGTACGGCGATACATCTTCATATCTTTGAGAACATAACTCTCTTCCAGCAGTTTCCGGTAGACAGCCAGACCTTGCTTGCTGAAATTCTGCTGTGTATGTGCCTCAATCGCCGCCCGGCCTGCCAGGACCCCGGACTGGGAAGCCAGGTTAATCCCCTCCAGGTTGAGGCCGGTAATGATACAGAGCGCTGCGGCATCGCCAGCGACCATGATCCCGTCGCCGACCAGTTCCGGAATCATCTCGTAGCCCCCCTTCGGCACCAGGTGGGCTGAGTATTCAAGCAGTTTACCGCCTCTGAGCAGTTTGGCGATCTGCGGCTGTTCCATTAAATTATTGAGCAGGTCGTATGGGGTATGATCAGTTTTCGTTAAACTTCCCAGTTCCAGCACCATTCCCAGCGAGAGGGAATCGTAATTGGTATAGAGGAAGGTCCCGCCACGGACACCGGAACTGTTGCCAACGATTTCGTTTGAAGCTCCCTGTTCGCGAACCAGACCGAAGCGATCATCGATCACCTCTTTCGGCATATCGATCAGCGCTTTGATACAAACACCCTGATTTTCAGTGCTGAATTTTCCCTGCCGCAAACCCGCTTTTTTCGCCGTAAAGGAGAGGACACCATCGGCTGCTATCACCACTGGCGCCCGCAATTCAGCACCATCGCGCAACAGAGTCACTCCGACAACCTTGCCACCTTCGAGGATGACGTCGTCGACTGTTGAACGGGTCAGCAGGGTCGCACCGGCCTTAACCGCCTCTTGCGCCAGCCAGTTGTCAAATTTGGGCCGAAAAATCGTATAGCCGTTGTAGGGAGGGGTGTCCGCTTCCTCATTATCGAAACTGACACTGAAACTCGACCCCGGGGTGATAAAGGAGAGATTCTTTTTAACTATATGTCGCTCCCAGGGGGCCTGATTCCAGAAGTCGGGGAAATACTCTTCGAGTGCAGTCAAGCGATGCAGGACCCCACCGAACATATTCTTCTCACCCGGAAATTCGCCCCGCTCCAACAGCGCCACACTGAGCCCGGATTTGGCCATGGTCAAAGCGGCCGACGACCCGGCCGGACCGGCACCAACGACTATCGCGTCAAATGTGCGTTTCATGCGGCACCTCCTGTCGCTGACTTAACCCGCTCAATCAGTAGCGGCATCACCTCACGCAAATCAGCAACGAAAGCTTCGTCGGAATTGGCAATGATCGGTGCCTTGGGGTCAATATTGACCGAAACAATCCGTTTGGAATCCTTGATCCCGCCGATATGATGCATCGAACCGGAGATCCCCAGGGCCAGATAAAATCGTGGTGCCACGGTTTTACCGGTCTGCCCGACCATCCGCTCAAAGCCGGTGTAACCAAGGTCGTACGCGGGACGAGTGACACCGAGAGAGGCATTGATCAAGCGGGTCAACTCCTGAACCTGCGCGAACCCCTGTTCGCTGCAGCCAAGTCCGGCACTGACCATCACTTCTGCTTCGGACACATCGACAGTCTGCGGATCAGCGGGAATTCGCTCGACGATTCGGGTTGCTCCCACGGCGATTGTATCTTTCGGCTGCCAGCACTCAACCTGAACCTTGCCCGGCTGCATATTCGGTAAAACAACACTACTTAGAACCTTGGGGTTGATGGTTAAAACCAGTGGTACACTGCCATCCCAGGTTTTCGCCTGCGCAACCTGAACGCCCAGCACCTGGCGGGCCAGCTTCAACCGGCTCTC
>CALZHQ010000033.1:38530-58379 GCA_945787295.1 uncultured Desulfuromonadales bacterium
ACGAACAAGGCCGCATCCAGCTGCGCTGCCAGTAACGGGGCCAGCGCACCACCAAGGTCGTTATGCGCCAACAATAACAGTGCGGCGCCTTGTGCCCTGGTGGCCATGGCTATCAACTGGCCTTGCAGATCAAGTGAGTCGGCCTGCTCAGCAGGCCCATCAATCAGGGTAAGCTTATCGACTCCGTAGGGCGCCATCGCTGCGATGGCCTCATCGGATGCACCGGCAAAACCAAGCACTGACCAGTTGGCGTCAAGAGTTTTTGCCAGCCGCGATGCTTCCGACAGAATCCCTTTACCATAGTCGTCCAATTCGCCATCAGGCAGGTCGACAAACACCAGGATTTCAACCGGTTGTCCGGCATGCTGAACTTTACCGGCAGCCATCAGATTGTCCTCCCAACTTCGTGACCTTCCCAGATCGCCATATCGACCTTGCGGGGAGCCACGCAGTCACCGATGCGATGGAGTTCCTTGACCTTGCCTTTGAGGGCAAAGTAAAGATCGTCATCGACGGCCTGGCCCATTGCCAGAACAACTGAATCATAGCCGCTCCACTCGTCCCAGACGTTGGAGTAGACGTTGAAGCCTTTGATGGTTTTCTCACCGATCTCGCCGGAAACTTCCATCACCGCGATGTCTGGAGTAAAGGTTACTCCTTTACCCAATAATCTCTGGCGGGTCAGGTAGAGATCCTGGGTCGGGCCAAGTTCGGCACCGATGAACAGGCTGGAGCAGATGATATGAACGGTTTTGCCCTGATCAGCGAGGTATTCAGCTGTCGCGGTCGCCCGATGATGGCCATCGTAGTCGATCAGACAGACCTTGTCGCCAACCTCGACTTCCTGATCGAGGACTTGCCAGACATTACAGACGCCCGGTCCGTCGGCACCACCAACCGGGTGCGGTTTCGGTTTACTGCCGGTGGCAACGATAACGGTATCGACATCAGCATTGAGTATCTGCTCAGCAGAAACTTCGGTCTCCAGTTCCACTTTGACCCCGGCCTTGTCAACCTGCTCTTTCTCATTGCGAACAATGACGCCGAATTCGTCGCGCCCCGCCCCCTTCATGGCGGTCAGAACCTGTCCACCGAGGGTATCGTTACGGTCGAGCAGAGTGACATCATGGCCACGCCGGCCAGCCATCTTCGCCGCCCACATGCCACCGGGACCACCACCAACGACCATCACCTTTTTCTTTATCGGGGCTGGCAACAAGGTGCCTTCGCCCCATTTTTTCTCCAGACCGACCGCCGGATTCTGCACACAACCGAGACTCCGGTTGATTCCCATGCGACCGATACAGCCCTGGTTACAGGCGATACAGTAGCGGATATCTTCCAGGCGACCTTCCAGAGCTTTTTTCGGCAGGAAGGGATCGCAGATCAGTGCCCGACACATGCCGATCATGTCGGCCTGCCCGGCGGAGAGAACCTTCTCGGCCATCACCGGGTCGTTGATGCGCCCAGTACAAAAGACCGGCAGTTCAACATTTTCCCGGACCCCGGCGGCCAATGGAATGGTGTAGCCCAAGGGGGTATGCATCGAACCTTCGACCAGGTAGAGGTTATAGAAGGTGGCGATCGACAGGTCGACAAAATCGATCAGGCCACTCGCTTCGAAAAGCGCGCAGATCTCCTGCACCTGGGCCAGGTCGAGTCCGCCGGGAATCATCTCGTCGGCGCACATCCGGATACCGAGTGTAAAGTCGTTGCCGACCGCCTTGCGGACTGCTGAAATAAACATCAGTGGCGCGCGCATGCGATTTTCCAGGCTGCCGCCGAATTCATCATCGCGGTGATTGGTCAATGGTGAAAGGAACTGCCGGGCCAGACTGGAGTGGCCGAACTGCAGCTCGACACCATCAAAACCACCCTGGCGGACATGTTCGGCACTGATGGCAAAATACCGGCAAACTTCTTCGATATCCTCAACCTCCATCGCCTTGGGGGTTTCGCGGAACAGCACATCGGGCACCGGGCTCGGAGCCCAGACCGGCAGACGCGAAATGCTGCCGTCACACTGCTGGCCGTTGTGATTGAGTTGACAGAAGATCTTGGTGTCGTATTGATGAACGTAATCGGTAATCTTCCGAAACCCGGGAATGACTTCGGGATGGAATGCCTCGACCAGTTTCTCATAGGCAGTGTCGGTGGGATGGACACTCATCTCCTCAGTGGTGATCAGGCCCGCGCCACCCTTGGCCCGCTCTCCCCAGTAATACATGTGCCGCTCGCTCGGCATACATTTTTCGGCAAAATTGGTCAGATGCGGCTGGAAGGAGATACGGTTCTTCACTTCCACTTTACCGAGTTTCTGCGGCGAAAAAAGATTTTCGAACATCATGGTTCCAGTCTCCTGATAGATCGTTCAAGGGCGACTTTTCCGGTCGCCGCAAAAAAGTCAAGCAGCTGTTTCTTCTGCTTTCGCGTCGGCGATCGAAGTGACGCAACGCTCAAGACACTCCGGGTCGCCCCCCTCAATGTCGTCTTTCAAGTGATAGGCAACCGCCGGGCAACCGCCATGACACTGATCAAATCGCTGACAGTCTTCGCAGGAATGAATCCGCAGCCCACGGAACGATTCGAAAATCTCTGAACTGTCCCAGATCTGCTTAAAACTGTTCTGGCGTAGATCCCCTGCTTCGAAGCGGTCACTCTGCAAAAAGGCACAAGGGTAAACCTTGCCGGTCGGGCTGACACAACAGGTCAACTTACAGGCACCGCAAAGATTCAACCCCAAGCCTTGCCGTTCCTGTGAGGTCAGCGAGAAAAAGCTGTCGCCGGTACGAATATTCTCGTTTTCTGCCAACCACTCTGAAAAGGCCAACAACTGTGTCGGGTTCGGTCGCAACTCTTCCCAGTTGTCCGCTCCTCGACCCGATGGCCGGAAACGGCTGATCCGCAGGGTCACGCCAAGCTCATTGGCGAGCGCTTGCAGATCCTGAATTTCGTCGGCATTGTCGCGGGTCAGTACAGTGTTGATACTGGTCGGGATCGGAGAGCGCGCTAATAACTTGAGCGCATTGAGCGCGTCGTCATAGGTACCCTTGCCACGGATTGCTTCGCAGGTTTCTTTTTGTGCGCCGTCTAGGCTGACCTGGATAGCCACCATATTGGTGCGGGAAAGCTGCTTGATAAGTTCCTGGGTAATCAGCGTGCCGTTGGTCGAAATGCAGGTCATGATCCCCCGATCGTGGCAGGCATCGATAATCTGCATAAAATCGGGGCGCATGAACGGCTCGCCGCCACCGAAATTTATCTGAAAAACTCTTTCCTGGTACAGTTCCTCGACCAGGGCAAGGGCTTCTTCTGTAGTGAGTTCGCCTTCTGCTGGCTCAGCGGATGAAGACAGGCAGTGACGGCAGCGCAGGTTACAGGCCAGGGTCACTTCCCAGGTCAGGTTCACCGGCGAGCGCAAGCCTTGCTCGACAAATCTATTGCTCACGGAGGAACCCCCTTTCCAGCAGTTTGCTGATAAAATTCTGCAGCACACTTTGTTGCTGCTCGGTTAATCCCGCCGGAAGTTCATCCCTGCTGCGTACCGCTTCGAAATAGTCCGGAGCAAGGAGACCGCCGGTTTCGGCAAAGAGAAGGCGCGGCCCCCGTAAATCGTAAAACAGGAGGCCGAACCCTTCCTGCCGCACACGGCAGGCGGGATGCAGCTTGATGCCTGCCGCAGCCATCTCAGTACACCCCGCAGATGCCGTCGATAGCGAGCTCTTCAACCTGGATTTCTTCCAGAATCTGCGGCTCTTCGTTACAGGTTTCAGTCTCCTCGTTTTCTACTTCATACTTCTTTTCCATCTTCTTTCTCCTTTTGATTGTTTTCTATACGCAACTGATTGTTACGTCGTTGTATGGCTCATAATGCAATGGCAGTGCCAGAACAAAACAATGGTTTACCACTGGATATTAAGCAGTTAGACTGGTCGAAAAAACACCTACAGGTGAGACAGTGTGGAGATATTGGACACATATGTGACTTTCAGCACGACTGCACACCCTGGCCACTGTAGATAATTTCTACAATGAGCATTTAATCCACAAACAGAAATAGAACTATGGTTGTCGTAGTGGGAATTTTTTCTACAAACAGGAATATAAATCGCAAATAAATTCCAATGACTGTTTTTATCACCAAATAAACAGGTTTTTTATGATGCAAATAAATTCCCACTGTTCTTACTGTGGACGCAGGTTCCCAGCAGCGACACCCTGGCCGAGAATCTGCCCAGGCTGCGGAAACACCAGCTACCTGAATCCGTTACCGGTCGTGGTTGTGCTGCTACCGATCGGCAAAGGGTTACTTGTCATCCGCAGGAATATTGAACCCCAAAAAGGCACCTTGACCCTTCCGGGTGGCTATTTGGATTTAGGCGAGACCTGGCAGCAAGGCGCAAGCCGGGAGTTGGAAGAAGAAACCGGCATCGCTGTCGCGGCAGAACAGATCAAGCTGCACGATGTTCAGAACGGACTGGATGACACCCTGGTCATTTTTGGCTTGGCGAGTACACAGTCAGCGGATTGTTTCAAGCCTTTTTCTTCTGCTGAAACCCAGGAGGTTGTTCTGATTGAGAAACCGATAGAGTTGGGTTTCCCGATGCATACCGAAGTCGTTAGGAGATTTTTTACCGACGCCAAAGACAGCCCACAGCGATTGAAGAGCTAACTTGAGACTGCAGTGAGAAATTTGCGTTTCCACGCGAATCACGAGGATAAGACCGAACGCATTATCGGACGACAGAAAAAAATCACCCTGAAGTCTTTTGTCCAGTTAGGATCACTAGCGCAATGCCACTGAGGATTGTTATCGAAGCCAAGAGAAGGCGTACGGTTATAGGTTCCCCCAGGAATACGATGCCCCCCAAGGCCGCAATCACAGGAACGCTGAGCTGGACCGTTGATGCGTTGGTGGATTTTAAAGCAGGTAATGCCGCGTACCAGATGGCATAGCCGATTCCGGAAGCCAGTGCGCCAGAGGTAACAGCGTAGCAAAGTCCGGCATTATCCAGAGATGCATTGCTCAGCGTTAAGGCACTAAACACAACTGCGATTGGAACCGCGCGCAGGAAATTCCCCGTCGTTACCCCGATAGGGTCGCCCGTACCCTTCCCGCGCAAAGAATAGATGCCCCAGGCAAATCCAGCAACCAACATCAATACGGACCCTGGCAGCGGTGGTGTCAAGAGACCTGGCAGCAGCAGACTGACAAGGCCTCCGCAAGCGATCACAAAACCGACCAGCTGCAGGCGTTGAAGACGCTCTCCCATCCAAACGGCAGAGCCGATCATTGTTGTCTGAACAGCGCCGAACAGCAGCAGCGCTCCGGTTGCCGCAGGCAGGCTCACATAAGCAAAAGAAAAACCGGCTGCATAGACAAATAACGCAAATGCCGATACCCAGTTGCCTCTGCCAGTCTTGGTATCTCGCCGCAGATGCAGCATCAACCAAAGCATCAGCGCTCCAGAGATCACTCGAATCGTAGTAAAACTAAATGGGTCGATACTGGTATGCTTGAGCGCTGCCCGGCAAAGCAGTGAATTACCAGCAAATGCGACCATGGCTAGCGCCGTCAGGACAATTATGCGTGCATATGCCATTGTCTTCTCTTTATCATGCAGCAGGCACCAAGCTGTTGCCCAGCCGCTGAGATAGCGGGTGGGTTGAATCGTTTCCTCTAATTCTTATCCTCTAAATTAGAAGAACCTCGTAATCCATTCGCCAGGATCGCTCTGTGTTTACTCAATCTTGTCTTTCCGAGCCGTTAGCTTAGATGCTTTTCCGGTAGATTGGCAGCGTTAACGTAATCAGTAGTCAGGTTCCAGCTGAATCAGTCCGACCCTCTTTCCTTAAACGTATCTTGAAACAGTCAAAATCTTCGACGAGATCGTCTGTTCTTGTCAGCTTAACCCCAGTATCGATCAACGCAAGTCCCCAACCGCATCTAATATACAACTTATAACGCATGCACGCTTGCGCAACATCTTTGAGGGTGTATAGTTTAGACTATTAATGGTATTAATTATCTCAAGAGGGATAGCGCACTCTGTCTGCTGCTCAATAAGGAGGGCAAACGAATCTCTTAAAGAACAGTCTGAAATCTGTCACAACGGGGCGCCAGATCACCCAATCATCAAGGGATGGCGGTGCAAATCAGGATCTGGATGATCTTCTTCTGATTGATGTTGATGAAAATAAGACGTCCCCCGTTGACGAGTCTGTAATAAATGCTGCGGCAAGACACTGATTTTGAACAGAGAATCCAAGACTTGAACGTCCATCCAGTGAGTCAGGACGTGTTAATAAATGTTTTAAAACTGAAGGAGGAGGTCTGTCATGCAAGAATTAAAACCTGTATCAGTCCGCATGCTTGGTACCCTGCACAGATTGAGAAAAGAAAAGGGCTTGCAACCATATCTCGAAATCACCCTCGCTACATCTGGCCGAAAAGCATCCGATATTGCAATGGATCTGAATTTACCGTTAAACGTGATCGGTTCCATTTACTGCAATCATATCCCCGCTGATATCTACCATATGGTCCACCCAGGAGACCGGATAGCCTTTGTCCCCAAGAGCGTTCCAGGCCCTCACCAAAGATATCAAGGTTTCCCATGGATTAAAGAAGCTGTCATGCCTGTAGCAGGAGAAGAAGCAATGATTACACCACTGGTGGCAGCCACAAGCACCTCCATGGCCTGACCGAACAGCTTATGAAAATGGCTGAAATCAAATCCACCCCCCACCTGCAGCCAGAAAATACTTTTAGATAACCACCTTCACAAAAATGAGGGTGGTTTTTTAAGCGATCCAGCGCGCCTTAGGTAACCGATGCTTTTTTCATGCTCCGCTTATCAAACCCTACCTCTCATCATTAACCAATCGGCAGAAACACCTTGAACTGAAATCTTTCATAGCGTCTAAGCGCACTGCAAGTCAGCATTTAACCATTCCCCACCATCTTTTCTGGCAAAGAACGACTCCCAGATGTGTCCAAGGATATTCGGCGGCCTGCCGTGACCGGTTTCAAAGAGTTAGGCGAGACTCGGCAACAAGGCGGCTCGAGCGGGAAGAAAATTCCGACAGCGCAGTAGCGGCGCAACAGATCAGCCTGTACGATGTTTAGTACGGACGGGATACGGTGTCATAATTATCGGCTTGACGAGGTGGCAGTCAGCGGACCGTTTCAGTCCTTTTTCTTCCGCAAAAACCCAGGAGGCTGTACAGATTGAGAAACCGGCAGAATTGGGTTCTCCGTTGTCTACAGACGGGGTCTTTAGAAAGCATGAAATGAAACCTCTCCATTCCAACATCAAGAAACTTTACCTCTTCTCTTTCCTGCAGATGAGCCTGTTCCCGATGGCTATCATCACGCTCTTCTGGAAAGATCAGATCGGCCTGAGCCTGACCGAAATCCTTCTTCTGCAAGGTATTTTTTCTATCGCCATGGTGATCATGGAGTATCCGTCCGGCTACCTGAGTGATCGGATCGGTTATCGAGCTGCATTGAATTTTGCCTCCTTGCTCGGCATCATAGGCTGGGGACTATATTCCTTCGCCGATTCTTTCACTCAAGTCCTGATTGCCGAAATCATCCTGGGCATTTCAATCTCTTTTATCAGCGGTTCGGACAGCGCACTGCTTTATGAAAGCCTGAAATCCGAAGGGCAGGAACAATTATATTCCCGCCATGAAGGTCGGATGAATGGATTTGGTCAAACCGGCGAAGCGTTTGGAGCCATTTTTGCCGGACTCCTTTACGCGGCGGCACCGCTGCTGCCCTTTCTGATCCAGGCAGCCATCTGGGTGCTGGCCCTGCTCCTGACCCGCACCCTGATCGAGCCAGAGCGGAAACTCAAACCGCCGACCAGTCATCTTGCCGAGGCCTGGAGGT
The DNA here is from genome assembly GCA_945787295.1 of uncultured Desulfuromonadales bacterium. The sequence continues at coordinate 46,428 of CALZHQ010000033.1, forward strand.
CAACCAGATACGCACTGCTAGAAAACAAGCGCCTGCGCTACACCATCCTTTTAAACCTGGTGCTTGGAATGGCTTCCTTCTATCCAGTCTGGTTGATTCAACCCTACATGCAGGACGGCGGCGTTCCGCTCGCCTGGTTCGGGCCGATCTGGGCGGGCGCCAACCTGAGTGTCGCCCTGTTTGCCCTGGCCAGCCACCGCAGTCATCTAAAGTTAGGCGACCGGCGCATGGTGCTGCTGTTCATTCTGTTGATCATCTCAGGCTACCTGGGGCTCGGGCTGCTCGGTGGACTCTGGGGCTTCCTGTTCTACTACTTTTTGACCAGCATGCGCGGCCTGCGCGGCCCGATGTTGCTAAACCATGCCCAGCAGGAGATACCCTCTGCCAATCGGGCCGGAATTCTTTCGTTGCAATCGCTCTGTTTCCGGTTCAGTTTCGTCTGCACCGGCCCACTGATCGGGTTACTGGCCGACACCCTGGGAGTTCAGCAGACGTTTATGTTGCTCTGTTATGTGTTTGCCGTGGTTTTGCCTCCGGTGGCTTGGTTGTTCCTTAAGCAGCAGCACAATCCCCCTCCCAAGCAATAGGATTAATGTCTTTTGCCGGGTGACTTAAAAAATGACATATCCTTGCCATATTCACACATTTACTATCAATGAAGCTGCCACAGACTGTTTTCGGATTTATCACCTAGCCTTTGGAGCGCTAATTGCATTTATTTATCACTGACGATCATGCCTCTGCAGCGCATATCTGCCGATAATTTTAAATATCAATCCAATAAATCTTCGGAGGTCATCAGCAAATGAAACGAATAACTGTCCTGTTCATCTTAAGTGTCGTTTTTCTTTCCGCATGTGCCAGCAGCAAATGGGTTCGTCAACCGGTCGTCCAACAACATGAATTTGTCGTCAGTCTAGAACAGCACCAGGAAAATGGAGGTACCGTTCAGCAAAAATATCAGCATCCGTATAAGTTAGATTTAGCTGTTTTAGAAAAGCTGCTGGGAGATTTGACCTACAGCGAAACATTCGGGCTGATGAACGAAAAGAGAAAGAGTCCGGTCTTCCAGACGGTTGAAATTCACCGGCTGGCACCCGTTCTAGCAAAGACACTGTCCAAAGCCGATCCCGGTCAACGGATCCGTTTTGCCTCCTTTAACAATGAAGAGGCCTTGATATTTTCGATCAGCCGTAAAACAGAAGGGGTCATATTTATTGAGCCCAATGGACAGTTAAATATAGCATTTAATTTTATCAATTCCGACCGCCATGCGGGCGAAACCTCTGCCTTTCAATACAACTATTCCACTAGCGATCCATTAAAAATAAAAACTTCGGATACTCCCATATCAGCTACCGCCCCTTATATCGTATTGCACAAGTTTGAAACCGGCAAAATAGCCCCAATGTGGGTAGAGGCAGATCTCGACAGGCTGAAAGAATCCGCCAACACTGAGACTAATTCTACCGTCAGGACAATTGAAGAAATTCCCCCGGCAGTCGCACCAAAGACAAAAGACCTCGACACGCCAGTAGAGAAAACGGCGCCACCCCAAGCATCTGGAGATGTGCTTGAAGACATCAAGAACAAACTTAAATATTTAAAAGAGCTGCTGAACGAAGGGCTTATCTCCGAGAAAGACTATAATGCGAAAAAAATGGAACTCCTGGACAAAATCAATTAGCCCTTGTCTTCGCGCAGGGTAGTTGAAATATTTTTACGGTTTTATAACCAATAAAAAGACTCTGATGAAAAGTCTTCATTTAGCCACCAAGACATCAAGGTGCGAAGAGAAACAAAAACCAGGAATCGGGGTTTACTTGGTGCTCTTGGTGTCTTGGTGGCAATAGCCCATGTTTGAGTTATAGGACCGTATTTGTAAGACAAAGATTAAACGTCAAAAGCCCATGGATACCATATCCTGGGCTTATGACGTTTAATCCTATGGTTGCCGACTCCCCTTTTCCCCATGAGTTTTCAGCTGTGGTTAGGGAAGTTTTCCTGCCTTAAACTCAACCCCAAGCGCATCAGCCGTCCAGATTGCAGCTTCAACCATAGCAGCAGTCACCGGAAACCAGGTTGCATGAATAGTCTCCCCCTCTGCGACCGCGGTTTCGGCAACAGTCCGGATATCTTCTGCTGATGGGTTGGGCAGATTCAGTTCTTCCAGACAGACCGGCAAGCCGACACTGAAACAGAACTCCTGGACTTCGCGAATCTCCCTGGATGATCGCCCCTCCATGACCAGTTGAGCAAGCAGACCGAAGGCTACCTTTTCCCCGTGCAGCTTTTTTTGCGTCGCAGGCAAAGTCGTCAGCCCGTTGTGAATAGAATGCGCACCAGCATGGCCACCATTTTCTGAACTGAGACCGCTGAGCAGTGTATTCGCCTCAACGATCGACTCAACGGCCGGCGTGACCACTTTCCGCTGCACCGCTATTTTTGCCTGTAGCCCTGACTCCAAGAGAGTTTCATAACAGAGGCGGGTAATAGCCATGACGGCCAGGGTGGGGGTTTTGCCACCGGAAAATGAATTGGGCTTACCGCTCCGCGTGACAGTACCAGACTCCCAGAAACCGGCAACAGCATCCCCCATTCCGGCGACCAGGAACTTTGCCGGCGAATTGGCAATAATCGTCGTATCGACGAGAACGCAATCAGGGTTTCTGCGCAAGTAGAGATAGCTCTCGAACACGCCTGCATCGGTATAAACGACCGACAAAGCAGAACAGGGCGCGTCGGTTGCAACGGTGGTGGGGATGACAATGACCGGCAGATTCATTTCGTGCGAGACCGCTTTACCGGCATCGATCGAGGCACCGCCACCCAGGGCAATAATGATATTTGCGCCTTGCGCTCCGGCAAGTTCGACCAGACGACTGATTTCCCGGCGGGAAGAGACACCCTGGAATTGCTCCTGGCCATAGGAGAGACCTTTCTCCTTCAGGCTTTTCTCAATTGTCGCGCCGCAGATCGACAAAGCAGTTCTGCCGCCGATGGCAAAAGCGCTGTTCCCCAGACGCACAGCGTGCTCGCCAATCTCAGCAAGGGTTCCTGGGCCCTGAACATATCGACTGGTTGACAGCAGTATTCGGCTCATAAAACCCCCTTATTTGATTTCTGAAATAAATGACTCGGCAGACAACGATAATCCAGTCGCTATCATCCGGGAGAAATTGGTAGCAATACGGTAAATTGCGATCCTTCTCCCTCGCGGCTGGTCAGATTAATATCTCCACCATGCCGTTTGACAATATCATAGGTCAGGGCTAAACCGAGCCCGACACCTTGCCCCACCTCTTTGGTGGTAAAAAACGGCTCCCAGATCCGCTCGACCAGTTTCTTATCGATTCCACAGCCATTATCCCGAATCACAAGAGAAACCATTAAATCTTCAGCCTGATCGGTTATGACTTTTACACACCCATTTTCCTCGATCGACTGGTAGGCATTGATCAGCAGATTCATGCAGACCTGGCGCAGGCTGGAAGGGTCGCCGTGAATCCGTGGCAGGTTCGGTTTCAGGTCTGTACTAACTTCGACCTGTTTGTAACTCGAATGATAATGGAGCAGTTCAAGGATTTCCCGCACAATCAGATTCAGGTCAACTTTTATGGGGATTCCGTCTGATTTACGGCCGAAACTGAGCAGATGGTCGATGATCCCTTTGCAGCGGTAGGACTCACTGATGATCATCTCCAGGTAGCGAGGAAAAACATCCAAACGACTATCTTCTTGCAAGCCGGCTTCATCCCGAAAGCGGCGCTGCAACGCCTCGGCAAACCCCGCCACCGAGGTCAGAGGATTGTTTATTTCATGCGCAATCCCGGTTGCCAGCACACCGATACTCGACATTTTCTCCGCCTGAATCAGATGCATTTCTTGGTGTCGTTTTTCAGAAACATCGCGAAAGAAAACCAGCGCCCGGTTTTTTTCGCCCAGCGCGTCACGAATCGGCGTTGCTGTGACATCCAGATATCGGGTGCCCTGATCTCCTATTTCCCACGTCAATGAGGTGTCCATCCGCTCCCCCTTTAATGCCCGTTCCACAGGGCAATCCTGCGGAAGAGACTGCTGCCCCGGATGAAAGATCTCCTGGCAAGATTTGCCATGCAGAGCGGACTGGGAGAAAAACTGTGAGCCGATACTATTTCGATGCTGAACGTTCCCTTCTTGGTCATAGACCATGATGCTGTCACTGATCGAATCGAAGATCGCCTGCAGTTCGTTGGTTTTGTTCTGCAACGCAGCTTCGGCCTGCTTTCTCGAGGTTATATCCTGTGTGGTTCCGTAAAGACGGATGACCTTGCCGGCGCTATTGACCATCGGTTCAACGATCGAATAAACCCATCGTTCGGTGCCATCGGGAAACAGCAGCCGATGTTCGATCTCATAGTTTCTGCCATGATCGATACCAAGACTCAGATGGTACATCACCCGGTCAACGTCCTCCGGGTGGACCACGCGGGCAAATGCTTCATGGGTGGTGTCTTCTGATCGCAGGTGCAGAATACGCAGCAGTTCAGCTGAAGCCTTGACATTCCCGGTGTCCGGGTCGAAGCTCCAGGAACCAACATGGGTCATTTCCTGGGCTTTGGCCAGGTTATATTCACTCTCTGCCAAAGCCTGTTCAGCACGTTTTTTCTCGGTTATGTCGACCAGAACTGCCAGGCATTCCTGCCCGGCATTGGTCATTTTAGCCTCAATCCGTACATAGAGAGCTTCCTGGTCAGGTTTTGCGAGGCGCAGCCGACACGTCTGTTTTTCCTGACTTGTAAATACCGTCTGCAGAAAACCGGTAAAGACAAAGCAGTCTTCTGCGGCAACAAATCGTTCAAACATCTCATTGACGAGTCGGGAGTTAGGCTCACCGAGCAACTTTTCCCCCGACAAATTGACTGATTTGATCACTCCGGCATGATCAATGGTGAAGTATCCAACCGGAGCAAAATCGTAAAGAAAAGCGTAGACATTCCGAGATCTCTCCAGCTCTTCCTGGGATTTCCGCAGTTCCTCAATTTTGCACTGCAGCTCGAACTGGCTGGCCTGAGATTCTGATAGCTTTTTCAAGGCACCCCTCTCTACTTTACCTAGTGCTGTCTCGACCATGGTACTGGTCAGGTTCCTGCAAAACTGGTCGCACAAATGTTTTTCAAACTATTCGCCTTGGCACCACAATGCTTACACTCTACAACCGGCCGGTCAGAAAGGTACTTAATGCTTTCAGCTCGTTGTTGGGCAATCAGAGTACACATATGTTTATGAACGTCACTGCTGTCGCAGATACAACTTTCGTAACCACCAGTAATCATTACTTTAACCACCTGTTTGCTTCTTTATGCGGATATCAGTCACAAAGATGTTTTCAGTATGCACCGCAGATACCGTCACCAGGAACCTCTTTGGTGACAATCTTCTGGAACATGCTGGATATAGCGGATAACATTGTCGGCATCAACGATGAAAATTGATCGTGCTGTCAGTTTCATCTCCTTGATCAACACCCCGTAGGCAAGAGCAAATGAGCGCTCCTGATAATCGGAAAGGATACTGACCCGCTCGACACCAGCTGCTGCGCACCAGTTTTTCTGGGCAAAAGGAAGATCGAGACTGATCGTCAGAACCACGACATCCTCAGGAAGGCCAGCAGCCTCCTGATTGAACCTGCGCATTTCGGTATCGCAGACAGGCGTATCGAGTGATGGAACTGAGCAGATGATTTTTGTTTTACCCGCAAAATCAGCAAGCGTTACTGGTGTTAACGCAGTATCTACAACCTGAAAGTCGGGAGCCTTGTCGCCAACCTTAAGCTCAGGCCCAAGCAGGGTCACAGGATTGCCCATAAAACTGGTCACCGTTGTCCGTTCTGGCATGGCTAACACTCCTTTTGAAAAAGGGACCTGAGTCGCAATGAATACGTCCCCGGCGTTTCACATCAGCTTGGAATCTTCACTCTTGATATCCGCAAATGCTTATTACTATTCGGTTTTTCTGGACCCGGCATGCGGTTTGCCGATCTCATCAAGACCGACAATGCCGTGGCCACCTTCAATATTGGGTGCAGCAGCACCCAAATGAGCAGCGCAGATATTCTTGATGCTATTCGCTTTGGCACCACAATGTTTGCATTCGACCAAAGGCCGATCAGACAGAAGTTCTATGCAATCGGTCTTCCCCCGCAATTTGAGTGCGCACATATGGTTGGAATGATCTTTACTGTCACACGGCATTGGAAATCCTTTCAGATGAAGTGATTATGATTTTTACCAGTGACTGCGGGCGTCTGGATCGAGAGCCGGTGTCACTGCGCCAGCGCCACGGGTGTAGTAATCGCGGTAATCGTGATCCTGTTCTTCCTCAACCTTTGCGATCGAGCGTTTGGAGCGATGTTCGTCCTCCAGGTAGATATTACGGAACAGGTCTTCGACAATCAGGTTTAACTCTTCGACACTTTTGACCACATCGACCTTGTCACAATAGGCGCCATAGGTCTCCATCAGACAGTCACCCCGTTTCCACAGCGAGCGGTCTTCCGGAGTCAACCAGAGCATATAACCAGCTTTCTCGCGCAGTTGCTCGAGCACCCAAGCGTTGGCTTTATTATAATTGTTACGTGCATCACCAAGAAAAATCACCGCCGGTTTGCCGCGCAGGTTTTCCAGGAACTTTTCTTTGAACGCCAGGAACACCTTGCCGTAATCACTGTTTTCATCCAGATCGACAATCTTGCCACTGTCGATATTCTCCAACATGGCATTGATCGGGGTATTGTTGAGCATTTCGGTAATTTCTGCCAGCTCCGCGTTAAAGATGAAACTGCGGACATCCATCATCCGGTTGTGCAGAGTATGCAGCAACAGCAGCATGAATTGGGCGGCATGGCTGACCGAAAAACTGACATCACAGAGCACCACCAGACGTGGCTTCTGTTTGCGCTTGCGGCGCAGGGCCAGCAGAAAAGGAACCATGCCGTTACGGTAATTTTTCTGGATGGTGCGGACGACGTGAATTTTGCCGCGATTTTCCATGTTTTTAACCCGCCGAACATCTTTTTTCAGGCGGAGCAGCATTCGCGCGACGGCATCTTCCATCTCGTCGACTTCCTGCTGGGTAAAGGTCATGTCGCGCTGTTGACCGCTCGGCTGCTTAAAAGCCATGGTGATAGGATTCTGCGGCATCCGCATCGATGGTCTGGACGCATCCAGTGAGCCGCGATAGCCCTTCATTCGCACCTGGATCTCAGAACCGTCAAGTTGGTCAAAATCGATTTCTCTAAGTTGTGAAAGATCCTTGATGTCTTCAGGATTCAGACCAGCATCAACGCCCGCCAATGACATTTTATTATTGACCATTTCGGGGTTGGTGCCGAGCATCTGCTCCCCTTCCATGCCACTGATTGCTTCGTGCAGCAAATCTTCGGGAGCAACGCCCATGCCTTCTGGATAATTCCTGAAAAAGCGTGCGAAGACCTCATCAAAAACGGGAATATCGTGGACTTTCTTCACCAGCGTCAAGCGTAATAGTGCGTGCACCGAGTCACGCCCGCCAAGTCCGCCATGAGCCAGGGCACAGACGGCATCTAGGCTCTCCCCCGGAGAGACTCGGAGCCCTTCCCGTCTCAGGTCAGCCACAAATCTGGTGATGATTCGTTCCACGATCAGCTCAATTCTTCAGCAGCCAGTTCCGCCACTTTTCCTAAATCGGCCTGGTGCTTGGAAATCACCCCGACAGTGTTGGCAACCACATCCGGAGTCAGTTTACTGATATGCAGAATCGATAACACCTCGGCCCAATCGAGGGTTTCTGAAACGCTGGGCGGTTTGCGCAGATTGAGTTCACGCGCCTTGCGCAAAAAGCCGACCATCTGGTGAGCCAGTTCGTCACAAACATCAGGAAAACGGGCGCGAACGATCTGCACTTCACGTTCTTCCTCCGGGTAATCGATATACAGATAAAGACAGCGCCGCCGGAGGGCGTCGGATATCATCCGGGTACCGTTACTGGTAAGGATCGCTAACGGTTTTTGTTTCGCTTCGATCACTCCCAGTTCCGGAATCGACACTTGAAAATCACTCAGACATTCCAGCAACAAGGCTTCAAACTCATCATCGGAACGGTCGATCTCATCGATCAGCAAAACCGAACGTTTTTCTGAAAGAAAGCTGCGCAGGATCGGCCGTTGGACCAAAAAATTCTGCGAGAAAAACATACTTTCTTCGTTAGCCAACTGCTCAACAGCATCGCGCAGGTCGACAGTGCCGCAAAGATGATTATCGAGCTGGGTCCGCAGCATCTGGGTGTAAAGTAGCTGCTTGCCATATTCCCAATCATAAAGAGCTTTGCCTTCGTCGATCCCCTCGTAACATTGCAGGCGTACAAGAGGGAAATCCATAACCTCGGAAAGAGTCTTCGCGAGACCAGTCTTGCCGACCCCGGGCGGCCCTTCTATCAGTATCGGTTTCTCCATGCGCAGAGCGAGAAAAACCGCCGTAGCGATAGCTTCATCTGCAATATAGCCTCCAGAGCGGAGCAGTTCACTAACGTCTTGTTCGGTCATCATGATCAACCTCTTGCTGTAGGTATCGGATATATTTTTCTATTCTACTACAAATGAAAGAGCCGCTGACACCAGGAGGGGAATCCCCAGGGGCCAACGGCTCCTCACCTCAGCTTAGAACGTCTGTTTCAGCATGAATTACATGCAGCCCTTGAAAACGGAGCGCATGTTTTCAAAGCCGATATCGACCGGATTTCCTTCGGAGCAGATATCAGCTGCTGCGAAGCCCAGGTCGTCCTTCAGCTCCTGGATCATGTCGATGAACATTTCACCAGCCTTCATATCGGAAATACCGTCGGTATTGATTCCGGCGGCACGAGCCATCATGGCGAAGCGCTCAGGGCAGGCCGGCAGGTTGAGACGACAGACATCGACCATGGCGATGGCGTTACACAGGCCGTGCGGAGAATCATAGAGGCCGCCCATGGCGTGTGCCATACTGTGGACGATCCCGAGACCGGCGCTGTTGAAGCTGTAAGCTGCGGCCATTTCAGCCCAGACCATTTGCTCAATCGCTTTATCGTTGTTCCGGTTGCTCGCCGACTGGCGCAGGTTAGCAAAAATCTCGGAAATCGCCCAGAGGCCCGGACCGTAGGCGGACTGGACACAGAGCCGTGAGGCGATTGCTTCAACCCCATGGGCCAGAGCGTCCATGCCAGTGTAAGCAGCCAAGTCGCCAGGCATGCACTGATGAAGCAACGGATCATTGACCGCTTTACTTGGGGTGCAGTTCGGATCAAACAGAGCCATTTTGTACATTTTCTCGGTGTGATTGATGATCGAGAAGCAGGAAACTTCGGAGCCGGTCCCGGAGGTGGTATTGATTGCCAGGTGCGGAATTTTGTTCGGCTTGGTCGCTTTAAAAGCGCCTTCAAAGGAGCGGACATCCTGACCATCGTGAGCGTGGACCAGCTTGATCGCTTTACAGCAGTCCGTAGTACTACCGCCACCGATGCTGATCAGGCCATCAAACTTGCCTGCGGACAGCATCTTGGCGCCTTCCATAACCTCGAAATCTTTCGGGTTCGGAGTCCCCTTGGCAAACACTTCAGTCTCGACGCCGGCATGCTTGAGAACGCCCTGAATGGTCTCGATGATACCAGTCCCTCTGAGGCCGGTGGTGACAATCATCGCCCGGGTCATACCCAGAGCTTTGGCATCGTTACCAACCATGGTATGGGCACCCCAGCCGATATTTACCGACGGGTAAGCGTGCTGCATTTTGATCGGATACTCTTGTCTTTCACCGTTGAGGGTCCGTTTTGCATCTTTAAAATGGGGCATGGTGTTTCCTCCTTTTAGGGATTTGTACTCATACTATCGGTTAGTTTTGAGTACGTGATAATTGTCTTACCAGCGGGAACCGAGCTGCCCTTGAGACTGGCAATAACCTTGTTTTACCCGATCCACCAAACATCAACTGATTGGTCTGAACTCTGTGTCACCAAGGCTCATCGACAATCTGGTAAATTGATATAGCAAAGCCAATGCCAATTAAAAACATCGTTCTAAATTAAGCATTTACCAGCTTCCAGAAGGAATTTCGGGGAAATTCACATTAAGTGGCTGGGGAGGAAAGAAACACATTCCCAGAGAAAGGCTGAACCAACCGGACCCATAGACTATGGAGATTATCTACACTGGGGAATTTTGCATCGAAAGAGGCGTGGGAGAAACGGCAGAGAGCAGTGAAAAAATCAACCGCAGGATAATAATCGATCAGTTTTTATTGTTCCAGCGCATCACCGTATGCCTTTGCTGGCAACGATCTTCCGCAACCAGAAAATCGCCAAAGCTCCCCCAGGCACGCCCCATACAGCCACCGGCGCAACTCTGAAGAAATGCGCATTCCCGACATTCAGGGATTGCTGCCACCCGCTGACGACTGACCTGCTGCAGCGACGACCAGAGCGAAATCCCCTCAATCAGCGCGGCGGGAAGGCCTGTTGCAAAGACCCCTGCAACGGAGTACTGATCGGCATGGCATAGCAAACACGGGTAAAGAACTCCCTTTGCGGTCAAGTAGGGGGTTCTGATGAAACGGCACCCAGTCCCGGAACTTTTCGTGCCACACCACTCCAACGCTGCAATACAACCGAATTTTGCGTACAGCTGCTGAAATTTTTGGTCTTCAGCGTAGCGCTGCAGCAAAGCTGGATACTGTTCAGGATCAGGCGGAGCAATGACATCCTCCTCCCCTGCCCGACCGCAAACAACCAGCGAACCGCTGGTTATTGAACCGATACCGAGCTGTTCGGCCAGCAGGAACAGATCTGGCAGTTCCTGGAGGTTATGTCGCATCTCGGTAAAGAACAGCGAGACATTCGCACCAAAACCATGCTCGACCAGAGAGCGAACGCCTTTCAGCGCCTGCTGAAAAGTCCCCGCGCCACGTACCAGATCATGCGTTGCGGCTTTGGCGCCATCGAAGCTGATCTGAATATTCAAATCTGCCAGCCTGAGTTCGCGCAATGCCTGCAGATCTTCATCGTCAAACAGCATACCATTGGTCTGCAATAAAACCTGTAAGCCGGCAGCTCCAGCCAACCTCATCAGCTCGAGCCAGTCGGGGTGCAACAATGGCTCTCCTCCGGTTAATCTGATTGCTGAACCGCCGAGCGCAGCAAAATCGTCAATCACCCTTTGCACATCCTGCTTCGGTACCCATGAAACCGAAGAATCAGGCCCGGAATCAACCCAGCAATGCGCGCAACGCAGATTGCACTCTCCGGTAATGGCGATGGTCAGCAGCTCGGGCAGAATTAAGCCTTCATGCCTAAACTGCTTTTCAATTTCATTTTTTTTCATATGCCTCATCACTGCTATTCCTTAAGGCAGCATGGTAACAAATGCGACCTGAATGCCGGGCAACAGCCGCAAATCACTAACCAACAAGCGCGCTCTACAGTTTTTACAGATAGGAACTGTAGAGATATTGGACAACAATTCAGTTCTTGCGGAAAAACGCGAAACGCCCCGATGTAGACAATTTCCACACTGGGGCGTTTCGCAACAGTTCTTGCTATTGGTTTTGCTCAATCTGGCACTGTACCAACAAGAAGCTGGTATAGACCCAGGGAATGTCAAAGCACCTGAACAGGAGATCCGGCGACAACCTGGCCACCACGCAACACCTTGGCAAAAATACCTTCTTTAGGCATCACACAGTCGCCTGCCTGATGATAGATGGCACAACGGGTATGGCACTCCTTGCCAATCTGTGTGACTTCAAGCAAGGCGCTACCCAGCTCAAAGCGTGTTCCCACAGGAAGTGCAACCAGATCGACTCCGCTGGTGGTGATGTTTTCAGCAAAGGCGCCGGCATCGACAGTCAAACCCAACTGCCGCATCTTCTCAATACTCTCATCCGCCAGCAAGCTGACCTGACGGTG
>CALZHQ010000034.1 GCA_945787295.1 uncultured Desulfuromonadales bacterium
CCGCGGGCGAGCCTGATTTTTACTGACATGCTGTTTTTCCTCCTGGTACTTAACTTCTATTTATGTATTACGAATAGTAGAAATTCGTTTCCCTATTCTACGTTTAAAAAGGAAGCTGACCACCCCGGCCGAGCATTCCCTTGAGCCCCTTGGGGCCCATTTTCTGCATTTTCTTCATCATTTTCTGCGCTTCAGTGAAGCGCTTGAGTAACTGATTGACATCCTGTACCCGGGTGCCGCTACCGTTGGCAATCCGCAAGCGGCGTGACCCGTTGAGGATTTTATGATCAAGCCGCTCTTTCGAGGTCATCGACCGGATGATCGCCTCAATCTTTTTTAGCTCATCTTCCGGCAGCTGCATCCCCTTGGCCTGTTTCATCGCCTTGCCAGCACCGGGGATCATTTTCAACAGCGAGTCGATGGAACCCATTTTTTTGACCATCTGCATCTGCTCAAGAAAGGTCTCTAAAGTAAAGCCATCCTTGCGCAGCGCTTTTTCCATCGCTGCCGCATCATCTTCGTCAACCGCCGCCCATGCCGAGAATCCGTTGCGCCATCCGGTCGGGATGAAACTGTTCCAGAGCGTCCAGCTTTTCGCCCATGCCGACCAGCTTGATCGGCTTGCCGGTGACCGCCCGGATCGACAAGGCCGCGCCACCGCGGGCATCACCGTCCAGCTTGGTCAGGACCACACCGGTCAAGGGCAACTGCTCGTCAAAACTTGCCGCCACCGTCACCGCATCCTGACCGGTCATCGCATCGGCGACAAACAGGATCTCCTGCGGAGCAACATTGGCGACGATCCGCTTGAGCTCGCCCATCAACTCAGAGTCGATGTGCAGACGACCGGCGGTATCTAGTATCAGTGTATCAAAACCGTTCAGTTCTGCATATTCTCGAGCACGGGTGCAGATATCGACAGGATCCTGTCCGGTTTGCGAATCGAACACCTCAACGCCAAGCTGGCGGCCGAGAGTCTTTAACTGCTCAATCGCCGCCGGACGATACACATCAGCCGGAACCAGCAGCGGGTTGCGCTTGTCACGGCGCAGCTTCAAAGCCAGCTTGCCACAGGTGGTGGTTTTACCCGCCCCCTGCAAACCACAGAGCATCAAGGGGACCGGCGGCTTCACTGCCAGATCAAGCGAGTTGTCCTCGCCCTCGCCCATCAACTCGGCCAGCTCTTCGCGGACCACCTTGATCACCTGCTGGGCCGGAGTCAGACTCTTCAGTACGTCTTGACCGACCGCCCGCTCGCCAACCCGGCTGACAAAGTTTTTGACAACCTTAAAGTTGACGTCCGCTTCAAGCAGCACCAGGCGGATCTCCCGCATGGTTTCTTTTATATGCTGTTCGGTTAAGCTGCCGTGACCACGGAGCTTCTTAAAAACCGAATCTAACTTGTCAGATAATGTATCAAACATACCACTGCTACGGCAAAATTCACGAAAGAACAAATATATGTAAGGGCATACCCCTTGTCAAGCCCAAAACCCTCGCAAAACAAGCCCTTTTACTGCAATTGCGAAAAGGTCCCATCCTGCTTGTGCCAGATTTCGGCAATGGCCAGACCGGCGGCATCCAACACCCCCGCCAGCTCATCGCGAAGCGCCAACGGAAACCGGATGGCCAGACCGCAATCGGAGCTCAACTGCCGCGGCACCGGAATCAACAGAATCTCGAGCTTCTCCGCTTTCAGCAGTTTCTCCGCTTTCATCACCCGATGAATCGAGTGAAATATTGCGACACAATCACCGTCATTAACCACGTCAAAACTCCTCAAGAGCCATTCCCAGCTCAGTCCGGCCGCGCATCATGCCACGTTTGCCGATGACATGCAAGGGGCTTTATTGACACTCCCGGAATTGACAGAGAGCAAGCCTGAAGAGTAGAGTAACAGCTGGCGATCACTTGATAATTTTGTCGCCCGAAGGGACATACCTAACGTGCATTTTGACAAATTCCTGCCCCTTGCGGCACTCCTGATTTTCTCCTTTGGGTCCAACCTGCCGCTCGGCTACCTGCGGGAGACAAGCCGTAAGTTTTCTCTGCACTGGTTTGTTCTTGTCCACCTGTCAATTCCATTTATTGTCGCCTTGCGCAGCATGTTCGGCTTCGGCTGGCAGGTTATTCCCCTGACTCTTTTCTGTGCGGTCGCTGGCCAACTTGCCGGCGCCCGTTTCCGTCGTCGGACCCTACAATGAGCCGTAAAGACCGCGCCCCGATGAAGCAGGCCGAACGGGTCGGCACACTGCTGAAACAGGTCCTCGGTGACAAAGGGATGGACGATCGCCTCTCCCGCTACCAGGCCTGGCTGATCTGGGACAAGGTCGTCGGCGAACAGATTGCCAACCGGGCCCGGCCACTCAGATTCCGCCAGGGCGTACTCGAAGTCCAGGTCGACCATCCGGTCTGGATGCAGCAGCTGCAGATGCTCAAACCGAAAATCCTGGAGAAGCTCAACCAGCAACTACCGAACGCCGACATCACCGACATCTATCTACGCAAAGCACCGACACCGATCGCCCGGCGCAAGCAGCCAACAGAACCTGAAACACCGATATGGCAGAAGGTCGAATTGAGCGAAGAGGAAAAACAGCAGATCGAAAAACAGCTGGAAGTGATCGATAACCAGGAACTGCGCGCCGAAATGCGCCGCTTTTTCACGCTGCAGAAGCGCCTTGACAAGGGCCGTAAAGAGAGCGACTAACGATCAGGATTTTGATACATCGCCAGTACTTCATCAGTGTAATCCCTGCCCTCCCCCTTATAAATATACAAAGGTTTTTCAACAGTCAGTCCCGGCCGCCCGGCCTTACGCCCCTCAACCAGCACCATCCGCGCAGCTTCCTGCTGACGGGGATGCACCAACCGTAACCGCTTCGGCTCGATTCCGGCCTTTGCCATTTGCACTAACAATTCCGGCAGCCGTTCGGCCAGATAGATCAGGGCAAAACGGCCACCATTTTTCAGCAGCCAACCGGCTGAAGCAACGAAATCTTCCAGTCCACCGGCCAGCTCATGGCGGGCCGCGGCCCGCTCATCCTCTGGAGAAATCCGGCCATTGCCGGGAGCCCGATACGGCGGATTACTGACCACCAGATCGGCACTGGCAACCGGCAACAGCTGCCGAATCTGTCGCACATCTCCAGCAATGATCCGCACCCGCCCCTGCAGGTTATTCAACGCGACATTCCGCCCTGCCCGCTCAGCCAGCTGCGCCTGCAGCTCCACCCCGATCAGCTCCTCCGCCTGACTCAGCTTTGCCAGCAGCAGAGGGACCACCCCGCTGCCCGTGCCAAGATCGACGACCGTATCGCCACTGCGCACATCAACAAAGCGGGCCAGCAGAACCGGATCGAGGGAAAAACGATAACCCTTTTCCGCCTGGATCAGCTGCAGATTACCGATCGATAGCTCATCAACAGTCTCTTGCATGGCTGTCAATAAGCACTAAAAAACCGGTCACGTCAAGACGCCACCGGCCAGCCAACTCAAATTACCAGAACGATCAGAAAATCTTCTTCACCTTCATTTCCCACTTATGTTCTACCCTCTCAGGCTGATTAATTCCATCGGTCCGTGTCCCATAGGCATAATCGAACTCCATCTGGAACTTTTCGAAATCAACACCGGCAGACAGGAACACCAGCATTGCTTCCGTTTCTTTAGTAGAATCGACTTCATAACGCAGTCTTGCGCTTAACAATGTCTGCCGCGTGGGGTACAGTTCTGAAAAAAGACTAAAACTCAGTAAAGAATTTGATGTGCCAAGCGATGCTGAATAGTCCTCGTATTCAATTTCCTCACCCAACACAGCAACTTTTCTCAGCAATCCTCGCTCCTTCCAGAAAGTATACTCATACAGCTGACTAAGCTTGTAACGCTGATCCGAACCAGCAGATTTAAACTTACGCCATTCCAGCTCTAAGTCTAAGACGTTGTGGTGACGACGATCCGGATCGTAATCGAGACGACCGATACTTTCAAAGCTACTGGTTACCTCACCGGTTTGACGCGTAATCGAAGACCCACCAACCAAGTCCAGATCAGCATTAAATGATTCATGCAACGAACCACCAAAAATCAATTCGTTAAACAGTGAGGCATCTACCTTGCGGCCATAATAATTTAAATTATGCACAGCAGAAAATTGGCCACCAGAATCGGCCGGAGCACTTATGAAATCGTAACTTAAGCTCAGCCGATTGTAAATTCGACTTGCCGGCCGATGATCTATATACCAACGGCTAATCGATCGATAATAGTTCCCCTTTTCTGACGACCCACTATTCCCATCCAGAGAGTTCAAGATAGTGATATCTGCGCTAATAAAATCGGTTGAGCTACTATCATACTCACCCGATCCAAATGTCAGTTCCTGCTCAAACCCAGTCCGCAAATCGGCATTCAAATCTCTGGCGTAACGTCCCGTTAACTGTTGCTCTATATAATCTGACTCACCCTCTGCGGCGGACGTACCATTAAAGACAGACAGAGCATAGGAACCAAACACATCAGTATCCGTCCGATAGCGCAGATTATTATAGACTTCGACCCCAGCTCGGAAAGCAAAACCATCGGCTCTGGAGCCATCCTTGTATTCGACATCTAACAGTGGTGAGACCATGTAACGAGATTGAGAATACATATCGAGACGGGATGCCAGGAACAGGTTACTCTCTTTTTCCAGAGCACCGGTGGCAAAAATATCCTCTTGCTCATGCTGATTTTCCAGGCGAACCCTCCAAGTCGTCTCTCTATTCACCCGGCCACTAGCCAAGACCGGGATATCCAGGTCCTTCTCCAATGAATGACCATCACGTATTCTGCTGAAGCTGGTATATGCCCCCCCCTTCCAATCTTTTCGCTGGGCAGAGGTATAAAAATTGAAGTCGTAACGCTTCTGCTGACTCTCAGACGCTCTTGGCCCTGGACTGGTGTCCGAATATGAAATATCCGTGGAAATCTGGATCCAATTAGTTAAATCGATCCATTGGCGACGATTGACATGGTCTATTGTCCCGAGCAGATAACTCTGACTATCGTAATCGTTATTCGGCTCCAGTTTGTCTTCATGGGTAAAAAAACGATAGTGGAACCAGTTTTCGTTTTTATTCAGAGATACAAAAGCCAAATCCCGGTCGACATAATCTTGTGGAGATGGCCCCTTCAGATCGCGGATCTCATCTTGCCTAAAGTCTACTAAGATTCTCGGCATCGACGTAAACAGATCGCGATACCTCCCACGGTAATCGCCATTTTTCACTCCCGCAACAAAAGTCATCCCGGTGGTTATGTGTGTCCCATTCTGTATGGTGGAGACAATACCCGACGTAGACTCCGTATCCTGGTTATAAAAAAGTTCGCCGAGCTGCCTGTAATTCAGGCTCAGATGCTCCATGTCATAGGAATAAAGATTCATTTGAAACGGTAAGCCACCCGGAGCCAGCAACAGGTTGCCCCGAAAAAGGATTTTATCGAGGGGGTTATCGATTGGCACGTCGAACCCTTCAGGACCATCGATCTCTACATCTGCCGAGCTCCATTCGTAACCGAGAGAAAAATCATACTCCCCGGCCCGTCCCTTATTCAACGTCCCGTAAGTTGACCACAACATAGAATACTGCTGGACAAAATGGCTGGCATCAAGCACCTCGACACCATTTTCCTCAGCAGTATGCTGCGCATAACGCAACTCTGCAGACCCTGACAAATTTCCGGGCATGGCCAAGCTGCGTCCCAACAGACAGCAGCAGACCAACCCAAGAACTATGCAGAGTCTCACAAAAAACATAGGTACGTCATTACTCCAAAAAATCAACCAACGACGGAGCCGCTCGTGGCAAGCGCAATAATGGCTCCCAAAAAATACTCAGCCCAACCAACCAGCTATCGCCTGTCAAAAGGGGCAGGATTGCTCCTGCCCCTCACCAGACGAATGGTTGTAAGGGTTTTACTTGATGTGACAGACAACGCAGAGTGCGGAATTGTCCATCGAATCGTTCAAGAAGAAAGGATAATCTGTACCGCCATTATCCTTGCCATGAACATCGTGACAAGACGAACACCAAACAACATCACCCGCATCCGCCCCAGCGGCGCCACCGATATTCGAGGTATAGAGCGGCAAAGAACCGACGAAGCCGGCAACTGGAGAATTCAGCTCCTGCCCGGCAGCGTCGTTATAGACCATGCCGATCGGGTGGTCGTTCGAAAGATCGGTACCCAAAGCAGCTGGGGAAGCCGCAAAACCAGTATCAACAACTGTAGTGTTAAAGTCGTTTGGCTGGTTCTCAAGAACGTTACCAACAGTACCGTCGTGACAACCCAGGCAAAGCGGAGCATCGGTGTCGTTGACATCGAACACATCCGGGGCACCAGCAGCCATGGTATTATTAGGATTATTGTAGGCAGCTGTTGCGGCTTGCTGGTCACGGTTCCACAATGGCCCGGAAACCGTGGTTGAGGATCCATGTGGGGTGTGACAGAAAACACAGACCTGCGTTGTGCCACCTGTTTCATTTGTCAGCGTTGAACCACCGGATGCCGACAAGTCGTGCTTACTGCCGACGATATCGGCAAGCACCGGGCTAGCAAAAAAGAAGAAAACCATCACCATCACCATTAATTTGCGCATTTTTTGACCTCCATATTCGTCTGTTAATACGCTTTGCCCACCAAGGGCCAGAAAACTGAGAAAGATCCTCAGCATACTTACTAGCAAATTAGATGCCATTTATTAGCATATATTAAGCCTAAAAGATACACTATTTCCCTAGCAACCACTTCGAGCGACGGTGGTCTCGTTTCTTGATAGCCATTTAACTTAAAACGACTACGTCAAATAACCACCTCTTAAGCTCGACCTAATCAGTCTTAACGTTCTTTCTCCACAGCGATCTTCTCCATATAGTCGAGCAATTGCTGCCGGTCGTCTGCTGTATATGGTTTGCTCTGCAGGTACTCTTTGCTCATGTACTGCCAAATCGTAAAGCGCCGTCCTAAAGATTCGGCGACATAAATCCGGTCCGAGGAATCAATGGAAATTGATTTGGGCGAATGAAACCCGAAGGGCTGATAACTAGGCTTCCCTGCGCCCGTCATCAGTAACAGTTGACCATCGACTGTAAAGGTTTTAACCACTGAGCTACGCGCCTCAATGACATACAGGTGCCCCTCACTGTCAAATGCCAGATCTTTGGGGCTTTCAAGCTGCCAAGCTTGATCACCACGCTCTCCGAATTTGGCAAGAAAATTACCCTCTGGGTCAAACACCTGAATACGCGCGTTTAATGAATCAACGACAAACAAGCGTCCATCCGGTCCAAAAGCGAGACCTTGAGGATGGTTAAATTCGCCCTCGCCAACACCATTCCTGCCGAACTGTCGAAGTAGTTTGCCGCTGGCCAGCTCGAAAACTAAAATTCGATGTGCAGTCGGCTCGCTTACATAAAGTTTTTGGCCATCAGGAGACAAGGCTAGATAAGCAGGGGCCTTCATTTCACCACCCTCAATTTTGCCATCGTATTTGTGCTCGGACGTGAATTTAACGATTCGACCCTTTTCGATGTCGGCAACGTAAAGATTTCCGGATTTGTCCAAAACCATTCCGGCTGGCGACTCAAACAGTGAAGACTTAGAGATTGTATCTGTTGTGCTCTGGTTGAAATCGAACACCCAGACGTTATGGACATGAAGATCGGAAATATAGACGCGGCCCTGTCCATCGCTGACAATGCCAAACGGAGTCCTAAATAGGATTTCCGGACGCTGGCCGACGAGCAATTGGACCAGTTCACTATTCTTCTTTCCGGCAAGATCCTGTTCTGAATAGTAATTGCCGACAAATTCCAACCTTGGCTCATCGGGTGGTGCTGGCCACACAAACCTGGGCAGTTCCTGCTTAGCAGCACATCCAGAAAGGACAAAAGCTATAGCTATTATCGTCCAGCAAAGTTTCATCGTTTTCATTTATTAGCCCTTTTTAAAATTTACTATTTTCTATGACAGATCAGACACAACTGCATCCGTGAGCCGATCCCCCGCTGAAAATAATAGGTTGAGTTCCCACCATGAGGGTTGTGACAGCCGGTACAATCAAAAACCCTGCCTTTTCGACTTGGGTCCTTCGGGCCACTCAATGGATGAGCTCGCCCGGTAACGCCCCTGACGACATGAATCCCATCATCAACGGTCTCATGACAACTGAGACAGAGCGTATTGGCTTCCGCCACCAGCTGTCCACGATGCGGTGTCGCGTGAGAATCGTGGCAAACGTTACACAAACCCGCTTCAACCGGCCCATGGACGAATTTGGCCTGCATGTATTCTTCAACAATATCCTCGTGACATTCGGTACAAAGATCGGCATTGATCTTCCGCTCACGGAAACGCCCCTTTTCATTCTCTAGCTCATGGCAGGATCCGCACTCAAAGGCACCGGCCGGTCCATGCGACCACTCCGGACGCAGCATGCCGCGATGGCAGGACACACATGGATTATTCTTTGCCGAAGAGAGATCCAGATCAGCCTCAGTCGGTTTCAGATTATGACAGGCGGCACAAGCAGCCTCCTTATCCGGCACATGCATCTCAAAGCGCCTATAACCCTCGGGGGGCGCAGCGAGCTGATCGGTACGGAAAAAGAAGCTGACTGAGGTTTCAGCAACCTTCTCACCCTGCTTGTAACCGCGGACCTTGACGTGGTTTTCGCCGGCATCAAATTCCGGATTTAAGATCAACAGATCCTGGAAAGCAGCACGGTACTGTTCCCCGGAAATATCGATCAGGTCACTGGCTTCGCCGCCAAGCTCGAGAACCAGCCCGTCAACCCCGTCTCCGGCCTTTATCACCAATGCCTCGGAGCGGTTGATGTAGGTTCCGTTAGCCGGATAAAGAACCTCAAGGGCAGCGGCTGAACTGATCCAGCTAAAGACGATGACAGCTGCCAGAATCAGTGCTCTACACATAGATGACTCCACTTTCATTTACTTTTTATAATCGACAGGAATGTAAATATCTTTAATTCCTACCGGATTTTTTTGCAGATAACGCTCACTCAGGTACTGAAACTGATGCACAATTTTGCTGAGCGAATCGACGACAAACAGCTCGCCATCAGCACCGGCCGAAATCCCCTGCGGCATATCGAAACCGCCAGGATGGACTGCGCCACCGACCATTACCGAACGACCACCGATGGTCAGCAGATAGTTGCCCAGCAGGTCAAAAATGACGAAGCGATGAGCCCGGCTGTCGGTGACATAAACATGCCCGAAACCGTCCACAGCCAGGGACTTAGGCAGCATGAACGAACCGAGCGCCGTGCCGCGCTCGCCAAATTCGCGGACAAAACTGCCATCCGCCTGCAAAACCTGCACTCTGGAATTGAGGCTATCGAGAACCACCAGTTCGCCGTTCGGTCCAAGATCGACATCGAGGGGAAAATTGAACTCGGCTGGCCCGGAACCGCGCTGGCCGATCCGCGCCAACGCTTCACCAGCAGCGCTGTAAACCGCAATCTGATGATTCAGGGTGTCGGCCACATAGAGACGCTGGGTTTTTGGATCGAAGACCAGGCCGTTGGGACGATTCAATTCCCCAGCGCCGAAATCATTGACCACGACTTCATCCGGATTGAAACGGTAGATGGCACCGCTTGAGGTATCGGAGACATAACCACCACCCTGCCCATCGAAGGTCACCCCCATCGGCATCGGGAAGCGGAAGGTATCGCCGTCTTCATTCTGCAGCGTCCTGATCTCACCGGCCTGCAGATCCAGAATCAGCAGCTGGCGTTTACCCATATCGGCGACCGCTATACGCTTATCGGCGAAATTGTCGACACCACGCGGTGCAGAAAAAAGCATGATCCCCTGCTCAATACCGAGGATCGCCTGCGACAGAACACTTTCCTGCGGACGCACATCCTGGTCGGCGGCATAAAACTTTATATATTCGACCTTCGGCTGCTCACCGCCGATCGGCCAGAAAAAGCGTTTGGTCGGCCCCTGCGTTTGCGAAGCACAGGCACTCAGCAACAGCAATATCGGTATCAGCATTAATCGCCACGTCATTTCACGTTCATCCCCTAGTTATTCGGAACCGGTTGCACAGGGTGGTAGGTTTTCGGTTTATGACAACCGACGGTACAGGTCGTCCCTACGGCGTTTTCCTGAAGATAAATCGGAATATCCCAACGGCCGAAGCCGGGAATCTTACTCTTCACCAGCTTTTTCTGATCGGCACCATGGACACCGTGACAGGTCTTGCAGACCCGCCCCTTACTGCTCTTGTTGACATGCAAAAAGTGCAGGTTACGATCCCCATTGCGGAAGTTGGTCAGTTCAGAAGTCCGTTCATAGAGAAAGGTGCGGCTGTCGTGACAGATGAAGCAGAGTTGATACTCATCTTCACTGTAGCCGGTATAAAATGGTCCAGGGTAGCGAGCCTTGAGGATCCGGTAATAGTCAGACCCGTGAGGATTATGACAGGACCAGCAAACCCCTTCGGCGACAGGTTGATGCTGACTTTTAGCGACCTTGAGCAGAGCGCCAATATCCTCGTGACAGCTGACACAGAAACTCTGTTCCGGAGCGGTAAGCATCCTTCTGTTGCCATTGCCGTGTGGATCATGGCAGGCAATACAGCCACCATCCATGGCACCGTGCTTGACCTTGGCAGTCTTGGTGAGATGTCGGACAGAAGCATGACACGCGCCGCAGAAATCGGCACCCTCGACCGGCAACAGTTCTTTGTATTTCGCTGAATGAGGCGAGTGACAGGCCGTACAGCCATCACTAACGAGGACGGGGTGAAGGTTCTCCATCCCCTCTAACGGCCGCTTGCTGGTATGGCACTTCAGGCAAAGCTTGTTAACCGGCTTCACCAGCAGATATTCATTCGCGCTACCATGCACATCATGACAGTAAGTGCAGCGCCCCATCTTGACCGGTTCATGGAAACGCGCCTCGGTTATCATGTTGTCGTGGCAGAGATAGCAAAGAGCGGCACCGGATGCGACGAGACGAAAATCCTCCGCTCCTTGCGGATGTTCTTTGCTAACCTGCTCATGGCAGATTGTGCAGTCAGTACGCACCGGATCATGCACAAAATCTGCCTGTTGAAACCTCGAATGACACGCAGATGTCGCACAAGTCTCAGCGCAAACATTAAAAGCTGCAAACCAAAAAAAACAGAGAACTACAGTCGAGATCGAAGCATATCGCATAGTTAAAGGCTACCCAATGATTATATTTTTATGAGCCGGCACTAACTATACAGCAATCTTCCATTATTTCCAACAAATTAAACAAAAAAAAGGCCGACCCGGTTCTTTCCGGATCGGCCTTTTTGATTTAAATTGTCAAGTAAACTGTTTTACTTAACGTGGCACTCTTTACACTTGGTTGGACCGCTCTGCTCCTTGTGGCAGTCTTTACACAGCTTGTGGTAAGCTTTTTTCGCCTTCGGAGCTTCCGGCTTGGCGTCGTGGCAGGTCTTACAACCAGCGTAATCGCCGGTGTGGTGACAGGTCGCACACTCGGTCAAACCCTGGTGCTTGACGTGGTCGAGGGTAACAGCACCCATTTTGACATCCAGTTTGATGGAAGCAGGACCGTTGTCAGCAACAGCAACAAAAGCGGTGGTAGCAACCAAGGCAACAATTGCCAGCAGTACGAGCATCTTCTTCATTAGTAAATCCTCCCTTTGATGTTATTGGTTCATGACCAACGATAATTTAGTCGCCACAACCGCGACTGTCAACCGAAAAACTGTATATTGTATACAATTTTGGTCTTCTCAAATCAGGCCGTCGGCAGCCAACTTCTCCTGCACCTTATCCGATTTCTTCACGACTCCTGCCGCCATATCACTTTTAAACTCGGACAATTTACCAATCAATTCAAGATCTTCGGTCGCCAGAATCTGGGCGGCAAAAATTCCCGCATTCCGCGCCCCGGCCGGGCCGATCGCCATGGTTGCAACCGGAATCCCGGCAGGCATCTGTACCATCGCCAACAATGCGTCGAGACCCTGCAGCGAGGTCGCATCGATCGGCACAGCAATCACCGGCAACGTGGTTTCAGCAGCAACCACGCCGGCCAGATGGGCAGCGGCACCGGCACCGGCGATCAATACCTTGATCCCGTTATCACGCGCCGAACTGACATAGGTCGCTGTCCGCTCCGGTGTCCGGTGGGCGCTGGAAACAATCATCTCAAAGGGGATGCCAAACTGCTTCAGGACTTTGGCCGCTTCCGCCATCACCCCGTAATCGTTGTCGCTGCCCATCAGAATACCGACCAAAGGTTTCTTATCACTCATTTTCAACTCCTGACTCATCTCTATTCAGCGCTCGGGCGCCGATATCTTTACGGTAATGAACATCCTGCCAAGTCACCACTGACACACCTGCATAGGCCTTGTCAATGGCGGCCTTAACTGTTGCCCCAAGTCCGGTCACACCGAGGACCCGCCCGCTATTATTGACGATCTCACCGTCCTTAAAACTGGTACCGGCATGAAAGACCATCAGGTCATCAATCCGCGCCGCTGTATCCAGGCCGGAAATCGGCAGACCTTTTTCAAATGCGGCCGGGTAGCCACCACTGGCCAAGACCACGCAGACCGCCGCCTTGTCGTGCCATTCGATCGAATCCTGCTGTAAATTACCCCGGGCGCAGGCCTGCAGGACCGGCACGATGTCCGACTTCATCCGCATCAACAGCGGCTGCGCTTCCGGATCGCCGAAACGGGCATTGAACTCAACCACCCGCGGCTGGCCATCCTTGATCATCAAACCGACATAAAGGATACCGCTGTAGGGACAGCCCTCCTGGGCCATACCAGCGATGGTCGGCTTGACGACAGTCTCGACTATCACGTCATGCAGCTCAGCGGTCACCACCGGGGCCGGAGAATAGGCGCCCATACCGCCGGTATTCGGACCTTCGTCATTATCAAAGACCCGTTTATGATCTTGCGAAGACGCCAGCGGCAGAATATTTTTGCCGTCGGTAAAGGCGAAGAAAGAGGCCTCTTCACCGTCCATGAATTCCTCGATGACCACGCTGGCGCCGGCGGCACCGAAGACCTGATCGAGCATGATGTCATCGAGCGCTGCGATCGCCTGCTCCTCGGTCATGGCGACGATAACACCCTTGCCTGCCGCCAGGCCATCGGCCTTGACCACAATCGGGGCGCCCTTTTCCTTGATATAAGCAACAGCGTCAGCATGCTCGGTGAAACTCTGATAATCGGCGGTCGGAATATTGTACTTGGCCATCAGGTTCTTGGAGAAGCCTTTGCTCCCCTCGATCTGTGCTGCCGCCCGGTTCGGTCCGAAAACCTCCAGACCGGCGGCCTGAAAGGTATCGACGATCCCCATGGTCAAGGGCACTTCCGGGCCGACCACGGTCAAATCGATGGCTTCAGCCTTGGCGAACTCACAGAGGGTCTCTATTTCATCCGCGCCGATATTGACACATTCGGCCAGTTCCGCAATACCGGGGTTCCCCGGCGCGCAGTAAAGGGTTTCGACCAGTGGCGACTGGGCGATCTTCCAGCAGAGGGCATGTTCACGGCCACCACCACCGACGACTAAGACTTTCATTATTCCAATCTCCTTTCACCGCATCGCGCGCGGAGAACGCTGAGAATTCCATAAAGTTAAGCAGCCCGTTCAAGAAGTGCGATTTTCGTGCAAGATCAAGGCGCCCAAGAAAATACGCGGAGGCGTACCGAAAGGTACGTCGTACAAGTCTTTTCGCAGGGCAACGCCGAGATTGCGCGAAAGGCGCGCTTCCTAATGCCTAAAGTGGCGCATGCCGGTGAAGATCATTGCAATGCCATGCTCATCGGCTGCAGCGATCACTTCCTCATCACGGATCGAACCACCCGGCTGGATGACCGCAGTGATGCCGGCGGCGGCGGCGTTGTCGATCCCGTCACGGAACGGGAAGAAGGCATCCGAGGCCATGGCAGCGCCCTGCACCTCCAGCCCGGCATGCTCGGCCTTGATCGCAGCGATCCGTGCTGAGTTGACCCGGCTCATCTGCCCGGCGCCAACACCGATGGTCATGCCATCCTTACCGTAAACAATGGCGTTCGACTTGACGAACTTGGCAACCCGCCAGGCGAACTCAAGCGACTCGCGTTCTTCAGCAGTCGGCACCCGCTTGGTGACCACCTGCAGATCCGCGCTGAGCAGTAAGTCCGTATCTTGAACCAGCAGGCCACCGTTGACCCGCTTAAAGTCTAAACGTTGGCTCGACTCGACCGGCCACTCACCACATTCGAGCAGACGCACATTCTTCTTCGCCGCAACCACATCCACCGCTGCGGAGGAAACCTTCGGCGCGATAATCACTTCGACGAACTGCTTCTCACAGATCGCAGCAGCGGTTTCGGCATCCAGCTCACGGTTAAAAGCGATGATGCCGCCGAACGCCGACTCCGGGTCGGTCGAGAAAGCGCGCTGGTAGGCATCGAGCAGGTTCTCGCCAAGCGCTACCCCGCAAGGGTTTGCATGCTTGACGATGACGCAGGCCGGGCCCTCGTTGAACTGCTTGACGCACTCAAGAGCGGCATCGGTATCGCCGATATTGTTGTAGGAGAGCTCCTTCCCCTGCAGCTGTTTGGCGGTCGCGATAGAAGCCTCGGTCACATTTTTCTCAACGTAAAAGGCCGCATTCTGATGCGGATTTTCACCGTAACGCATTCCCTGCGCCTTGTGGAACTGCAGGCTCAAGGTCGGCGGGAACTCGGCATGCTCTTCGGCCGTCTTCTTGCCAAGCCAGTTGGAAATGGCTCCATCGTAAGCAGCAGTGTGCTGGTAGACCTTGACCGCCAGCTTGAAGTTGGTCGCCTCGGAAACCTCGCCACTGTTCTGCTTCATCTCGGCGATAACGGTCGCGTAATCGGTCGGGTCGACCAGAACGGTAACAAACTTATTATTCTTCGCCGCGCTGCGCAGCATGGTCGGGCCGCCGATGTCGATATTTTCGATCGCATCAACCAAGGTGCAACCTTCTTTGGCGACGGTCGCCTCGAAGGGATAAAGGTTGACCACCACCATATCGATCGGTTCGATATCATGCTTGGCCATGGCATCGACATGCTCCGGGTTGTCGCGCAGACCGAGCAGTGCGCCATGCACCTTAGGGTGCAGGGTCTTGACCCGGCCGTCCATCATCTCCGGGAAGCCGGTGTAGTCGGAAACATCCATCACCGGGATACCTGCATCGCGGATCAGCTTGGCGGTACCGCCGGTGGAAAGAAGTTCGACACCGAAACTGTTCAGCTCACGGGCCAGGTCGAGAATACCTGCCTTGTCTGAGACCGAAATCAATGCTCGTTTGATGGCTGCCATGGGATCTCCTTTGCTTGCCTGATATGAGAGTTAAAATTCTATATATGTAAAAGAAACAGGTCAGAAAAAACGAAGAAAGGACAGTCACTGGACTGTCCAATTCAACAATAGCTATTAAGTGTAACCGCTGTTACGAAAAGTCAAGGCTGGCAAGAAAAGCTTTTTCAAACGCCGGCGTCCCTGACAAGGGGTACGATTTGAGGCTCGAAGTCAGTCTTCTTGCCTGCTCGAGGCCATCGCTCTGCTGTAAAATCTGCTGCAGACCGGTCAGCACCGCACCCGGTAGAAAGCGGCACTTTTCTAGCATAGTTTCCGGCAACATGGCAACCCCTTTCAACGCGGTCGCCGGCAGTGCGCCACCCAGCGCTCCAGCAATCCGCACTGCAGTCACCTGTTCCGCCGTCAAACCTGCCCGCTGCAGCAGACAAGTGACGCCGGCCGAAACCGCTCCTTTGGCCAGCTGGAAAGCGCGCACATCATCCTGATTCAAGCGCAGACAGGTCCTGGCATCCCGGTATATCTGAAGCGCTTGTGCCTCACCGTCAGCGACCAGATAACGCGACAGATTTGAATCGATTTCAGCAGCCGAGAGGACCCGGCCGTCGGCAGTTATCAAGCCCGCTTCGACGGCACAACTTAAGAGCGCAAAAAGGCCGCTGCCACAAATCCCCTTCGGCATCCCGCCACCGACAACCGAGAGAGTGAAGCGATCTTTGCAGATGCCGACCTCGGTGACAGCCCCGAAACCATAACGCATCCCACAGCCAAGATGGCCCGCCTCAAACGCCGGACCGGCGGCCACCGATGTCACGAGCCAGGTGTCACCATCCCACAGCGCCAACTCTGCATTGGTGCCGAGGTCAACGTATAAGGTCGGCTGATCTTCTGGCGGACTACCGAGCAAGACAGCCAACAGGTCGCCACCTACATAGCCGCTGACCAGGGGCAGTAAATATAATGGTACTGAAAAATTCAGCCCTAATTGCTCAGAATCGAGAGCGTCCCCGGCGAGATAGTCGGGACGATAAGGCGGGCGTAATACCCGCGCAACCGACTGCGCGGTCAGCAACAAGCTGATCGCCGGATTGGCCGCAGCGGCGGCGGCATTTATCTGTTCGACGTTGGCGTCGATTTCTGCCAACAACTCCTCAACCAGCAGATTGATGCCACCAACCAGCAAACGTTGCAGCTGCGCCGCCTCGCCCGCGAGAGCTGCCTCCATCCGCGCAATAACATCGGCACCATATTGTTGTTGCGGATTATCAAGACTCGATTCTGCGACAACCTGGCCCTCAGTTGTCCAAAGCCGACCGACCAGGCTGGTCGTGCCGAGGTCAAGCCCGAGCAACAGCTGTCTCACGCGGTGGTCTCCAGGTAACGGCGCGGCACCCGGCTGCCGATGCGACAGAATACTTCGTAGGAAATGGTGTCCAGCTGCTCGCCCCAGTCATCGCCGAGAATCGATAAGCCATCCGCCGAGCCAAGCAGTGTAACAGGGTCACCGACTTTTGCCTGTGGCACATCGGTGACATCGAACATGATCCAGTCCATACAGACCCGGCCAATTAACGGCACCTTTTGGCCATGCAGAATCCCCTGCCCGCAATTGGAAAACAGACGGTTGTAGCCGTCTGCGTAACCGATCGGCAGAACCGCCACCCGAGTTTGCCGATCGGTGTGAAAATTGTGGCCATAGGAAACCCCGCTACCCGGCGGCAGGGTCCGCAACTGGGAGATACAGCTGCGCAGGTGCATCACCGGCAGCAGGTCGAGCCGGGCGGAAAAGTCGGGACCGGGCAGGCCACCGTAAAGCATGATCCCCGGTCGCATCAGGGTCACCTCAGGAACATCCCAGCCGGACAACCCGGCGCTGTTGCTGATATGAATATCATTCGGCACTATGCCTGCTTCTTTCAACATTTGCTGAACAAAACGGAAGCGTTCCAGTTGCTGCAAGGTGACATCCGAATCGAGCTCATCGGCACAGGCCAGGTGCGACATCAACCCGACGATTTCCAGCCCCTTCATTTGCTTCAACTGTGGCAGAAACTCACGCAGTTGCTCGGGCAGAAAACCGACCCGTCCCATACCGCTGTCAACTTTCAGATGGACAGAAATCTGTGTTTTCAGTTGTACCGCATCATCGTTCAACCGCTGAGCGGTCTGCGGATCGAGCAGTGCCGGCATCAATTTATGCCTGACAAAAGCTGATTCTTGCCCTGGGTAGCAACCACCCAGAACAAGCAAGGACTCTTCGATCCCGGCGCCCCGCAACTCCAAGGCCTCCTCAAGGGTGGCGACGGCAAAATCCTTCACCCCGGCCTGGCGGAAACAATTAGTCACCGGTACCGCACCGTGCCCGTAGGCATCTGCTTTTACAACCGTCAGGACGCGCTGCCGGGGTAAACAGAACTGTTCGGCCTGCCGCAGGTTATGGAGCAAAGCCGCCAGATCGATGTCTGCCCAGGTCGGGCGGAGAGGATATTTACTGTTCAAAAGCAGACTCCTGCAACGCTAAAAAAAAGCAGAACTAAAAGCTGAATCTTAAAGTGTTTATAAATATACTTCTAACCGATTGCTGTAAAGTCGCAAACGACATGGAAAGTTAATTGACACCAAGGAGCCGGGGCTGTTAGGATTTTCTATTCTGTCTGTAGCCCCTTAGCCAATGGAGACATTCTTATATGTGCCTTGATTATGGTCCGTTCAAACTGATTAAAAATGACCAGGAAACCAACCTGGATGATATTGCCACGATCCTGATCCAGGAAGATGGTCTGAAGCTGATCGATTCATTCGGCAAAACCAGTCAAATGGCTGGCCAAGTTGCCGAAATTGACCTGATGAATCAGCGGATCGTACTCGCCTGATTTACCATTTTCTCCCAGTTCATTTGACTCCTGCATGGAGGGATTGCCAATGCTCTCTGGACTTTACCTGATTACCGACGAAAACCAGGATGGAAAGTTACTACAGAAAGTAGAAGCAGCTCTGACCGGCGGTGCCGAAGTCGTCCAATACAGGGCAAAAAACATCCGCCCGGATGACCGCCGCAAAATGGCGCAAGACCTGCGCGACCTTTGCAATCGCCATCAAGCCAAACTGATCATCAACGATCTCCCCGAGCTGGCTCGCGACGTCAATGCCGACGGCGTCCATCTCGGGCAGGACGACATGCCGGCGGTTCAGGCCCGGCAGCTGGTTGGCGGCGGCAAAATGATCGGCATTTCCACCCACAGTGTCGAAGAGGCTCTCAAGGCCGAAGCCCAGGGTGCAGACTATATTGCCATCGGCAGTGTCTTCCCCACCGACAGCAAAGACGACACACAGCAGGTTGGCCTCGACATGCTGCGCAACGTTCGCAAGGCGGTACGGGTTCCGCTGGTGGCAATCGGCGGCATCACCCCGGCCGCTGCTTTCGAGGCGCTCGAAGCCGGTGCCGATTCGGTGGCTGTCATTTCCGGCATCATGGCTGATAATGATCCGGCCCGGGCGGCCAAGGAATACTCCCTGCTCTTCAACCGCAACAAACCGAAGCCGAACGGACGGGTATTGACCATCGCCGGTTCCGATTCGGGAGGTGGCGCCGGCATTCAGGCCGACATCAAAACCATCAGCCTGCTCGGCAGTTATGCCAGCAGCACCTTAACTGCGCTGACGGCCCAGAATACTCTCGGAGTCGCCGAAACCTATCAGGTTCACACCGATTTTGTCCTCAAGCAGCTCAACACCATCCTTGATGATATCGGTACCGACACGGTCAAAACCGGCATGCTCAGCTGGGGCGGTATCGTCACCCGGATCGCCAAGGTGATTGCGGACCGCTCCCTGCTGGCTGTGGTCGACCCGGTCATGGTCGCCAAGGGCGGCGAATCGCTGCTCGACAAAGAGGCGCACGAAAGCCTGATTTCCCGCCTGCTGCCGGAATCCTACCTGTTGACCCCGAATCTGCCGGAGGTCGAAGCCCTGACCGGTCACCAGCCGACCAGCGTTGAGGAGATGGTCGCTGCCGGCCGCAATCTGCAGGAACTGGGCGCGCGCAACATCCTGATCAAGGGCGGCCACCTGGATGGCGAGGCGACCGACATCCTGCTGCTCGGCAGCGAGGAATACCGCTTCAGCTCGCCACGCTTCGAAACCATCAACACCCACGGCACCGGTTGCACCCTGTCAGCGGCCATTGCGACCTTCCTTGCCCAGGGCTATCCACTGCGCTACGCCGTGGAGCGCGCCAAACGCTTTGTCAGCCTGGCTATCGAGCACTCTGTTCAGCTTGGTCGTGGCCATGGCCCAGTCAATCATTTCCAAGCTGCAATGCAGCTCTTGCATGAAGGGGCCTCTGTAGATTAAACTACCAGATTCCTGTATACAACGTTCACTCGCAGCGCTACCACTGCAAACGTGGTAAGCGCTGCTTTTCGCTTTTGAGGACTATTGAAATGACGCAGTTGGAGATGGCCCGTGCCGGCCAAATCAGCGAACTAATGCAACAGGCAGCGGCCGCTGAGAATATTGACCCGGAAATATTGCGACAGAGAATTGCGGCTGGTACTGCTGTCATCTGCCGCAACAACAAGCACACAAATGCCCCGCCACTGGCTGTTGGCGAAGGGCTGCGCACCAAGACCAACGCCAATCTCGGCACCAGTTCGGATGATACCAGCATCGATAATGAGCTGGAAAAGGCCAAGGTCGCGGTTGCGGCTGGCGCCGATGCGATCATGGACCTGTCGACCGGTGGTCCGATCGATGAAATTCGTGCGGCCATTATTTCTCAGACCAATGTCTGCATCGGCAGCGTGCCGCTCTACCAGGCCGCCTGCGATGCAGTTCTCAACCAGGGCAAACCGATCGTCGACATGACCGTCGATGATATCTTTGCCGGCGTCGAAAAACACCTCGAAGACGGCGTCGATTTCATTACCGTCCACTGCGGCGTCACTCTGGAAACTGTCGAGCGGATGGAAAAAGAGGGCCGGATCATGGAAGTGGTCTCCCGCGGCGGTTCCTTTACCGTCGAGTGGATGCTGCACAACCAGGCCCAGAACCCGCTCTATGAATTTTACGACCGGCTGCTGGAGATCGTCCGCCCTTACGATGCAGTCCTCTCTCTCGGAGACGGCTTCCGGCCCGGTTGCCTGGCCGACGCCACCGACCGTGCTCAGATCCACGAACTGTTGCTGCTCGGCGAACTGACCCAACGGGCCCAGGATGCCGGTATCCAGGTGATGATCGAAGGTCCCGGCCACGTACCGCTGAATCAGATCGAGGCCAATATCAAGCTGCAGAAGCGAATCTGCCACGGCGCCCCTTTCTACGTGCTTGGCCCGCTGGTTACCGACATTGCACCCGGGTATGACCACATCACCTCGGCGATCGGTGGTACCGTTGCCGCCGCTGCCGGTGCCGATTTCCTCTGCTATGTCACCCCCAGCGAACATCTGCGCCTGCCGACCGTTGAAGATGTCCACGAAGGGGTGATGGCGGTGCGCATTGCCGCTCATGCGGCCGATATTGTCAAAGGCATCCCCGGGGCGATCGAAAAGGACAACGCCATGGCCCGCTGCCGCAAGGAGCTCGACTGGGAAGGCCAGTTCAAGCTGGCCATCGACCCGGAAAAAGCTCGCCGCCTGCGCGCTGAATCTGGCGTAGACGAAGAACATGGCGCCTGTACCATGTGTGGCGCGCTCTGCGCCTACAAGGTTATGAACGAGCGGGGAGAGAAAAAATCTGTTGCCGGTTAAGGCAAAGAACATTTATACTCGGCCGTTTTCTTCTGTTTGAAAACTGATCTATGTCGGCACCGGGCTTACCCCGGTGCCACTTTCAGGAGATGCTGCCGATGTGCGCTAAAAAAGTGACCCGCCCTCGTCGCCGCCCGAAAATCAAGCTGCGCGATTTCAACAATCTGACCAAAAGTCTGTCCTTCAATATCTACGATATCTGCTACGCCAAACGGCCACAGGCGCGTAAAGAATATCTTGAATATATCGACGAGGAATACAACGCCGAACGACTGACCCGGATTCTCACTGAAGTTTCTGACATCATCGGTGCCAATATCCTCAACATTGCCAGTCAGGATTACGACCCGATGGGCGCCTCTGTGACGATTCTGATTGCCGAAGAACCAGTTGAGCCGAAATCGGACCAGGTCCTGGCTCATCTCGATAAAAGCCACCTCTGTATCCACACCTATCCGGAGACCGATAACAAATCGGGAATTTCGACCTTCCGGGTTGATGTCGACGTCTCCACCTGTGGTAAGATCAGTCCATTGAAAGCACTGAATCATCTGATTGACTCGTTCGAATCGGATATTGTCGTGATGGACTACAAGGTGCGTGGTTTTACCCGCGACGTAAAAGGCAGGAAACACTTTATTGACCACCGGATCCACAGCATCCAGCAATATATTCGGAAAAACATTCGTGACCTGTACCAGTGTGTCGATATCAATATCTTTCAGGAGAACCTGTTTCACACCAAAATGCTGTTAAAAGATTTCAGCCTTGAAAAATACTTGTTTTCAACAACCTATGAAGATCTCTCAGCGGGTGAATTGCGCGAAATCAAACGGAAACTTGAACAGGAAATGACCGAAATATTCTATTCTAAGAATATCTACTGATGCTCAAGGGGAGACCATGCAACGACAATTCTTCGCGCTGCTGGCGCTACTGCTAATGACGGCCTGTGCCCCTGGACATAAACACCTCGGCAATCCGGAGAGCCCCTATCATCCGGAACGTGAGCCACAGGTCGGCGATATCCTGCACCTGGCGACCGGCATCTATGTCGATAAACAGACGGTGTTTGAGCAGGCCGGCAGAGCTCAAATCGTTTACGTCGGCGAAACCCATGACAATCCGGCATCACATCGCTTGCAACTGGAGATCCTGCAGGCTCTCAGCCAACAGAATCCTGGCAATGTCAGTCTGGCGATGGAGATGTTCGCCCCTGAGCAGCAACCGATCCTGGATCGCTGGGTTGAGGGTGAGTTGAGTGAAAAGGAATTCCTCAAAGAGGTCGGCTGGTTCAAAAACTGGCGGATGAATTTTGCCCTCTACCGCGACCTGTTGACCTTTTGTCGTGACAATAATATCCCGGTATTGGCGCTGAACGCCAATAAAGTTCTGCAGAAAAAAGTCGGTCGCACCCCTTTTGAAGAGTTAAGCGCCGAAGAACAAGATCAGCTCCCTGAGATGGACCTCGGAGACCCCTACCAGCGGGCCATGCTTGAATCGGTCTTCAGTGGCCACATGAGCGGCGAATCGATGTTCGACGGCTTCCAGCGCGTCCAGACTTTGTGGGACGAAACCATGGCGCAGAACCTTGCCGCCTACCTACAGACTGTAGACAAAACACACCAGGTGGTGGTGATTGCTGGCGGCAACCATGTCCGCTACGGTTATGGAATCCCACGCCGGGTTTTCCGCCGCGTACCTGCCAGCTACCTGTTGGTCGGTTCTCAGGAGATAGTGATCCCCGAAGACAAGCAGGACCGCTTGATGGATGTTGCCAAACCGAGCTATCCGATGCCCCCATACCATTTTGTCCAGTACACCGAATATGAAGACTTGCCGAATCCCGGCGTCAAACTGGGCATCATGCTTGGCGAAGATGAAAAGGGACTTCTCATTGAAGGTGTGCTTCCTGGGTCGGTCGCCGAAAAATCAGGTCTGCTCAAAGATGACGTGTTAACGCAAATGGATGAGATCGAGTTGAAAGAACCGTTCGACCTGATTTACGAGCTCAACCAGAAAGCTGTCGGAGCCAAAATCAACTTAACCCTGCAACGCGGAGAAGAGACCCTGACCATCCCGGTTGAGTTCACCGAAAAAGAACCGAAACATCAGGGCATGGGAATGAAACACGGCAAGAAATAGCAACGCCCCGAGCGACAATATTGAACAAAATGGCGCAGTGGGTATCCACTGCGCCATTTTGTTTGCCTCTTGACAAGCCGACGGGAATCAAAGATTCTACTGAACTATTCGGTATTTAATGCACTCTATCCCTTATCAGGAGGTCTACTATGAAAAAGCTTCTGGCCGGTTTGGCCACAACCTGCCTGCTGGTGGTAACGCTGGTCGCTTCTCCGGCCGTGGCGTTCGACCAGCCTGCCGTCAATCTCGGTCTGACCAGCTTCCTCGACGGTGGCCCACCTGCCGGCCCCGGTATTTATTTTCAAGAATACCTGCAGTTTTACAGCGCTGACAAACTGGCCGATTTCCCGGGACCTCCCGCCAATAGTGACACAGATGTCTTCCTGAGCATGTCTCAGTTGATCTACCAGTCTGATCAAAAACTGCTCTTCGGCGGCAAATGGGGCCTCAACCTAATGCTCCCCTATGTCGACATCGACAATAACATGCTGCCGCATCAATCCGGCTTTGGCGACGTATTGGTCGGCCCCTTCCTGCAATGGGACCCCGTCATGGGCAAAAACGGCCCGATTTTCATGCAGCGGGTAGAACTGCAGTTCATCCTGCCGACCGGCAGCTATTCAGCCAGCAAGGCGCTCAACCCTGGTAGCAACTTCTTCTCTTTTAACCCCTACTGGTCGGGCACCCTGTTCCTAACGCCAAAGCTGACCTTCTCAACCCGGCTCCACTACCTGTGGAACGCTGAAAACGATGATCCCTTTATCGGTCTTGGAGCCACCGATACCCAGGCCGGGCAATCGGTTCATGGCAACTTTACCGCAGCCTACGAAATCATCCCAAAAATGTTCCGCCTGGGCGCAAACGCTTATTACTTCAAGCAGATCGGCTCATCGGAAGTGAACGGTTCAAAAGTTTCCGGCAAAGAGAAAGTCTTCGGCATCGGCCCAGGCGCCATGCTCAGTTTCTCGCAGGACACGCACTTACTCTTCAATGCCTACTTCGAGTCGAACGTAGAAAATCGCCCTGAGGGCGACAGATATGTTCTTCGGCTAGTACACCACTTCTAAATGACTAACCAGTTTAGAAAAAAAGGGGCCGTTTCACAGCTGTGAAACGGCCCCTTTTTATTATTGAATCTGCTACGACTCAGCCCTTTCCAGCACTCCCCAGAACTGCTTCATTTTTGTGCTTGATCAATTCAATCAGTTCCTTCCGCGCAGCACCAAGATATTTCCGCGGATCAAACTCGGAGGGATCGTTGGCCAGGTACTCACGGACCTTGGCGGTCACAGCCAAACGGCCATCGGAATCGATGTTGATTTTACAGACCGCGCTGGCTGCCGCTTTGCGCAGCTGCTCTTCCGGCACACCCACGGCACCGTCCATCTTGCCGCCGTACTTGTTGATCAGCTCGACATAGGCCGGAACCACGCTCGACGCACCGTGCAGAACGATCGGGAAGCCGGGGATACGCTTCTCACATTCTTCGAGAATGTCGAACCGTAACGGCGGAACCGATTCCCCTTCTTTCAATTTGAATTTATATGCACCGTGGCTGGTGCCGATTGAGATCGCCAAGGAATCGACACCGGTCTTTTTGACGAAATCCTCGACTTCGTCCGGCTGGGTGTAGGTCGACTTCTCTGCCACCACATCATCCTCGATCCCGGCCAGCACACCGAGCTCACCTTCGACCGTAACGTCATGGGCATGGGCGTATTCAACCACCTGCTTGGTCAAGGCGACATTTTCATCATACGGCAGATGGGAGCCGTCGATCATCACCGAGGAGAAACCGGCATCGATGCAGCTCTTGCAGGTCTCGAAACTATCGCCATGGTCGAGATGCAAAACGATCGGAATGTCAGAACCCATCTCACGGGCCATCTGCACCGCACCGGTTGCCATATAACGCAGCATGGTTTCATTGGCGTAATTCCGCGCTCCCTTGCTGACCTGGATAATAACCGGTGAATTGGTTTCCGCGCAGGCAGTGATAATCGCCTGTAACTGCTCTAGGTTGTTAAAATTGTACGCTGGAATGGCATAGCCGCCATCAACCGCTTTGCGGAACAGCTCCCGCGAATTGACCAGCCCCAGATCCTTGTAACTGACAGCATCACTCATCGGTAAATCCTCCCTGGAATATTCGGATATTTCTTATCAGGAAAAACCAGCTTCTCCTGATCTCAACTGCAAACCGTTTACTTTTATCAACCTGCCAGCCGATTGTCCAGCAACAGCTCAATCCTGCATGCATTTTCTTTGCAAATTATAAGTTTCTTGCCTGTTGCAATAGTCCCGCACTTCCACTAATATACGCGGGTTTTGGAGACTAAGGCCCTCGACAATGGCCATTTTTCTTTTTTAGAACTGCGAAAGGTTCAACCATGGTTGACAAGAAAACCGAGGAATGTTTTCAGGAATGGAAAGAGCGTGAAGCGATCGCCGAGGCGATGACCCCGCTGATCGGTAAACTCTACCGGGACCGTGAAGTGATCTGCACGGTCTTCGATCGGCCGCTGGTCAATCAGTCGGTCAACGACATCCTGCGTGTCCACCGTTTTGCCCGGCAGATCATCGACCGGGAAATCTGGGTCAGAGACACCTACCCGATGCTGCGGGCAATGATCGGCCTGGACCTGGCTCCCGGCAAAGTCGACTTGGCCAGACTGGTGCTGCGTTACCAGGAGCAGGGTGGTGGCGATGTCGAAAGCTTCGTCGCCGAGCAGTTGAAAGACCTCAATACCGGCCGCGGCCAGCAGCTCAGCGAGCCGCGCGACGTGGTCCTCTACGGTTTCGGCCGCATCGGCCGCCTGCTGGCACGGATTTTGGTGCAACAGGCCGGAGGGGGCAACAAGCTGCGTCTGCGTGCTGCAGTGGTCCGCAAAGGTGGCGATGACGATCTGGCCAAACGGGCCAGCCTGCTACGCCGCGACTCGGTCCACGGCCACTTTGACGGCACCATCCGTATCGACGAGGCAGAGAACGCAATTATCGCCAACGGCAACATGATCCGCATCATCTACGCCGACTCCCCGGAAGAGGTCGATTACGCCCAGTACGGCATTAATAACGCCATCGTCATCGACAACACCGGCAAGTGGCGTGACCGCGAAGGGCTCGGCAAACACCTGAAACCGGCCGGCACCTCGCATGTGTTGCTGACCGCACCGGG
This sequence comes from uncultured Desulfuromonadales bacterium, assembly GCA_945787295.1. The sequence continues at coordinate 26,444 of CALZHQ010000034.1, forward strand.
CAAAGGCGACATTCCGAACATTGTCTATGGTGTCAACCACGAGACCCTCGACAGCGAAGAAGCCATCCTGTCCGCCGCCAGCTGTACCACCAACGCCATCGTCCCGACCCTGAAGGCGATCAGCGACAAGTTCGGCATCGTCAACGGTCATGTCGAGACCTGTCACAGTTACACCAACGACCAGAACCTGATCGACAACTACCACAAGAAAGAACGCCGTGGTCGCAGCGCGGCAGTGAACATGGTCATCACCGAAACCGGTGCCGCCAAGGCCGTCGCCAAAGCGCTGCCAGAGCTGGCCGGCAAACTGACCGGCAACGCCATCCGCGTCCCGACCCCGAACGTTTCACTGGCGATCCTCAACCTGACCCTGGAAAAAGCAACCAGCGTCGAGGAGTTAAATAACTATCTACGCGAGATGTCGCTCAACTCCCCCCTGCAGGACCAGATCGACTACACCAACTCGCCCGAAGCGGTTTCGACCGACATGGTTGGCTCCCGCTACGCCGGGGTGGTCGATTCCCTGGCGACCATCGTTGAGGGTAATCGCTGCGTGCTCTATGTCTGGTACGATAACGAGTACGGTTACAGCTTCCAGGTGGTGCGGATTATCGAGCAGATCTCCGGGATGAAGCTGGAGCACTGGCCGAAATAGAGGGACTGGCCCCGCAGGTGCCTGTCCCTTGCAAACTGAAACAAAAGCGGGCAATCTCGAATGAGGTTGCCCGCTTTTGTTTTATCTACTTTTGACCTTCCCCCCGTGTTACGCAGCCGGTGCGGAATCGAGCTTTGCAAGAATCCGAGGAAAAATGTTTGAGCGACTGTGCAAACAGGCGGGAGTTTTTTCCGATCTGCAAAGAGGAATGAAGTGGAGGGAACCCGAAGGGCAAGGAGGTCGGGCGCATTTCTTTGCTTCGTTTCTTTAGGCGGACAAAGAAATGAAGGTGCCGGGCGGGGGCGCAACCCCGCGATCTTGATTTTGACTTTTGTCCAAAAAAGCGAAAAATCAAAACCGGCGGGTCGCGTCCCGCCAAACGCCATACTCTTTTGTCTCACCACAAAAGAGTATGCAGAAAAAGGTGCCCCATTGTTTCCGCCCGCTACGCGGGAACCTCCATTCCGCAATCGATTCGGGGCCACTCCGGCGGGAGCCAAAGGGGATAGAAATTCAAGATCAAATACAAAAAAAAGAGCCGACCAGGGTTTCCCGGGTCGGCTCTTTTAACTCTGTATCAACAAAGCGACTTAGCTAAAACGCTTCATGGCGCGCATCTTCTTACGCAGACGGCGCTGAGCTTCTTT
>CALZHQ010000035.1 GCA_945787295.1 uncultured Desulfuromonadales bacterium
CGATAAGCTGCTGGCGGTCCGTGAGGTCGGCAGCGCGACCGGCTTCTGTGCCCAGGAGCCGCTGGTGCAGCATTTCGGTGTGCCGGCAGGTCAGAGCTACCGCGTCAGTGTGACCTTCCCCAGTGGCGTGGAAGTCGTCAAGGAAAATATTTCGGCCGGGCAAACGCTGCAGCTGGAAGAAGCAAAATAGTAACTCATAAAGGCAACATGTTTTTGAGGTAAAACTTCTGTAAAGGCGACGCATGCGTCGCCTTTACTTTTCTGCGCTGAAAGATATGACGCAACTTTCCACCAACAGTCGTCTCTATGGCGGCATCTTTTTCCTCTGCATGGCAACCCTGATGTACGAGCTGATCCTGACCCGGATCTTCTCGGTGCTGATGTGGTACCATTTCGCATCGATGGCGATCTCTTTGGCGCTGTTCGGCCTGGGCGGGTCGGCGTTGTTGGTTTACCTGCGTCCTGGCTGGTTTCCGGAAACGCGCACGGCGGCTTTGAGCAGCCGCTTTGCCCTGCTGTTCGGGCTGACGGTGTCGCTGTTCTTTCTGCTGTTTGTCGCTTTCCGACTGCAGCCGGTGTTCGGCTACCGGGTGCTCTCCTTTTTTCATCAACCATTCTATCAACCTTTTCAGCAGGGCAATGTTCAGCAGACTCTGGACTTGGGACAGCTGGCGGGCCTGGCCGGACTTTACCTGCTGACCGCGTTGCCGTTCTTCTGCAGCGGCATCGCCGTGACCCTGTTGCTCTCGCGCCATCATCAACAGTTCAACCGGCTTTATTTCTACGATCTCTGTGGGGCCGGGGCCGGCTGCCTGATGATCATTCTGGTGCTGAAGCTGGTCGGTGGGATCACCGGGCTATTGATTATCGCGCTGATCGGGCTGCTGGCTGCCTGGTTGTTGCTGCCTCAACCGCACCTGCCTCGCCAGCGGATTGTCATTGTCCTGCTGATGCTGTTGCTCGGTGCTGCCGGGATCGGAAACCTGCTGACCGATTTTGCCGAAATCCGTTTTGTCCGCGGTCGCTATGAGCCGAACCTGCTCTGGAGTTCCTGGAACTCGTTTTCCCGCGTGGCGGTCTACCCGGCGCAGAGCGAAGAGGCGGGCCGCGCCTGGGGACTTTCGCGTAACTACCGGGGAGCGATTCCTGAGCAGTTGGGGATGGTGGTTGACGATACCGGTTACACCACTCTCTACCGCGACCAGGGTGAGCTGACCGACGGCTTTTTCCGCGATAATGTCATCAGTCTTGCCTACTATCTCAAGTCGCAGCCGAGCGTGCTGGTGATCGGCCCCGGTGGCGGAAAGGATGTGCTGGCGGCGCTGGCGATGGAGGCCCGCCGGGTAGTGCCGGTCGAGGTCAACCCGCTGATCGTTCAGGCGGTCAATAAGGAATTTGGCAGTTTTACCGGCGAGCTTTACCGGCAACCAAAGGTTGAACTGCAGGTTGACGAAGGGCGCAGCTATATCCGCCGCAGTGATGAGCAGTTCGATGTTATCCAGGCTTCGGCGGTGTTTGGCCGTATGGCACCCTCGGCCGGGGCTTTTACCCTGTCGGAGAACAACCTCTATACCCTGGAGGCCTTTAACGATTACTGGGATCACCTGAGTGAAGACGGCATCCTCAGTATCTCGCGTTTTATCTTCGAGCGGGAGACCCTGCGGCTGGTGTCGCTGGGTCTGGAGCTGTTGAAACAGCGGGGGGTGGCGAACCCGGCGGCCCACATCGTGGTGATCAAGGAACGCGGACTGGCCAATTTCATGCTGAAAAAACAGCCGTTCTCTGTTAGCGAGCTGACTGAGCTTCGTCAGCTGGCGGCGGATAAAGCCTTTGATCTTGTCTATCTGCCGGGGGCTGAGAAGGGGCAGAAGGCGTTTCAGGAACTGGTTGCCTCTGGCGGCAGCGCCGAATTCTACCGTAACTTTCCCTTCGATATCACGCCGACCGATGATAACCGGCCGTTTTTCTACTACATGCTCAAACCGGGCAGTTTTTTGAACCTGTTTTCATTTCCGGAGCAGAGTCCTTTTGAGGATCGGGCGATCCTGATCCTGCGGAACCTGTTGCTGGTGGTGGGCGCTGGCGTGGTGCTGGTGTTCCTGCTGCCGCTGCTGTTGTTGCGCCGGCAGGCACTGAAAGGCCCGCTGGCGGTGAGGCGGCTTGGCTACTTCGCCTGCCTCGGACTCGGCTTTATGCTGCTCGAAATCGGCCTGCTGCGACGTTTTATCCTGTTCCTCGGGCATCCGATCTATTCGCTGGCGGTGATCCTTTTTTCCCTGCTGATTTTCTCCGGTCTCGGCAGCCTGCTGTCGCAACGTCTGCAACAGCGCAAAGGCCGTTTGCCGATGATATTACTGGCACTGGTTTTGCTATCTCTAGTTTATACTTACGGCTTGCCGTCATTGTTGACGCAATGGGTCGGCTTGCCGCTGGCCCTGCGCTGCCTGTTGGCCGGCTTGCTGTTGGCGCCACTCGGACTGCTGCTGGGGATGCCGATGCCGCTGGGAATCAAGTTGTTTCATGAAAATGCTGAGGAGATCCCCTGGAGCTGGGGGGTCAACGGTGCGACCAGCGTGCTCGGCACCATCCTGGCGGTGGTGCTGGCGATGAACTTCGGTTTCAACCTGACCCTGTTGCTGGGGGTCGGGGTTTATCTGCTGGCGCTGCTGACGGTGCTCAGCATCCGGCAATCGAAAGAACTGTCATGACGCGACTGCTTATATCTCTTCTTTTGCTGGTTTTGCTCGCCGCCTGTAATCCTTCGGAGCAGGGGCTCGAGGGGCAGCTGCTGCTTCAGGGCCAGCCGTTGGCTGGCGCCCAATTGGAAGTCTATCTGAAAAGCGGCGCGGAACGTTCCTCCTCCCCCTTCACAGTCACCAGTACCGATGCCAGCGGCACTTACCGGGTTGCCCTGCCTGAAGGTGACTATTTCTTGGTCGGCAAACTGAAGCAGCAGAGCGGTGGCTTGAACCGAATGCTGATGGCCGAAGCCCCGGCCAATCCTTACAGCGTTGCCGGGCAACTGCGCAAGGTCGCGCCATTTGAACTGCAGGAAATGGGACTGGGCGGCAACCTGCCGGCCGATCCAGATACCTGGGTCGAGGGGCTGCTGACCGCCGCCGGGCGGCCATTGCCGGACGCCTTTGTCTACGTCTATACTGAGGGCTCAGGCGATTTGATGGGTCCGTCTTACGCCAAGCTGGTGCAGGCGGATGGCGAAGGCCGTTTCCGGCTGGAACTTCCTGCCGGACGCTTCTGGCTGGTGGCGCGTAAACGCAGCGACGGTGGTCGCTCCGGGGAGCCGATGGCCGGCGACCTGAACGGACGTTATCCCGGCAATCCGGTCGAGATTGCCCGAGGTCAGCAGCTGCAGCTGGACAGCTTTGACCTGCAGCCGGTCGATGAAAACCGCCAGCTGCAGAGGCTGGCGGCCGGGAAGTTTGTCGCCACCGAGACAGTCCTGCAGGGACGGGTGGTCGACGACCAGGGCCATCCTTTAAGCGGCATCTATGTTTACGCTTATCTCGACAAGCGGATGATCGGTAAGCCGACCTACATCTCGGCGGCGACGACCGCAAGTGGGCAGTTCGAACTGTTCCTCGGCAGTGGCGGCAAATACTACATCGGTGCCCGCAGTACTTTCGGCGGGCCACTGGAACCGGGCGAATGGGTCGGCACCTGGGACGATGAAGCCGATCACGGTATTACTGTTGAGCAGGGCGAACAGCGTGAACTTGACGACATCCAGTTGCGGGAGGTCTGGTGATGGGCAGGCTGCTGTTGTTACTGTTACTGTTGTTGCCGGTCCCGCTCGCTGCCGAAGTCCTGACTGGCGAGGTCCACTGGAGTGGCCTGCGACAGCTCACAGAGAAAGTCCTGGTCGACAGCGGTGCAACACTGGTCATCGCCCCCGGCAGTCGACTCGAGTTTGCTGGTGGCAGTCTGGAGGTGGCTGGAACGCTGCGCGCCGAACAGGTCAGCTTTGTCGGTACCGACTGGTCAGGGATCGTTCTGACCCGCACGGCCAAGGCTCAATTAAGCAACTGTCGGATCAGTGGCGCCAAGACCGGAATCTTTGTTGCTGGTGGCAGGCCGCAGCTGGAAAAACTGCAGCTGATAAATAATCAGGTCGGTATCGAGTTGAAACAGCAGAGCCGGGCTTTGATCCGCGATAGCTTGTTTCAGGGCAACGCCAAGGTCGGCCTGTTCATCAAGGAAGGCTCGGCTCCGGTTGTCATCGGGAACCGGTTTGTTGATAATGGACGTTATGGCACTTATATCTTCCGCTCGATACCGGAAGCGTTCAGCGGTAACCGGTTTGAAAGAAATGACACCGGTTTGATGATCGCCTATTTCGGCAGTGATCCGCTGATCAATGACAATCAGTTTGTCGACAATCAGCTTGGCATCCATACCGATCGTTCGGCCAAACCGCTGTTGCAGGGCAACCGCTTCCTGGAAAACCAGATCGGGATCAAGTTGCAGCGCCGTGCCGATGCCAGGGTCGAAGGAAATCTGCTGCAGGGAAATCAGCAGGGGATCGCCGTGCTCTATTCCTCGTATCCGCGGATTGTCGGTAATGACTTTATCGACAATAAGTTGGCTGTTTACCTTGAACATCAGTCATCGGTCTGGGAACAGGCCAACGGTGCAGAACGCCGTCAGCAGGCGGTCGCCAGTCGCGGCGCCTTCGGAAGTAAACCCCGGCAGGCCGTGACCGAAGATCAGCGCCGGCCAGCGGCGCTGGATGGCAGCGTTGATGTTCGTAGCAACTGGTGGGGCACACTGGCGACGGCTGAAATCAACCGACTGGGGGCGGATGCAAACCTGAGTTTTATCCACGACAGTCACGACCAGCCGACCTTCAGCGAAGAGGGGAAAGACTATCCTCTCGACCGGGTGAAGTTTTTTCCTGCGGCAGACCAGCCGCAGTTTGCGGAGAGTGTTCAATGATACGCAAAAGTTTGTCGATTTGTCTGCTGCTCTTGCTGACACCGAGCCTGCTGCTGGCGGCTGCCGGGGTAGAAGGGCGGGTCGCCTGGCGCGGCCAGCTGGTCCCGGGACTGCTGATCAGTGCCTACGGCTCGCTGCAGGAGGTCGTCGAAAATCGGCCGCTGGCGGTCTCCGCACCTTCAAAACTGGACGGGACTTATCGCTTGGAATTGCCGCCCGGGACCTACTACCTGGTCGCGCGCGATTTTACCGGAGAACCGCAGCCCGGTAACTATTTTTGCTACTACAGCGGCAGCCCGGTGGTCGTGAGCGCAGAAAGTTTCCGCCAGGTCGGTTTCAACCTGATTAAGGTGCCGAATGAAGCGCCGCCGCAGACTGGCCAGCGCTCCGGTTTGACCGGTCGGATCAGTTTCGCAGATGAGCCGCTGGAAAAGGCCTACCTCTACATCTACCAGGATTACAAAAAGAATTTCAAAGGCCCGGCCTACTATATCCAGCCGGTCGCCAAAGGGGATTTCCGCCTCTCATTGCCGCCGGGCGAATATTTTGTCCTGGCGCGCAAGCGGGCTCGCGGTGGCCAGTTCGGCCCGGTGGAGATCGACGACTATTTCAACTACTATTACGGCAACCCGGTCCGCATCGAGAAGAACCAGGTCCGGCATATCGACGTGGAAGCGATCAAGCGACTGTCGATGCTGGAAGAGGAGGCTGGAGTTTTTCAGGGAGTCAAGGGGCAGATTCTCGGCCCGGAAGAGGCTCCTCAGGCCGGATTGCGGGTCTTTGCTTACCGGCAGGCGGAAATGACCGGGATGCCGGCATTCTTTTCCGCCGCCAGTGATGAGCAGGGCCGCTTTGAACTGCCGATTCCGGAGCAGGGCTCCTTTTACCTGTTGGCCCGCAAGTCGTTCGGCGGTCCGGCAGGCGGTGGAGAGCTGTATGGCAAGTATCTCGGCAGCGCCGATCATCGCATCGAGCTGACCGACCAACAGAAAGTACAGGAGATCAAGATCCGTGTGGCACCGAGTCAGTAATCTCATCCTGTTGCTCTGCCTGTTCCCCTGCTTGGGCTGGGGGGCGCCGCAGGTTATCAAAGCGAAGCAGCGCTGGAGCGGTTCGGTCGAACTTGACAGACCCTTGCAGGTTGCCCCGGGCGCCGTGCTGGAGATTTCAGCCGGAACGCAAGTCAAGGTGTTGAGCGAAACCAGCAAGTTGACTGTGCGCGGCCGTCTGCTGGTGCTGGGAAGCGAAGCTGAACCGGTGGTTTTCAGTACGCCGCCGCAATGGCAGGGGATTGAATTTGTCGAGGCTGAAGCCTACAGCCGGATTGAACATGCCCGGTTCTTCAATTGCCAGCAGGGGATCAGCCTGATCGCCACTTCGCCGCGGTTGCGGCACAACAGCTTCGAGGATTGCGAGGTCGGCGTCCAGTTGCTGCGTGAATCCAATACGCTGCTGGAAAGCAATCGCTTCATAAATAATCGCTTCGGTCTCAAGGTCAGCATGCGCTCTGCACCGAAGGTGATCAATAACCGATTCGAGCGTAACCAACAGGTGGCCATGGAGGTTTCCAACAACAGTCGCGGACTGATCGAAGGGAACCTGTTTTCCGACAATGTTTTGGGTCTGTCGCTCCAGCGGACCTTTGCTGGGAAGGTCCGGGGGAACCAGTTCAGAAACAACGAGATCGGACTCTACAGTTATCAGAGTAAAAACACGCCATCGATCGAAAACAACCTGTTCCAGGGGAATGAAGTCGGTCTGTCGGCCTTCACCTTTTCCTATCCAGCGGTGCGTAACAATCGTTTTATCGATAACCAGACCGCGATCAATAACGATCAGTTCGGCTCCGCGCTGGTCGAATTTAACCTTTTCAGGAATAACGACACGGCGATTTACAATAATCGTAAATCTAATCCCCAGGTTAAAAACAATCAGTTTGAGGGCAATGAGCTGGTGCTTTTCTGTGATTATTCGTCCTATCCGCAGGTGAAACAGAACAACTTTATTGACAACAAGACGGTAGCGAAACTGGGGATTTACCAGAGCGCCGATTGGGAAAAACGGGTCGGCTCCAAGAAGCTGGTTCGCAAGGAGTCAATGGCGCGCAAAAGCCAGAACCCGCTGCTGGATCAGGCCCCGACTGAATTTTCCGACCGGGTCGATTTGAGCGGTAACTGGTGGGGCGAACTGACCGATAAAATGATTGCCGCTGGAGCCGATGCCAACCTGGAAATTCTCTACGATCGCCGGGATAAAAGGCAGGTCTCCTACCCCGGCTTCGGCGATGGCAGCTATCTTCTTGACCAGATTGATTATGCTCCCTGGCTTGAACAGCAGGTTGACGATGCCGGGCCTCAGGAGTCGCCATGAGACTGCTGTTGCTCATTTTACTCTTATTTGCTCAGCCGGCTCTTGCCGCACTGATCGAAGGGCGCGTGATCGATGGCGAGAACCCGGTCAGCGGGATTCGGGTAGCTGCGTATCCCACTCTCGATCCGAGCGGAACGCCGCTGGCCCTTTCAGCAGCGACCTCTGCCGACGGCATGTATCGCCTGCAGGTGCCGAGCGGTTATGTCGCCCTCTATGCGCATGATGCCGTAAGCGGTCGCTTTGCCTTCTGCGGTCGCAACCCGGTGCGGGCAGAAGAGGGGAAGCCCAACTGGGCCGGATTACAGCTAGTGCCGCTGACTGCTGCCAAGCAGCTGGCCTATGACGACGAATACTCTGCCGGTCTGGAAGGCAGGGTGCTGTTCGCGGGGCAGCCGCTGGCCGGTGCGCTGGTCCATCTCTACCTGGATGTCAGCGAAGACCTCAAGGGGCAGGGTTACCGACTCTCGCTACCGACGGCAGAGGATGGTTATTTTGCTTTCCACAACCTGCCGGAGAGCGACTACTTTCTGGTGGTGCGCAAGCGCAGCAGCGGGGAACGGCTCGGGCCGGTGCGTGAAGGGGATTACCTGGGTATTTATCCGGGCAACCCGCTTAAACTGCAGGCGGGGCAGTTGGCCCAGGTTGAATTTTCCGCGGTGCGCAAATTAAAAGAAGATAGCGGCAGTGAAACGCCGAACCGGGCCAGTCTTTTTCGTCTCACCGGGCAGATCGTCGATCAGAGTGGAAAGCCGCAGCCCGGCCTGCATGTCTTTGCCTATCGCGAGAAGGTGATCGGCCACGACCGCCCGGCCGGGTTGTCACCGGTGACCGGTGCCGATGGCCGATTCGAGGTCAACCTGCCGGAAGCGGGAGTCTACTATGTGGGAGCTCGCGAGTATTATGGTGATTCGCCGGCTCCGGGTGAACTGTTCGGCATGTACGAGGAAAGTGCCGATCATGGCCTGCAGGTTGAGGCCGGGCGAACTGTCGAGATCGTTATCGAAGTTGACCCGGTCACCCTGGAGTAATGACGATGCCAAGTCGCTACAAGTTTGCCATCATTTGGCTCCTCGGGTGTTTGCTGTGTTCCTGTGCACCGCTGCGGCCGCTGCTGAAATTGGAGAATCAGGTGATCACCGGCAGCGAAGTCTGGCAGGGGGATATCCATATCCGCGGGTTGGTAACGGTGAAAAAGGGTGCCCGGCTGGAGATCCGTCCCGGCACCCGGGTGGTTTTCGAGAAGTTGGATGAGGATGGCGATGGCATCGGTGACGGCGAAATTCTGGTCGAGGGGAGCCTGCAGGCGCGCGGCACCGCCGAGCAGCCGATCCTGTTGACCAGCGGTGCGGAAGACCCGCAGCCGATGGACTGGAAGTTCCTCTACCTCGACTTTGCCAAAAATGTCGAGATCGACCATCTGATATCCGAATATGCCTACAGCGGGGTGCAGATCCATTTCTGCAAGGCGAAAGTGACCAACTCGGAGTTTCGCTACAATGTCGACGGGGTGCGTTTTTCCACCGTCAATATCGAGCTGGCGAACAACTACATCCACCACAATCGCCACGGCATCCGCTTCGAGGAACGGCGCGGCAGCGGCCGGGTTCATCATAACCAGATCAGCGATAACCAGATCGGCATCTTTGCCGTGACCCGCTCTGAAAACAAGACCCTCTTCGAATTGAACAACCTGGTGAACAGCAGCGATTACCAGGTGAAGCTCGGCATCGAGCAGCCGTATGATCTCAGTTTTCCCCGGAACTGGTGGGGAAGTACAGACAGCGCAGCTTTGGCAGAAAGCTTCTTTGATCGCGGTTATGACCGGAATCTGGGCCGGGTGTCCGCCCCGGAGCCGCTCGCTGGACCGGTCGAGATGCTTTATCGCTAACCGTTGACAGGAGCTTGGGACATGACCCGATTGGACCGTCGTCAATTTATCCGTTCTGCTTTTCAGAGTGCCGTAGCTGTGAGTGCTGTTGGGAGTTTACCGCTTCTTGATCTGTTCTCTACGTCGGCACTGGCTGCGGACTCACCGGCAGTCGCTGTGCGCAAGGGGCAGAACATCCCGTTGCTGGTTGCGGAAACCCTGGCAGCGCTCGGCGGCATCGGTCAATTTATCAAAACTGGTGACAAGGTGGTGGTCAAGCCGAATATCGGCTGGGACCGGACCATGGAGCAGGGGGCCAATACCCATCCCGTGGTGGTTAAGGAAGTGATCGAACACTGCCTGGATGCTGGTGCCGCGCAGGTACGGGTGTTCGATAATACCTGCAACGACCCGCGCCGCTGCTATGTGCAGAGCGGCATTCAGGATGCGGTTGAGTTGCTGCGCAGTGACCGGGTCAGCATCGAACACATGGATCGGCGTGCCTACCAGGAAGTGGCGATCAAGCAAGGGAAAGAGCTGGGCAGCTGGGAATTCTATCGTCCGGCGATCGAGGCGGACCGTTTTATCAACCTCCCGGTGGCCAAGGATCATTCGATCTCTAAATTGACTTTGGGGATGAAGAATATCATGGGGGTGATTGGCGGCAATCGAGGCCGGCTGCACCGCAAAATCGGTGAGACGGTCACCGATATCAACATGGTTATCCATTCCGATCTGACCATCATCGACGCCACCCGCATTCTGCTGGCCAACGGGCCGCAGGGGGGGCGGCTGAGCGATGTCGAGTGGCGCAACACCCTGATCGCCTCCAGCGATATTGTTGCCGCTGATGCGGTTGCAACAACTCTGTTCGGTTATCGTCCTGAGGACATACCGACGACTGTGGCCGGAGCCAAGCGCGGTCTCGGGGTCATGGATCTGGAACGGATGCAAATGGTTTGAAGCGTACGCTGAACAAAATATCCCTGCGTCGCTCGGTGCAGCTGTTCTGCCTGCTCGGATTTCTCTGGCTGTTCCTGCAGACCGAGTACCGCGGGTTGGACGAACTGCCTTACCCGGTCAGCCTGCTGTTCCGGCTCGACCCGCTGGCGGCACTGGCTGACCTGCTGGCGCCCGGACCCTTCAGCCTGGCATCGCTCTGGCCGGCATTGCTGCTGCTGGTGTTGACCGCCATTTTCGGTCGCTTCTTCTGCGGCTGGATCTGCCCCTTGGGCACCACCCTCGATGGCTGTGGCAAGCTGGTCGGACGTGGCAGTGGCGCCCTCAAGCGTGGCTGGCGACAGGTCAAATATCTGCTGCTGTTTGCTATGAGTGTCGCGGCGCTGTTCGGCGTCCAGCTGCTCGGCCTGTTCGATCCGCTGGCGATTTTTCTCCGCTCGCTGACCCTCTCGATCTATCCGGCCTACAACCTGCTGATGAACGGCATCTTCGATTTTACCTATCAGCACCAGATCCCGTTAGTGTCGCCGGCGGTCAACGCTCTCTACCCCATTTGGCGCGACAACCTGATGGCCTTCTTTCAGCCGAGCTACCAGCTGGCGCTGTTTACCCTGCTGGTATTTCTGCTGATCATCCTGCTGGAGAAGGTAGAGCGGCGCTTCTGGTGCAAGAACCTCTGTCCGCTTGGGGCGCTGTTCGGACTCTGCGCTAGCCGGGCCATTCTGAAACGGACTCCGGATGGACTCTGTGAGGATTGTCGAGTCTGCAGCAGCGAATGCCGGATGGATGCGGTCGGCGAAGCGGGACAACGCCCCGGCGAGTGTATCGAATGCCTCGACTGCACCGGCTACTGTCCCAACGAACGGGTCAGTTTCAACCTCTCCACGGGTCGGCCGAAACTGACCCGGGTTGATCTACAGCGGCGCGATGTCATGGTTTCGCTGGCGGCCGGGGTGTTGATTGCGCCGACGGTGCGGATTGCGCCGGAGACTTATAAGCTGAATCCCTACCTGATCCGGCCGCCGGGCGCGGTCAATGAGGATGAATTTCTCTCCCGCTGTATCCGCTGTGGTGAGTGTATGAAGGTCTGCATCGGCCAGGCGTTGCATCCGGCCCTGCTCCAGGCCGGGGCGACAGGGCTCTGGACGCCGCTTTTGGTGGCGCGGACCGGATACTGTGAATATAATTGCACCCTCTGCGGGCAGGTCTGTCCGACCGGGGCCCTGGCAAAACTATCGCTCCAAGAAAAGCGGAAAAACATCATCGGTCTGGCGGTCTTTGACAAGGACCGCTGCCTGCCGTTTGCCAACAACGAGGAGTGCCTGGTCTGCGAGGAACATTGTCCAACCGGTGAGAAGGCGATCGTCTTTGAGGAGAAACAGGTGCTGGTCAAGAGTGAGGTGCAGACGCTGAAAATTCCGCGCGTGGTCCGGGAACGCTGTATCGGTTGTGGTATCTGCGAAACCCGCTGTCCGGTACAAGGACAGAGCGCCATCCGGGTGATCAACGAGATCGAAAGCCGGCGCCCGGAATCGCTGGACGACTTGAAAAGCGGTTACGGTTGATTTTGTGCTGAATTGAGCTGGCAGACCGGCTTGAAGTTTTCAGATGAATAGTAAAAAGCCCGGCAGGGATAGTCTGCCGGGCTTTATCAGTTAACGGTTTTTCAAGATCTGCAGCATCCGCCGCAACGGCTCGGCCGCTCCCCAGAGGAGCTGGTCGCCGCAGGTGAAGGCCGACAGGTACTGCGGACCCATCTTCATCTTGCGCACCCGGCCGACCGGGATGCTCAGGGTGCCGGAAACGGCGGTCGGGGTCAGCTGTTCGAGAGATGCGGCTTTCTTGTTCGGGACCAGCTTGACCCAACGGTTATCGCCGTCGATGATCTGCTCGATCTCCTCGATCGGCAGATCTTTGTTCAGCTTGATGGTCAGCGCCTGGCTGTGGCAGCGCATGGCGCCGATCCGCACACAGATACCATCAACCGGAACCGGTGTCTCGTTGCCGAGAATCTTGTTGGTCTCGGCAAAACCTTTCCACTCTTCGCGGCTCTGGCCATCCTCAACCTCGCGGTCAATCCAGGGCAGCACACTGCCGGCCAACGGGAAGCCGAATTCAGCGGTCGGGATCTCGTCGCCCTGCAGGGTGGCAGTGACTTTCTGGTCGATTTCCAGAATCGCCGAGCCGGGGGTTTTCAGTTCTTCGGCGACCGATGCGTTCAGGGTCCCCATCTGCACCAGCAGTTCGCGCATGTTCGGCGCACCGGCCCCGGAGGCCGCCTGGTAGGTCATCGAAGAGACCCATTCGACCAGCCCGGCCTTGAACAGGCCGCCGATCGCCATCAGCATCAAACTGACGGTACAGTTGCCGCCGATAAAATCCTTGGTGCCGTTTTTCAAGGCATCTTCAATGACATTGAGGTTGGTCGGGTCGAGGATGATGACCGCGTTATCCTCCATTCGTAAGCTAGATGCCGCATCGATCCAGTAGCCAGCCCAGCCGCTGGTGCGCAGGGCCGGGTGGATCTCTTTGGTGTAGTCGCCACCCTGGCAGGTGATGATGATATCCTGCTCGGCGAGTTTGGTTATATTGCCTGCGTCCTCCAGGGTGCCGCCGCCCTGACCGAAGTCCGGGGCTGGCTGGCCTGCCTGCGAGGTTGAGAAAAAGGTTGCTTCGACTCCGGCAAGGTCGTTCTCTTCAACCATCCGCTGCATCAGCACCGAACCGACCATGCCACGCCAACCGACTAATCCGACTTTCATAACTTTCTCCATGTTGACGGGGGTGAAAAATCCTCTTATGCTGCATTTCGGCCTAATTGGTCTGACCAGAATTAGCCAGGAATCTTACCAGTATTCTTCGTCAAGTGGTATATTTTTTCAGTACTGTTGCGATGAAAAGCGCTCTTTTTTAAAGGTTAAGCTGATGACCGATTACGAAGCAAGCCTGCCGCTCGGTAAAACGACCGATTACGTTTCGGAATACGATCCCCAATTGCTCTGTCCCTTTCCGCGTCAAGTCAAGCGGGACGTGATCGGTGTCACCGACGAACTGCCCTTTGCTGGCTACGATATCTGGAACGCTTTTGAGCTGTCCTGGCTTAATCTGAAAGGCAAGCCGATTGTGGCGATGGGGGAGTTTCACATCCCCTGCGAATCGCCGAATCTGATCGAATCGAAGTCGTTCAAACTCTATCTCAACTCTTTCAATCAGACCCGACTGCAAGGCTTTGAGGATGCGGAGCAACGGATGGCCCGCGACCTGTCAGCGGCGGCCGGCGCTCCCGTGCGGGTCCGGTTGCTCGACAGTGACCAGTTTGCTACCGAAGAGATTCAACGAATGCCGGGGGACTGCATCGACGGTCTCGATATCGAAGTGGATGATTACTCTCTCGATCCAGCGCTGCTTGAAGGCGCTGTTGAACCAGAGAATATAGTTGACGAGCAGTTGCACAGCCATCTGCTGAAAAGCAATTGTCTGGTCACCAATCAGCCGGATTGGGGCAGCGTTCTGATCCGTTATCATGGCGGAAAAATCGATCGCAAGGCGTTGCTGCGCTACCTGGTCTCATTCCGGCAGCACAACGAGTTTCACGAGCAGTGTGTCGAGCGGATCTTTGTCGATCTGATGCGCTACTGCCAACCGGAAAAGCTGACCGTTTATGCTCGTTACACCCGGCGCGGGGGGCTCGATATCAATCCGTTCCGCTCCAATTATGAAGTGCGGATCGCTAACCTGAGGCAGGCGCGGCAGTGACACTAAAGGGGTGATAAGTTTTTCGGGAAAATAGGATCAGTTTATCGGTCAATATACGGGAAGTCCCCCCGGAATAATCCGGTGGAGGCTCTTTTCGCTTGTTGCTCCCGAACTGCTTATTTCTTCAGGATATCCATCGCCTTCAGCAGAGTGATCTTCATGCGGCTAAAAGACTTGGCCAGGCTTTGGATCTCATCCTTGGAGTCGACCTCGAAATCCCGGTCCATCTTCCCCCGGCTGATCTCATCAGCCACCGAGACAATCCCCTCGATCGGCTTCACGACATACTGATAATGATCCGGTCGCTCAGGAACAGGGCCAGCAAGAAGAAAACGCTGATCCCCCCGGCGAAAAACCCGAGCTTCTTTTGGGCCTGAAGGTTGGCCACTTCGGTCGGAACAAAGACAAACTTGGCGCCGATGACGTCCCCTGCCATATAGTCGTATCCGGTTTCTGTGCCGTAGTTCTTGACCAGTCCCTTTGGGGCTCGCTCCGGGGTGTCATGACACCAGATGCACTTCTCTCCAGCCTTCATCGGCGAGGCGATAGCGTAGTAAGGTTTGCCGTTTTTTTCTACATACCCCTGCCATTCATTGATCATGCCTGTGTCGAACTGGTCGATCACTTCCGCCTCGAAGCGATCAGCATTGTTCTTGCTGCTATGTGGGCTTGTCGATGCAACCTTGTAAATGTACTTCGGATATTTTTCCCGGACCCGCTGAGCGACATTGGAGAGCAGCAGGGTGCCGACGGTGCCTTCTGGGAACCAGGTGTCAGGGAGGAGCTCTTTGATCTGGGGGCGGATCGCGTCGACCAGGTAATCACGGGAACTGCTCATGACGGCGGCAAAGATCTTGGTCTTCTCCATCGATTCGCGGGTGGTGTCCTCTTTGAGGATGTAGTCGCCGGCAGCCGTGGCCAGGAATTGAACAGACATAGGCCAGAAACAGGATGACCATGATTTTCTTGCGGATTGTGAGATTTTTCAGCATAAACCCTCTCCTTTGCAGGGGGCGTGGAGTCGGGTCGGTCACCAGGAATTGTCACTTTATCGGTTTCTCACCAATAGAAATGACCTTGACCCGTCACGCCCAACAAACGGCGCCAAATAAAATTTAAATTGACAGGACAATTAGTGCTTATTGATACAATTTTCCAATTATAGTTTGTCGAGAAAGAAAAGGCGCAGGATGAGCCAGTCTAACGAAAGCTCGTGTGGTTTGATTTTTCTTGCACATGATTAAATATAGGCGCTATATTAAAATAATATTATTTATTGGATCCTCTCCGCTTAAGTGTGTCATTTCATTGCACCTCACTCGAGTCAACTCTTTGGGAAATTATGACCGCGCAAAGACTCCCATTTGCCAAAAGATATATTATCTGCGCGCTGCTGATTATCGCAGTGGTTCTGGCCGCTGTTTTTGTCACCCACCACTCAAAGATAGAACGCCTCACAGAGCGTGTTCTGCTGCAGCAGGCAAGGGCTTTATTCAGCGAGTTGATCATGACCAGAAGATGGGTCAGTTCTCATGGCGGGGTCTTTGTCAAAGTCCGTCAAGGAGTCGATCCTAATCCTTATCTGTCCAGCTTGCCCGGGATGAAGGTCAATATCACGGCCGAGGATGGTAGTCTCTATACCCTGAGAAATCCGGGACTGGTCGTCAGGGAAATTTCAGAACTCGCAGAAAAATCAGGTGCTTTCAAGTTTCATGTTGCCAGCGCCGACCCGGTGAATCCGATCAACAGCAAACCGGATGAATTCGAAAAAAAGGCACTCCTGGCATTTGAGCGCGGCGATAATGAGTCGACGGCCATCGAAGAGACCGACAAAGGGCCCTTTTACCGCTACATGGCGCCGTTAAAATTTGAACAAAAGTGCAACAAGTGTCATGCCTCGCAGAATCTGCTGGTGGGGGACATTCGTGGTGGCATCAGCATCAGCATCCCGATGGCCGATGTGCGCAAGCAACTGGAGGAAAACCGTTCTTTTTCTATCTACTCGGCCGGTCTCGTTTTTGTCACTCTGTTTGCCCTGTTGGCGTTGTTGTCGGCCAAATTTATGCGCCGATTACAAGAAGCACAAAACAAGCTGACGCGGCTTGCGGCAACAGATGACCTGACCGCCCTGTATAACCGCAAAAGTGCTTTTGAGCGACTTGACGAAGAGATTTCCAAGAACCGCCGCTTTACCACACCGTTATCCTGCCTGCTACTCGATGTTGATCATTTTAAACGCGTCAATGATAGCTATGGTCATTTGGCCGGCGATAAGGTTTTACAACATCTGGCTGACTGCTTGAGGAAGTTTTCCCGGAAATATGACATTCTTTGCCGTTATGGCGGCGAGGAATTTCTGATCATCCTTCCGGAAACCAACCTCTCATCAGCCCTGGCTGTTGCGGAAAAATATCGGAGGGAAATTTCCGATTCGATTGTGACCTTCGAACAACAGGAGATCCGTGTGACGGCCAGTATCGGTGTCACAGAGGCAATTCTCGATCAACCGGAATCACATGACAGCATGATCGGCCGAGCCGACGAAGCTCTCTACCAAGCCAAGGAACAGGGCCGGAACCGAGTAAACGCAATTCAGGGATAATCCTGAGCTCGTGGCCTTACCCGGGTCTCTCCATTCTGGCTACTCTTTCGGGGGAACCAACCGGGGCGGAAAACTCCCCAGGCCGCTTGGCTTAAGAGTTACCCGGACAATTCCGAAAACAGCTCCTGCACCTGCGGTAGCTCCGGCAGTTGGACCTCATTTTCGATCGCCTCTTTCAGCGTCCCGGCCAAGCTTGTATCGCCGAACAAGGCGGCACCGACCAGGTGGTTATCGCGGCAGACGATACCGCAGTAGTCTTCCCCGCTCGATTTCTCCAGCAGTCGATAGCTGGCATCGGCAAGATTCAACTGGCCGATGCTGAACAGGTCGATGTCGACGACCTTGATGCGGGTGGCCATCGACAGGCCGGGAAACTCGGCGTTGCCTCCGCTGGCGTTGATGCCGGCGACTGCGCCCTGGGCGTAGCTGGCCGGCCAGATGCCGTAGAGTTGGCCGTTGTGCTCAGTGATGTCACCGGCGGCAAAGATGTCGGGATCGCTGGTGGCCATACGATCATCAACCAGCAGGCCGTTCTTCACTTTCAATTCCGCCTGGCGGGGCAGGCAGCTGTTGGGGCGAACCCCGGCGGAGATCACTGCCATTGCTGCTGGAATTTCCCGGCCATCAGCCAACAGCACACTGCGCAGATGGTCGTCCCCGGCCAGTTCCTGAATCGAAATCCCACAAAGTACCTTTATTCCGATTTTCTCCAGATGGGTTTTCAGCCGTTCACCCGCGGCTTGTGGCAGTTGCCGTGGCATCAACCAGGGATGTCCCTCAAGAACCGTTACTTTGGCCCCTTGGCGAGACAGGGCTGCTGCTGTCTCCAGCCCGAGCAGGCCGCCGCCGATGCAGACGCAGTCCTGCCCCGGCTGCAAGCGTTCGAGAATCTTCCGGGCATCTTTGACGGTGCGCAGAGTCTGGACGCCGTCACGGGTTGCGCCGGGGATCGGTGGCACAAAGGGGTGTGAGCCGTTGGCCAGAATCAGCCGGTCGTAGTTAAAGAGGCGGCCGTCGCGCAGCGCGACCTGTTTCTGCTGTCGGTCGATCTGTAACGCCTCTCCCTCGATCAGCTTGATCTTCTGCTGCGTAAACCAGTTGCTGCTTTGTATCGGCAGCTCCTCTTCGCAGACTTCCCCGGCGAGAAAGCGGGTCAGGTTGAGGCGGAAGTAGGGCAGGCCGAACTCTTTACTGATCAGGCTTATCTCGACATCGGCGAGGCATTTGCGGGCTTCTTCAGCCGCCGTCAGCCCGGCGATGCCGCCACCAAGAATGAGGATTTTTTCGATGCTGGCAGTGCCGCAGAAGGAGGTTTCTTCGGCGACGGCTTCGAACAAATTGGCCTCGGCACCGCAGACTACGCAGTTGGCCGGAGCTGATTCGCCTTCGTGGATATGATCGCAGATGCTGCAGCGCCAGCGGTGACTGGATGGTTTTTCTGCAGGAGCTGTTTTGATTGCCAGTGGTGAAAAATGGTCTTGGTCTGCGCCACACAATTGACAGCTGTCTGGGGCGCTCTCTCCTTGGTGGACATAGCCACAAACATCACATTTCCAGGTGGTCATATAAGGTCCTTTTGCTGAAGTTGGATCGAGTTTAATCGAGTTGCTGGTGATATTCAAATAGTCTGTAGCTGAAATTAAGGGCAGCCGGTTCGGCTGCCCTCGGAGGAAAACATCTGTTGTTGATGATCAGGTCGGGAGGGGGACTACGAAAATCGGCCGGGTCGATTTGCGCAGGACTTTTTCCGCAACGTTGCCGAGCAGCGCATGTTCTAAGACTCCTTTGCTATGGGTGCCTATAACAATGACATCGGCATTCAGATTTTCAGCTTCGGCAAGAATACAGTCGACCGGGTTGCCGATCTCAACTTTAGAGCCGGCAAAAAGTTTTTGCTGATCAGGGGTATCGGCCAACTCTTTTTCGGCAAAGCGCTGCAGCTCTTTTTTGATTTCGGCATAGGCTTCCTTGGCATGTTGCTGCTCGAAATCATTCAACCAGTTCTGACCTTTGATGATGGAAAAATAATTGCGCATGCTGGTATCCACTTGTGGCACAACGTGCAATAGATGGATTTTTGCTCCATGCTGTTGGGCCATCAGCACCGCGTATTTGAAAGCATGGTCCGAGTTGGGAGTAAAATCTGTGGCAACCAGAATGTTCTGATAGGTGGGCAGCATAAGGGCACCTCTTTTATGAATATGCGACGTGGAGCTAGTCTGATTATCTCTATTTTAACCGATTTTTACTGACTTGCATTTACAGTCCAGGCGGAACTTATTTAAGATACAAAGTTACCTGTCAACAATGGAGCGAGGTATCAGAGTGCAACAGCGGTTTATGCAGATGAACAATCAGGAACTGAGCAGGTTTCTGCAGCAGGGTGGCCTGCTGGTTGATATCCGTCGTGGAGAAGAGTGGTGTTTAACCGGTGTGATTGAGGGGAGCCTGCTGCTGACATTTTTTGCTGCCGATGGCAGCAGTGACCCGCAAGACTGGCTGGCACAACTGAACCGTCAGCTGCCGCCAGATCAGCCGTTGGCCCTGATCTGTCGCAGTGGTTACCGGACCGGTCTGATCGGCGAGTTTCTACTTGAGGTGACCGAGCGGAAAGAAATTTACCATTTGACGGATGGGATTCTCGGCTGGTTGGCTGAAGGATTTCCGGTGGTTACAGCTGGGGGTGAGTTGTAACTAGTTAAAAAATAGAGAAAAGTTTGCCGATTCGGTTTGACATCCCGGCTAAAGACGCTATCCCTTATAAGGTTGTTGGCAGGTTTAATGAATCTTTAGATGGTCCGGGAGGCAACGATGGAATATGTTCGTGGTGACCGGGTCCGTATCCTTGGCAAACCGGAATGGGGCCCAGGTTTTATTCAGGGGAGAAGTAAAAACGGCAAGGTGAAGGTGGCATTCGAGCAGGTGGGGGATAAAACCCTGAGTCTGCGGCACGCCAAATTGATGAAGGTGGCCTTGCGCGATCTGCATTGGCTGGAAGAGCGGGCCAAACGGGAGTGGGGGTAGAGATTGTCCCTGTCTTCCAGCTTTTATCCACGCGATCAGTTATTTCTGGCTGTTTAGGGGGCACCTTGTTTTTCATCATTGAGCAATAACAAAGCCTAGTATTTTAGTAGTTAATGCAGTATAATTTGTCTACATTAATTATTTGGCTAGGAACAGTTCATAAAAAGCGGATATGCAGAGTCTGTCACTCTGCGATTTCGTAACTATTATGAAGCCAGCCAAGACAACTATCAATGGAGACAAATGATGAAGAAATTGAGTTTGCTCGGTTTGTGCCTGCTGGCTCTGGCTTTTTTTGCAATGCCGGCCATGGCAAATGATTATGTCGGTTCTGAAAAGTGTTTCAAGTGCCATGAAGGCAAGTACAATGACTGGCAATCGACCGGTCACCCCTGGAAACTGCGCAAGGTTGAAAAGGCTCGCTACGCTAAATTGCCCCTTCCTCCGGGATACACCTGGGACGATGTCAGCTACGTGATTGGTGGCGCCAACAAGAAGGCCCGGTATATCGACAGGAATGGTTATATCATCACATCTGCCAAAGATGGTTCTGAAGCGAAGACCCAGTACAATCTCGAAGATGGTTCCTGGTCATATTATTTCAAAGGGCAAAAGAAACCTTACAAATGTGGCCCCTGTCACATGACCAATTACAGCAAGGATGGCAAGCAGGATGGCCTGGAAGGGATGATCGGAACCTGGTCAGAAGATGGCATCGGTTGTGAAGAATGTCATGGTCCGGGTGGTGATCATATCCGCAAGCCGACGAAAGCCACGATTGTCGTCGATCCCGATCCGGAGCTTTGGGGTAAGTGTCACCAACGTGGTGGTATGGATCCAAACCCACCAGCTAAAGGCAAGTTCATCAAGCATCATGAACAGATCAATGAGCTGCGTATCGGTGTTCACAAAGACCTGGCTTGCATCACCTGCCACGATCCTCATAAGCGCGCCATTCAGGCCAAAGACAACTGTGCCGAGTGTCATGCCGCTGTTGCTGCCAGCTATGCCAAGACCACCCATGGCAAGCAGGGCACAGGTTGCATCGAATGTCATATGCCGAAAGCTTCAAAATCGGCGATTGCTGTAGCATCCTATACCGGTGATGTGCGCACCCATATCTTCCGTATCAATACCGCCGCCGATGGCAATATGTTCAAAACGATCGAAGAGAATGGCAAGAAGTCGACCTTCGCCAAGGGTTTCGTGACCCTTGAGTATGTCTGCCTCGGTTGCCATGCCAGCCGCGACAAGACTTGGGCGTCAAAGAATGCCCGTAATTTCCACAAGTAGACGGAGTCGATTGCATAAAGTAAAAGCAGGGCAGCCCCACTTGTGGAGCAGCCCTGCTTTATTTGATGGTGATGTCCTTGTCATCATCACGCCGGAAAATATTCGGCAGTTCAATGCCGAAATATTTCAGGCACATCAATAAAGTAGCGATTGCAGCAGCCTCATCAAGGTTGCCGATGATCGGCAGGTTGTCGGGGATCAATTCAAAGATGCCCGCCGTCGGGTTCAGAATGTAAATCAGGCAGAACAGGCCAGTCAGGAAAATGCCGAGTTTTTTCATAATCACCTCAAATCTATTTTTTAAGCTTGTCCAGTCCGTCAAGGTCCAGTTTCATTTCCTTCGCCCGGCGGCGCCACAGGCGGCGGGCGAACTGCTGCATATCGACTTCTTCATCCCCTTCATCGACAATTTCGAGGCCGAGCACGGTTTCGATTAAATCTTCCAGGGTCAGCACCCCTTTGATGCCGCCATATTCGTCAACCACAAGAATGATATGCGCCCGCAGCCGGATGAATTCGTCAAACGCCTGAGATAAAGACATTTTCGCCAGCAGCGCCGGTATTGACCGGCGGTATTTGCTCAGTGGGCTGTCGCTGTTGCCGCGCGCCTGGGCCAGAAGCAGGTCACTGCGCAGGACAAAGCCGGTGACCTGATCTTTATTGTCAGCATAGATCGGGATGCGCGAAAAGCGGACCTGACCATAATTATGAAAAAAATCATCAACCAGCAGGGTTTCCGGCAGTGAGAAGACCACTGTGCGCGGTGTCATGGCGGCGGCGATTTCGGTTTTGCGCAGTCGCAGCAGGTTCTTCATGATGATCGACTCCTGCTTGCCCAGCTGCCCCTCTTTAACGCTCAGCTCCGCCATGGCGACAAATTCCCGGCGGCTGAAACCGGTCAGGTTCGGTCCGTGGGTCAGCCCCTTGGTGATGAACTCAGAGAGTTTGACGAAGGGGTAGAGCAGCCAGACCAGACCTTTCAGGGAATAGGCCGACATCGGTGCCAGTTGTCGCCAGTAATGAGCGCCGAGGGTTTTCGGGATGATCTCGGAAAAAACCAGGATCAGCAGGGTCAGGACCGCCGAGGCGATTCCCACGTAGGCACTGCCGAACACTTTGGCGGCCTGAGCGCCGGCCCCGGCGGCTCCGACTGTATGGGCGATGGTGTTTAACGTTAAAATTGCCGCCAGCGGCTTGTTGATGTCAGCCTTCAGCCTGCGCAGCTGCCTGCCAGAGCGCTTTCCTTCTTTTTCCAGCAGGGCGATGTGGGCGCTGGTGACACTTAAGATCACTGCCTCGGCAATTGAGCAGAGAAAGGAGAAAACCAAGGCGATCAAAATGTAGGTGATCAGTAGTAGCATGGTGGCCCGTCATTCCATCAAAGGGAGCCAGTCATCAAGATAATGCCGGCAACGAAGCGAGGTCGGTCGTCTGCAGGAATTCCCGCAAGGCGATGGCGTTATTATAGCGTAATTCTTTGGCGCTGAAGACAAAAGTGGTCTGTCCCTTTTCGAGTTGACGCAGCAGTTGTCGCAACTCGACCGGTTTTTCCCGTAGTTCGGCAAAGTAACGGTTTTTAAATTCTGGCCATTTATCCGGATCATGGGCATACCAGCGGCGCAATTCGTTCGCGGGGGCGAGTTCCTTGGCCCAGTAGTCGATACGGGCCTTTTCTTTACTCAACCCTCGTGGCCAGAGGCGATCGACCAGAATTCTTTGACCATCGGAGTCTTCAGGGTTTTTATAGGCGCGTTTGAGTTTGATCCGCATGGTCCGTTAGTCCTTAAACGACTGAAATTGCTAAGTAAATGATTCCACTGCCTTGAGCAGATCGCTGCAGACCCTCGCTCCTGGTGCGACGATGTGCTGTTCGTCGCCGTGACGGTACTTGCCGGTCTGGACCAGGGCTGCTTTCATTCCCGCCTTGAGTGCGCCGTTGATGTCGGTAAAGACATCATCGCCGACCATCAGCGTTTCTGCCGGACGGCAGCCGAGCTGGCTGGCGGCGGCATGGAAAAAGGCCGCCGAGGGTTTGCCGAGGATGATTGCCTGGCAGCCTGTGGCGTATTCCAGAGCAGCGACGAAGGGACCGGCGTCGAGGCTCATCCCGCCGGCTTCTTTGAAATAGCGATTATCCCCGACCGCCAGCAGGCGGGCTCCTTCAAACAGGAGTCTAAATGCCTGATTGAGATTGGCGTAGTTGAAGCCATCCGCCGCATCGCCCAGGACTACGGCATCCGGCGGTCCACCGACCAAATCGGCAAATTCCTCTTCGATTGCAGGATGAACCAGCAGCCAGGGGGTGAGACTGTGATCCCGCAGATAGTCGTGGACCGCCTGTGGAGCGGTGAAAATCTCTTCTTCGGCGATGGCAAAACCCATCTTCAGTAGCTTCTGAACGATCGCCTTGCGCGGGCTGCGCGAGCTGTTGGTGATGTAGCGCAGCGGGGTGTTTCGTGCCTGTAGCTGCTCCACCGCCTCACGTGAACCGGGCAGAAGTTGTTCGCCGACATAGACTGTTCCGCTCAGATCGAGTAGTACGCCTTTGATCATGGCTGCGTCCTTTGGAGTGCTTTCTCTTAAATTATAGCGGATTGGAAGGTTCGGACGAAAATATAGATTTGCGGCCAAGGCACGAAGGATAGACTGGGATATTGGAGGCCTGCTCTTGCTGTTTGTGAGAATGCCATTCTCAGTGTTCAGGAATGAGAATCAGGTCGAAAACTGCATCCGAGGTGCCTGGTTGAAGATAATGCTGCGTGACCAGAGTCTGAAAACCTTCGGCCGAAACCCGGATGTGGATGTGCGGCGGGCGGGTGGCGTAGTTACCGGGAAAGTTGGTTTCCAGTTGGTATTTTCCCGAATCATCAGTGATCACCGCCGCCCGATGGGCGTCATCGTAGTGGCCATCAGGGCCAGTCTGCCAGAACTCGATCAGTGGTCTGGCAATCGGCGTGCAGTCGACTGCTGATTTGACAGTGCCTGTCAGCAGGTAGCCATCGCCGATTTTGGAACGTAACGGCGCTCCCGGCCGGTAGAAGGGCCCCATTTCGTCTTCCGGGGTCGGCTCGCACGGACTGACAGTTAGCGACTGAGTCTCAGCGACAACTTTTGATGAAACGTTCAGCAAGGGGAACAGTAGTGCTATTAGAATAACTGCAATACGGATAGACATAACTTGATTATAGCGGATATCGGCGGAGAAAGAGAAATAGGCCGGTTAACTGTAACGATGAGCGGTGCGTGGCCGCACATAATAGTCGGCTCGATTGTCTTTAGTAATATATATGTTTTAGGATGTATATATGGGCAAAGGAGATTGACCATGGCTAACTATGCAAAATGTTTTCTGTTGACAGTTGTATTCTGCATGTTCTTTATTGCTGGCTGTCAAACCACGACAGCTATCTATAAGGGCGCTTTGGCTGAAAAAAATACGGTATTTGTTCTTCAGGAAGCAGTAAAGAAAAACCTGAGTTGGCAGGATCTTTACGTGTCTCTCGATTTTCAAGTTGATCAGCAAGGAGATGATTTAGAGTTAAATGGATATTTTTCGTTCGCAGACTATCCGCAAATGAATTTAGCCAGAGTGGATAGGTTTAAACTGCAGGTTTTTTTACTGAATAAGGATAATGTCGTCCTGGAGTACTACGATCTGTATCGAACGGTGGGTTATGATTTGGACGAGAGGGTGGCGTTTAAGAAAACCCTTAAATCTCTGACGGGCGTTACAGCGATCAGTTTCGGATATGCTGGTGAATTTATTGAAGAACTAGGCCGTCGAGAATTTGTTTGGAAGTTGCCACGCCGGTCTCATTGATTGAACGTAAAAAGGACGACCAGATGGTCGTCCTTTTGGTTTCACTCTCTTGGCAGTTTACTTGCCCCACTTCTCGCGGATCCGGGTAACTGCGGTTTCGACATTGGCGCGATCTCCGAAAGCGGAGAGGCGGAAGTAGCCTTCGCCACTCGGGCCGAAGCCGCTGCCGGGGGTGCCGACGACGAAGCATTCGTTCAGCAGCTTGTCGAAGAAATCCCAGCTGGTCATCCCTTCCGGGGTCTTTAACCAGATGTAGGGGGCGTTGACGCCGCCGAAGCATTCAATGCCGGCTGCGCTCAGACCTTCGCGAATGATCGTGGCGTTGTTCATGTAGTAGTCGATCACTTCCTTGACCTGCGCCCAGCCTTCGTCGCTGTAAACAGCGGCGGCAGCCTTTTGCACCGGGTAGGAGACGCCGTTGAACTTGGTGCACTGACGACGGTTCCAGAGTTTGTTGAAGCTGTACTTCTTGCCATCAGCGGTTGTTCCCATCAGCTCTTCCGGAACTACGGTCAGGCCGCAGCGCACACCGGTGAAACCGGCGGTTTTAGAGAAGGAGCGGAACTCGATGGCGCACTGCTTGGCGCCTTCGATCTCGTAGATCGAGTGGGGGATGTCGGCTTCGGTGATAAAGGCTTCATAGGCTGCATCGAACAATATTACGGCATCATTTTCGATAGCGTAGTCGACCCAGGCTTTGAGCTGCTCTTTAGTCGCGACGGCGCCGGTCGGGTTGTTCGGAAAACAGAGGTAGATGACATCGACCTTTTCGCTCGGGAAGGCCGGGGCAAAACCGTTCTCCTCGGTGCAGGGCATGTAGACCAGGCCCTGGTAGTAGCCTTTGTCATCGGCCTTACCGCTGCGGCCAACCATGACGTTGGTGTCGTTGTAGACCGGGTAGACCGGATCGCC
>CALZHQ010000036.1 GCA_945787295.1 uncultured Desulfuromonadales bacterium
AACACGGAAAGCTATCGCGAAAAAGTTCGCAGTGAATTTAAAGAAGGGAACCCGACGTCATAAACCGATGCTTCATGATTGACTGACATCTGAGGGTGAATTCTGGGCTGAATCCCCTCCCCCTTTATTGGTTCACAAGCTGGGTGGATGGATAATCACGTGCTGTCCATCCCCTTTAGTGATTTCCTCCAGCCATAAAATCCGCTACCCTGTTCAAGACTACTTTTCTGGAGAACAGGGTGAACAAACAGCTTAAAAAAGCCAAATTCGGTTGGTGCCTATACGACTGGGCAAATTCCGCTTTTGCCACGGTCATTCTTGCCGCAGTCCTACCGGTTTATTTTGTTTCACTGGTTCCGGAAGGCGGCGCCACCCTGCCCTTTGTTGCCGAGCACAAATTTTCTGCCAGCAGCCTTTGGGGCTATAGCGTTTCTCTGTCGATGTTGATTATCACCGTCGCGGCACCGGCACTCGGTGCCCTGGCCGACCGACAGGGCTGGCATAAAAAGATGCTTGGCATCTTCTGTATTACCGGCTGTTCAGCGACAGCTCTGTTAGGTGTGACCGCCAGTGGTGATTTTCTTTGGGCGGCCACACTTTTTATTCTTGGCAATATCGGTTTTGCCGGTGGCAACATCCTTTACAATGCTTATTTACCATTACTAGCACCAGCCGAGGAAGTCGACCGGCTCTCGGCCCGCGGGTTCGCTTACGGTTACATCGGTGGAGGCTTGTTGCTGGCACTGGTGTTCCTGTTGATTCTGCAGCATCAGACCTTCGGCTTTTCAGGTCCAGGCAGTGCCACCCGCTTTGGTTTTTTCCTGACAGGTCTGTGGTGGCTGCTGTTTTCGATACCAACTTTCAGCTATCTGCCAAAAACCGAAAAAGGCCAGGTGACGAGCGAAGAATACAACCTGAAAGCTTATTTTGCTCTCTTCAAAGAGTTGTTGCGTTTTCGCGACCTCAGCCTGTTTCTGCTCGCCTTTCTCTGCTATAACGATGGCATTCAAACGGTCATCAGCGTCTCGGCGATCTTCGCCCGAGAAGAACTGCAGCTCGGACAAACAACTATTATCGGTTGTTTTCTGATGATTCAGTTTCTGGCAATGCCCGGCGCCCTGCTGTTCGGGCGCCTCGCGGAATGGATCGGCACCGCGCGTAGCATCCTGCTCAGCTTGGCAATTTTCACGCTGGTTTGTGTGTTCGCCTTCCGGATGACCGGTGCCTTGGAGTTCTGGATTCTCGGTGGCGTCATCGCGATTATCCTCGGAGGCAGTCAGGCACTGAGCCGCTCCCTGTTCGCCAGCATGATCCCCAAACATAAAAGCGCAGAATTCTTTGGTTTCTACGCCATCAGTTCGCGCTTCGCCTCGATTTTCGGCCCTCTCCTGTTTGCCGTGGTTGCCGACCTCACCGGCAGCTCACGCAATTCGATACTCGCGCTGGGGATTTTCTTTGTCATTGGTGGGCTGTTGCTGCTGTTGGTCAATGTGCCGCGCGGTAGAAAGTTGGCAGCAGAAGAGGATTAAACAATTTTTCCGTACAGGACTCCATTACGGTTGGTTTCGATTTCAGCCAGAACAGATTGCCCCTGTTCTACTCTCGCATCGACATAGACCGACAGATAATTCGCCGCCAGCCCTTTTTTCAGCCCATCGGTTTCTCCCCCCTCAATCACAACCTCAAGGGTTTGGCCTACAAACTGTTGCGCATAAGCGGCCAGTTTCTGCGCCCCGATGGCACGCAACCTGGCGGCACGTTCCTTGATAACATTTCCAGGCAGTTGCTCTTTCATCTCTGCTGCCGGAGTACCGGGGCGACGACTGAAGGGAAATACGTGCAAATGGGAGAACGGCAGTTGCTCCAGCAGCTCACAAGTCGCAGCAAACTGCTGCTCGGTCTCGCCAGGAAACCCGGTGATGATATCGAGCCCGATGGCAGCCTGCGGCTGCCGGCGGCGAATGCCGGCTAGTAAGGCAGAGAAAAAACCGGTCGTGTAGTGACGGTTCATCTGCTTCAGGATCTCATCATCGCCAGCCTGCAACGGGATATGGTAGTGCGAGCAGATCCACTCAGCGGCAGCAATATAATCGAGCAGATCCTCAGGCAGTTCGGTCGGCTCGATCGAGCCGAGCCGCAAACGACCGGAAAAGCCTGATGGTTCGATCTGTTTCAGCAACATCAGCAGATCAAGCTGCGGCTGCAGATCCTGTCCATAATGACCGATATGGATGCCGGTCAGTACCACTTCCGGGTAGCCGGCAGCAGAGAGATTCTCCACCTGTTTAACAACGTCGGCAGCAGCCACCGAACGACTGCGGCCACGGGCGTAAGGGATGATGCAGTAGGAACAGAAGGCATCACAGCCATTCTGAATCTGCACGAAGGCACGGCTTCTTTGCTCAAAGCTGCTGAGCGGCAGAGTCTCAGCCTTTTTTACTTGACGGATGTCGGCAACTTCAACGTGGGTTGTTTTCGAATCGAGCGAAGTCAGTCGGGAAAGAAAATCTTTCTTCTCCTCGTTGCCGATCACCAAAGCGACACCGGGCAATTCCGCCAGCACCTGCGGGTCGACCTGTGCATAACAGCCGGTCACCACCACCCGCGCCTGCTCGTTGAGCCTCCGGGCCCGGCGGATCAGGTTGCGCGATTGCGAATCGGTCGCGGCCGTCACGGTGCAGGTATTGACAATCACCAGCTCGGCGCCGGCGTCAAAATCGACCTGCCGATAACCGGCCTTGCCGAGCTGCTCGCTCATCGCCGCCGATTCGAACTGATTGGTCTTGCAACCGAGGGTCACAATCGAAACGGTCCGGCTCATTTAATCCAGCCCCCGCCGACCACCTTATCGCCCTCGTAAAAAACGGCAGCCTGCCCCGGTGTTATCCCCTTTTGCGGCTCTTCGAAAATGATCCGCGCCTGTCGATCAGCCAGCGGTTCGACGGTGGCGGGAACCTCATGATGACGATAACGGATCCGGCAGTGGGTCGAAAGCGGCTGCGTCGGTTCCGGGATACTCCAGTTACAGCCGTCAATTTCCAGCTCCTTACGGCTAAGATGCTCTTTTTCGCCAACAATCACCTGCCTTTTGTTCGCATCGATACCGACCACAAAAAGTGGTGCCGTCCAGCCGATCCCCAAGCCTTTACGCTGGCCAACGGTATAACGATAAATCCCCTGATGCTGGCCGAGCACTTTGCCGGAGACATGGACAATCTCGCCGTCCAGCTGGCCGGAGCCACGCTCCTCTTCAAGGAAACGGACATAATCACCGTCCGGGACAAAGCAGATATCTTGGCTTTCAGCCTTTTCCGCCACCCGCAGGTTGAAACGCGCCGCATGTTCGCGCACCTGTTCCTTGGTCATCTGCCCCAGGGGGAACAGGGTGCGTGCCATCTGCTCCTGGGTGAGAGTAAAAAGGAAATAGCTCTGATCCTTGCTTTGATCGAGCCCCTTGCGCAGAAAATACTGCTCACCCGCTTTTTCGATACTGGCGTAATGGCCGGTCGCCATAAAGTCGGCTTCCAGCTCACGGGCTTTGCGCAGCAACAGCTCAAATTTGAGGATCTGATTACAGAGCACGCAGGGGTTAGGCGTGCGACCCTGAAAATATTCGTTGCAGAAGCGGTCGATAACCTCTTTCTGAAACTCATCTTCAAAATTGATCACGTAAAACGGGATATCGATCTGTTCGGCGACCCGTCGCGCATCATAGACATCATCGAGCGAGCAACAGGTGCCAAAGGTTTCACCATGCTCGGCCGTAAAACTGGAATAATCCCAGATCTGCATGGTCATACCGATCACCTCATAACCCTGCTCTTTGAGCAAAGCTGCGGTGACCGATGAATCGACCCCGCCACTCATGGCGACGACTACACGTTGTTTTTTCACACCATCCTCTTAAAGCTGAACCGAACCGACCCATTCTGAAGTGCAGAGGTTATACACAAAAAGGAGGGCCACCGCAAGTTGCGGCGCCCTCCCGTAAGCTCAAGCAACACTTCAACAGTACTGGCCTAAGAGTTCTGCTCCTTATAGTTTTTGATCGCCTCATGCAGCGCATCAGCGGCCAGGTTCGAACAGTGCATTTTTGCCGGCGGCAAACCGTCCAGTGCCTCGGCAACCGCTTCGTTGGTCAAAATCAAGGCCTCATCGATCGTTTTGCCGATCGCCATTTCTGTGACCATCGATGAGGTCGCGATCGCGGCGCCGCACCCGAAGGTCTTGAACTTGACATCTTTGATGACATTATCCTCGACCTTGAGGAAAATCTTCATAATATCGCCACAAGAGGCGTTGCCAACCTCGCCGACACCATTAGCATCCTCGAGCTCACCGACGTTACGCGGATTGGAAAAGTGGTCCATAACTTTTTCAGTATACATAGGGTGTCTCCTTGACTATTTTCTCTTCCGGCAAAACCGAAAGGATCGGTTATACACGACGGACCACGCGGCATTCCTCGCAGGTCAGTGGCTGTTCACGGTTATATAAAGGGCTCATCTCCCGCAAGCGCTGGACGATCGGTGGCAGCTCCTGCAGAACAAAATCGACATCTTCCCCAGTATTGTCAGCACCAAGGCTGAACCTGGTACTCGAATGTGCCAGCACCACATCAACACACATGGCGCCCATAACGTGCGACGGTTCCAGGGAACCGGACGTACAGGCCGAGCCGGATGAGGCGGCAATCCCTTTCATATCGAAGTTCAGCAATAATGACTCCCCTTCAATATAGGCGAAGCTGACATTCAGCGTATTTGGCAGCCGCAGATTTGGGTCCGGGTGGCCATTCAGCTTGATTTCCGGCACTAAATCCTTGATACCGCTTTCCAGTTTATCTCGCAACTTGCGCACATAAGCATAATCTCGTTCCATATTCTGCTTGGCCATTTCGCAGGCGATGCCCAGGCCGACGATGCCGGCGACATTGTGCGTTCCTGCCCGGCGGTTGCGCTCCTGATGGCCACCGTGCATGAAACGGGACATGCGGGTGCCGCGACGAATATACATGGCGCCAACACCCTTCGGCGCGCCGATTTTATGACCGGAAATCACCGCCAGATCGACATTGGCTTTCTGCA
Source organism: uncultured Desulfuromonadales bacterium (assembly GCA_945787295.1). Next base: position 5,088 of record CALZHQ010000036.1, read on the forward strand.
CATCGACCGGGATCTTGCCAACCGCCTGGACAGCATCGGTGTGGAAACGCACCTTGTATTTCTTGGCGATCTGACCGATCTCTTCCATCGGAAAGATGTTGCCGGTTTCGTTGTTGGCCCACATCACCGACAACAGAATGGTTTTGTCCGTAATTGCCGCTTCCAGTTCAGCCAGATCGAGCATGCCGTCACGATCAACCTTGAGATAGGTCACATCGTAACCACACTTCTCCAAGTATTCACAAGTCTCCAGAACCGCAGGATGCTCAACTGAAGTGGTAATGATGTGATTACCTTTTTCTTTGAGCGCATCGGCTGTCCCCTTGATGGCAAAGTTATCACCTTCGCTGCCACAGGACACAAATACGATTTCAGCAGGTGAACAATTAATCAAATCCGCAACCTGCTCACGCGCATTTTCTACTGCACCACTGACCATCCGCCCAGCCCAATGGACACTTGACGGGTTGCCGAACTGTTCACGAAAAAATGGCAACATTGCCTCCAGAACTTCTGGCTTGACCGGCGTTGTTGCATTGTTATCCATGTAAATCTTTTTCACTGATTCCTCCAAAGACGCTGTACCCAACCCTGCAATTTCAAATAATCAACTAATGTTTTTAACTATCAAGACGCTGACGACCTTCGTTGGTCAGATCTTCCAATGTCATCGACGCTAAAAAGCTACGTATCTGGTTACCAAGCCCCTGCCAGACAGACTGGGTTGCGCACTCCGATGTGCATTTGCAACTGCCATCAGCCTCCATACAGGAAACCGGGACCAGAGTTTCTTCAACGGTATCGATAATTTCATCGACCCTTATCTCTGCAGCATCCCTGGCGAGAATATAACCACCGCCCGGCCCACGAACACTGCGAACAATCTCACCTCGGCGCAGCTTTACAAACAGCTGCTCCAGGTAATTGAGCGAAATATTCTCCCGCGCTGATATATCCTTGATCGAAACAGGGTTGCCGGTGCTGGTCAAGTTAAGACTCACCAAAGCGCGCACTGCGTACTGTGCTTTCGTTGACATCCTCATCAGACGGTCTCTGCCTCTCCTGCCTGCTGTTCCTGGCGAGCAAGCTCGATTTTCAAGTCGGACTGTTCCTTTTTCAGTGACTGAACCTGTTCTTCGAGTCGGGCAATCTGATCCATCATACAGCTGACAGCCTTGGCAACCGGGTCGGGAAGATCAGCATGTTCGAGATCAACACCCGTCTTGCGTTGTCCGGAAATAACAACCCGGCCAGGGATTCCGACAACCGTAGCACTCTCTGGCACCTCTTTAACGACGACCGAGTTAGAGCCAATTTTACTGTTATCGCCAACAGTAAACGGTCCGAGAACCTTGGCCCCGGAACCGATAACAACATTATTCCCCAGAGTCGGGTGTCTTTTCTCCTTGGCCCAAGAGGTCCCCCCAAGGGTAACACCATGATACAAGGTGCAATTCTCACCAATTTCGGCCGTTTCACCGATAACCACGCCCATGCCATGGTCGATGAAAAACCCCCGCCCAATCTGGGCACCTGGGTGAATCTCTATCCCGGTAAAGAACCGGCCGATATGCGAAACAAACCGACCAAGGAACTTGAAGTTTTTGGTCCACAGCCAGTGGGACACACGGTAGAACAGCATGGCGTGAAAGCCGGGATAGCAGAAGAATATTTCAAACACACTGCGTACCGCCGGATCACGATCAAAAACAGCCCTCAGGTCATCTTTTAAATGTGAGAACATCGCGTTTTACCTCCTGACTCTGCTACTGAAACAGCTCTACTCAAGTTCACAGCAAACAACTCAACCACCGGGAATTCCTTTTCTTTCTCGATCCAGGTGGGCATAGAACTATCATACCTGATCTTTTCTGTCAATTATTTAAGCAAGTGTTTTGGTCAGGTATTATCAGAATACTACAGGGCACGACTGAAAGAAACTGGCGAGTATGTTATTTGCGGGATTTATTGCGGTAAGCAGAAGGTAAAACGACTTCCCTGACCAAGGCTGCTCTCAGCCCAGATCCGGCCTTGGTGTGCTTCTATAATCTTTTTGCAGATCGATAATCCCAAACCGTTTCCGGCACGGGGATCAGCATGAGAGACGGAGGTGAACTCGTTGAATAATCGGGAAATCTGGCTCTGTTCAATGCCTGGCCCGTTGTCCTCAACCGAAATCCTGGCCTCACCATCGCCATCGGTCAGTTCAAGCTTAATCAAGCCCCCGTCCGGAGTAAATTTAAGCGCATTACTGACAATATTATAAAAGACCCGGCGAATCCCATGCTCATCACAAATGACCGGGACCTGCCGCGTTAAGCAGTCTGCCTGAAAGCGTATCTGCCGGCGCTGCATCAAAGGCATAAGGTCGCCATAAACCGAGCCAAGAATCTGGCAGACATCCTGCTCCTCGAATTTTAACTTGAATCGTCCGGCCTCCATCTGCGAAAAATCGAGCAGATCGTTTGCCATATCGACCAGCCGCCGGTTGCCGGCCATCAAGCCGTCGATAATATCATTCTGCTCCGGTAAAAGATTTCCTTTACTGGTTTCGCTGAGCAGCAGACAATAACCATCGATGACCGAAACCAGCACACGGAGATCATGAGCTGCCATATTGAGTAAAGAGGAGCGTTCCTGAACATTTTTCTCATCCACATTTGCTGCAGCGAACGACAGGCCTCTTTCCCTCACTTTTAATTCAGATTTCCGTACTTCGGCCAGCCGCAAGGCACTGGTCGCAACATTTGCGACTAACTGGCAGAATGAGATTTCCTCTTCGGTAAACCCGGTAATCGAGCGGGCGGTACGCAACACCAGTACCCCGACAGTCCGTTGCCGATCTACCATCGGCAGCACCAGCAACGAGTTAAACCCGAGATTTTCCAGATACGGCCGGACACTCTCCATGATCGGATGGTGAAAAACATCATCAATCAGTAGAGGCCGCCCCATTGTTATGGTTTCCTGAATTTCAGGATAGCGATCCAAGTCGATCCGCAGACCATTTACGCCCAGATCATCACTTGATGCCATCACATAAGCAGAATCTTCTTCTTCGCGCACCATGGTGACCGAACAACGTTCAACATCGATAACTTCCGAAATGGCATTAACGACCCGCTGCAAAATTTCGGTGCTTGTCAGATCAGTTATTGCCAGATTAGACAGGCTACTCAAAAAAGCAAAATCGACGTTCGGCATTGGTTGTGGAGGACGTTTATTGAACTTTGACAAACGCAACATCAAGCGCGAGTGAAACTCATTGATGGAATACGGCTGACAAATGTAATCATCGGCCTCGGTGCCGCAGAGATAGCGACTGATATCACCAGGATCCTGCGGGATCAACAAAATGATCGGCAATCTTTTTTCGGGACAGGAAAGGCGCAACTTTCGGCACAGAGAAATATCCTTCTCCACCAGATTGGCATCCAGCAAAACCAGGTCGGGGCGACTGACACGTATGGCTTGGCAAGCCGACACGGGATCTGCCACAAGCGAAGAGCTCAGACCCGCCTCAGCGATATCCGCCTTGAATTGCTCCGAGGATTTGGAATCCGTATGAACGATGAGAATTTCAGCAGACATATCCACTCTTGTCAGCAAGCAAACAAATTAAAATTTAAAAAAGTTCAGAACTAGTTTTTAATCTGCAGAGAATATACCAAACAAATATTAAAACCGAACACTGGGTCATCGGACAAAAGCTATTGCAATCAATAAGTTTTTCTATATCACATTAGAAACGTCAGAAGCAAGCAACAAGAACCAACTTAAGTCAATTGGCCAATCACCCAGCGCTTTAACCATTATCAGCTAGCATCGATCAAGCTATTTATAACAAATCAGCAATGACATATTTCTGAATTATAGGATGATCTGAAAGTAGCCGTGATAGCAGTCGACATCTGTATACAATTCACTTATAATGTGTGCGTTTAATTCTGGCCGCTTTGGCCCGATTTCCCATCCCTATGCACAAGGAGTGAGAAGATGCCCGATTTCAAGTATCAGGACCCGATGCCTTTGAGCGCGGACACCACCAAGTACTACAAAATCGAAGGTTCAGAAGAGCTTGTCAGTGTTGCTAGCTTTGAGGGCAAAGAGGTTCTCAAGGTTGAGCCTCAGGCGCTGACGGTACTTTCAAACAATGCAATGCGTGACATTTCCTTCATGCTGCGTCCGGAGCACAACGAGCAGGTCGCCAAAATCTTGAGCGATCCCGAAGCCTCCCAAAATGACCGTGGCGTTGCCATGGCCTTCCTGCGCAATGCCGAAATTTCAGCGAACTTTGAATTGCCGATCTGTCAGGACACCGGCACTGCTACGGTTGTCGCTAAAAAAGGCCAGCAGGTCTGGACCGGCTGCAATGATGCTGAGCGGATCGCTGAAGGTGTTTACAAGACCTACACCGAAGAAAACCTGCGCTACAGTCAGACTGTCGCTCTCGACATGTACACCGAAAAGAACACGGGCACCAACCTGCCGGCACAGATCGATATCATGGCCACTGAAGGGGATGCCTACAAGTTCTTGTTCATGGCCAAAGGTGGCGGCAGCGCCAACAAAACCATGCTCTTCCAGGAGACCAAGGCCCTGCTCAACCCGGGGAAACTGGAAGAATTCCTGGTTGCCAAGATGAAAACCCTCGGCACCGCCGCCTGCCCGCCTTACCACATGGCATTTGTTGTCGGTGGCACCTCGGCCGACGCCTGCATGAAGACCGTCAAGCTGGCGACAGCCAAAGAGCTAGATGGTCTCCCGACTGAAGGGAACGAGCATGGCCAGGCCTTCCGCGACCTGGAACTGGAGGCCAAGCTGCTCAAAGCGGCGCAGGATCTCGGTATCGGTGCCCAGTTCGGCGGCAAATACTTCGCCCACGATGTCCGCGTCATCCGCCTGCCGCGGCACGGCGCTTCCTGTCCGGTCGGCATGGCCGTCTCCTGCTCCGCTGACCGCAACATCAAGGCCAAAATCACCCGGGACGGGCTGTTTGTTGAAGAAATGGACCGCAACCCTGGCCGTCTGATTCCTGAGAAATATCGCGGCAAGCACAGCCACGGCACCCAGATTGATCTTGATCGCCCGATGAGTGAGATCCTCGCCGAGCTGAGCAAGCTGGAGGTTGGTGCCCCGTTGCTTCTGAAAGGGACCATCGTCGTCGGACGTGACATCGCTCACGCCAAATTCAAAGAGATCCTCGACAGCGGCAAGCCGTTGCCGGAATACCTGAAGAATCACCCGATCTACTACGCTGGTCCGGCCAAGACCCCGGCAGGCAAACCTTCCGGCTCCTTCGGCCCGACTACGGCCGGCCGGATGGACTCCTATGTCGGCCTGTTGCAGAACAACGGTGGCTCGATGGTGATGATTGCCAAGGGCAACCGGAGCCAGCAGGTCACTGACGCCTGTAAAGAACATGGTGGCTTCTACCTGGGATCGATCGGTGGGCCGGCTGCGGTGCTGGCGGAAGAAAATATCAAGAAGGTCGAATGTATCGACTTCCCGGAACTGGGCATGGAAGCAGTCTGGAGAATCGAAGTCGAAGATTTCCCGGCATTCATCCTGGTTGACGATAAAGGCAACGACTTCTTCAAAAAGCTCGGCCTGTAAGATCAGACGCAACATCTACGCAAAAGAGCCCCGCCTGACAGGCGGGGCTCTTTTGCGTTCATTCAAGAACATTTTCAGCGCTGCACACCGCGAATCCACCGCTCACCGCTTTACAGTTTATTGCGCCCGCACCAAGTCAGGTTCCCCGCAATGGGCCAAGATATATCGACGGCTGCGTTCACGCAGATCGACCGCACGATTCCAATTCGAAACGTCGTCACCCCCTTCAGCCATATCAGTACAGCTCATAGCAGGACCGACCTTAATGCTGATAGCGCCATGATGCACAAACTTGTTTTTTTCACGCATGATCGATCGGGTTCCACGAATGGCGATCGGCACCAGCGGCAGGCCCGACTCAGCAGCCGCGACGAAAGCCCCCATATGAAACATCTGCAGTCCAGGCACCCGGGAAAAGGTTCCCTCGGGAAAGAACAGCAAAGAGCTACCTTCGCAGGCGCGCCGCCCCAAATAGCGGGCATCCTCGATCCCTTTTTGCTTGTCGAAGCGATCGACAAATTCAGCGCCGATCCGTTGCAGCGGCAGACGCATCAAGATGCTGCCGGCCAGCTCCCGTTTGGCAACAAAACTGACCGGCTGCGGCAGAACAGCCGTCAGGGCAAAACCATCCAGATAGCTGGCATGATTGGCAACCAACACGCAGGGTCCGGCTGGCAGATTTTCCAGCCCCTCGATCAAAACCGGCGTTCCGGTCCCCCGGCGTAATACCCACAAAGCCAGCTGCAACATCCGCCAACGCAGCTTGGCCGTCGGCAGAATCAAAAGAGCCAGGTAAACCGGCGGGGTGAGCACCATAAACAGAGTCCAACTCCAAATGGCGAACAGCAAACGAAATAAATATCTTTGCCCACGGTACAGTAAACCTTTTGCCCCGCCGACCGCCAAACGGAGATACTGCTGCCAAAGTTTTTGCTGTTGACCAAGAATTCCCTGTTCATAGAGATCGGCGGCGGCTGAACGTCTGATTTTACCACTCGAAGTTTTGGGTACCGTCTGTGGCGGAACAAGGAGCAGTTCATGTGGTGGAGAACCAACCAGTTCAATCGACAAGCTGTTGATCTCGGCAGATATGCGTTCCAGAGCCTGGGATTCGGTTTCGCGCGTTTCTGCTAAAACCACTAACCGCTCTGTGCCGGTTTGCTGGTCAGCAGTCCCGAATACCGCGACGTTCCCCTTCCGGACCCCTTTTACTTCGGCAACTGCGGCCTCTAACTCCTGGGGATAAATATTGCGCCCGGCAATGATGATCAGATCTTTGCTGCGACCGGTGATATATATATCACCGGCGTTGATATAGCCGAGATCGCCACTATCGAGCCACGTCCCATCAAATAGCTTTGCTGTCTCCTGAGGATTTCGATAATAGCCGCTGCACGCCGAGGGGCCACGAAACTGGACCCTCCCCTCCTGTCGATCTTGCAATTCTCGGCTGCTGCGGTCGACGATGCGGATTTCATGCCCCGACAAAGGACAACCACAAGCAACAATCCGCTGCGGATTAACAGTATGGCGAGACACCGGAATCGCTTTACCGCTGCGGGAGAAAATCTCCCGATCGATGATATCGACCAGAGGACCTCTCTCAAGCGGCGGAAAGGCCAATCCTACTGAGCACTCAGCCATGCCATAAACCGGCATCAGGGCCTCACGACGAAAACCATAACTGGCGAATCGATCAACAAAACGCTCGATACTGTCGGCACTGACTGCTTCTGCACCATTAAATGCACATCTCCAGGAAGTCAGATCCAGACCGGAAAGCTCGGCATCAGAGAGACGGCTCAAGCAGATTTCATAGGCAAAGTTTGGTGCAGGTGACAGGGTGGCGCGATATCGGTGAATGGCCCGTAGCCAGCGGATCGGGTGTCCAAGAAAATCCAAGGGCGAAAGTAACACCAGCGGTATGGCGTGGTAAAGACAGGAAAGCCAGCAACCGATCAACCCCATATCGTGATACAGCGGCAGCCAGCTGACAACAATATCAGTATCATCAACCCGAACAGCAGCCCCCATCGCCCTGATGTTTGCCAACAGGTTTGCGTGACTGAGAATAACGCCTTTAGGGTTTCCCGTTGATCCTGAGGTGTACTGAAGAAAAGCGATATCAGACTCCTCTACAGGTGCTGCAATAAAATTCGACTTGCCAGCGGCCGACAAATCCTCAACGGTTAACAGCTCACGCATTTCCGGCAAGCTAGCCTTTAATAACCTGTTGAACAGCAGGGCTTCAGGCATGGTAATCAGCAGCGTTGCACGACAATTATCGAGGATAACCCTTTGGCGACGCAGATGATCTTCCATCTGACTTTTACGTGTCGGCGGGTAAATCGGCACCGGCACCCCACCGGCAAGAAGGATTCCGAAAAAAGCGAAAAAATAATCCGCAGAACTCGGCAACATGATGGCAACTGGAGTCCCGGGAAGTAACTCAAACTGTTGTAGCCCTGCAGCAACACGGGAGGCGCCAGCAGCCAATTGCCGATAGTTAAGAACCTCGGCCTCATCTTCTTCTGAATAAAAATAGATATGTGGTCTATCTGGCTGTTGTTCGAGTTGCCAGTTCAGCACCTCTATTAAGGTACGGGCAGTAACAGGAGTCGCCTCGACATCGGCTTTTAGTGCGGTAGGCGTTTGCACAGGTGCAAGTGCCGGGCCTACCTGTTCTGCATTCTGCAATGCAACTAACAGTTCACCAACCCGTTCTGCGTTGGCAAAAACCTGCTCAGGCAAACTAACACCAAAATGCGTCTCCAGCCTGCGCAGCAACTCCATTCGTGCCAAACTGTCCAGCCCCAGATCCCGGTCAAGCGAATTATCAAGTGAGACCGACCGCTCCCGCACGTATTCTGGATGGAGTTCCTGAACAAGCCGGTGCAAGATCTCAAGCAGATCCACAACGATTTGATCAGATTCTCGAACTGAACCGTCCATGCCTTCTCCTCTTTTCCACCAACATGAGATTTTACTTTAATTTTATCAGGAGTTAGGCATACTGCAGAGTAGGCGAACAACAATAAAAGCCCTGCAACCGATAAGTTGCAGGGCTTTTCAAATTACAGAGGGAGGATTTGAGTGGCTGCCGACTTTCACATCAGCACATTGAAGGAGACAACCAGGAACAGAACCGATGTCAAAACCCCAAACAGCAGTATCTGCCATGCGTATGCAGACATTTTTCTGTTCGTTTCATCTTTACCCTTGTTGTGACGCTTCATAAATACTCCTTTACATTTTTAAATTTTGACCCAAGTTAAAGCCTTGTCTTTCATTGATAACTTGTACATGTAATTCTATTTATTACCGGCTCGGTAGTCAATTTATTTATTATTCATTAGCTGGTCAATTATTTTCCGCTTCCCGACACCTTTACTTCGCTTTATATCCGGTTGAATTTATATCAGATTTTTCGATGGAACGAAAAACGATGATGGTCTCCTGCTGTCTAGCAGTTAGCAGTCTGACAACTTTCATTCGGTAGCCACCAAAGACCCTATAGGTATGCTTGGTACCTCCCTGGCGGGCAAAACTGATACTGTCGTTGGCGGTCAACACCTCTGCCACCCTTGCGGGCCAGTGATTACCGAAATAACCGGTCGGTACAAATCCAGAGGCAGCCTCTGCAGACTTCAGATCGGCGAGTGATACAAACTCCTGGCCGACCATTGTCTTCGAATATGAATATGCAGCAACATTTGTCTGTCCGCCCGAGTTGGTTTCTACAATTTTCAGTTCGGTTTTTTTTACCAAAGGAAGAAGGATAAGCACGGATAATAAGAGCAAGAAAAGTACAAACAATTGCTTTCGGTATAGAGTAAAAATAGCGATAATGTAGGCTATAAAATTACACATACCTAGATTTTACCGAATTATTGAGGCATATAAAGTCAATGGATATCAAACATTCCACATCAACACATGCAGGGATCTTCGGGGAGCTGAAAAGTACGAGTCACAGTTCAATACTATTACAAAATCACCTAAACGCTAGAAACCATTGGGAGACTGTTATGAAAATCACCATCGAATACTGCAACGAGTGAAACTACCGTGATCGTGCTGCCAGTCTGGCAGACAAATTTGCAAACAGACTCTTCGCAGAGTGTCAATTGATTGAATCTTCTGGTGGAGTCTTTGAAGTGGTCGTTAACGGTGAGCTGGTTTATTCGAAAAAAACGACTGGCCAGTTTCCAGACGATGATCAATTGCTGGAAAAAGTTGCCGATAAGAGTTAGCAACCAGACAGCAATCAGTCGCCTTGCACCATAAGTAGGCGACTGCTTGCTGTCGAGTCAGATAGTTATTGGGCACCAAAAACTTTCTGCAGGATCTCGGTGGTTCGTTTGACCGGGTCCTGTCGAATCGCCGCCTCCTCTTTCGCTATGTAATAGAAAATTCCATCCAAACCTTTATCAAGTACATGCTGGGTCAAATCCCCCTTAACATCTGGGACAAACGGCAACTGCTGGTACTGGCCAATCGCAGCATCGTACGCTTGTACCGCGCCGACTTCAGCCATGCTCTGTGAGACGATTGGCGACATCGCCTCTTTCAGAGGCTCTGACATTTTACCTTTGAAATACTCTGTTGCCGCATCTTCCGGGCCCTCGTAAATATTCCTTGCCTGCTCAATGCTCATTTCCTTGATCGAGGTCAAGAACAGTTCTTTGGCCTGCGGCGCTGCCTGTTCCGCAGCCCGATTTAGTTTCAACTCCAAATCATCCATAAGGGCTGACTGGCCAATCGTATTTAAACCGGAGCGCACCTTTTGCATATAGCCTGGCAGCGGGATGTGAATCTCAGGATCGGCCATAAATCCGTCTGTCGCCCCAAGCTGTGACACCACCCGCTCAGAGGAAACCCGCAGGGCCTCTTTGAGTCCGGAAATGATATCGTTTTCCGATAATGGTGCAGCCGCTCGCGGTTTAATCTTCATCCCGCCTTGAAACATCTCCTTGCCTTTATCCAGCCAATCGAGACCTGTCGCCGGGCCGGGCGAAAGCAGCAATCCGAACATCAGGCAGAAACTTGCAGCTACGGCACTATAACCGAACTTCAACTTAACCTTTTTTTTCATAATCTGTACCTCCTGTAGCCGAGATAACAGCCAAGGGTCTCATATTTAGTTACATCATATCTTATAGGGCGCAATTATCGATAGTGCTCGGGCATTTTGTGCAGTTTTCAAGCACAAACGAAATCAGTCATTCCCATCCTCTCTCATCGAAGTTATAATTATTGACTTTGTAGCTTATGCCTTTTTCCGCACAAAGGATCTACATGTACGAAGCAATCCTCAAACTCTACGAACGCGTCGTTCTGAAGCACCCCATCCTAACGATCTTGGCGATGATTCTGTTGATTGCTGCAGTCGGTAGCTACAGTAAAAATTTCCGCCTTGATGCTTCAGCAGATTCTCTCCTTCTGGAAAATGATCAGGACCTGAAATATTATCGGTCAATCAGCGCAAAATACGGCTCGGATGAATTTCTCGTCATCACCTACTCGCCTAAGCTAGACCTCTACGCTCCGGAAACACTGAACGATTTGAGAAAGTTACGTGGCAGCCTGCAGCAGATCGAGAGAGTTGCTAGAGTTGTCAGCATTCTGGACGTTCCACTGATCGAAAGCCCGCGCATGAACCTTGGCGAGCTGAGCAACGGCATCCGAACACTGGAAACCCCAGACATTGACATGGAATTGGCACGAACCGAGTTCAAGACCAGCCCCTTCTACAGCAACCTGCTGGTCAGCCCAGATGCCAAAACGACAGCCCTTCAGGTCATTTTCAAGCGTGACGAGACATATCATTCACTGCTGAAACAAAGAAACAGCCTGCGCGAGAAGATGCTTGAACGGCAGTTGACAGAAGAGGAAGATCTGGCGCTGGAAAATGCGACCAAAGCGTTTGACGAATACAGCGCTAAACAGACCGAGCAGGAAGCGATCGACATTGCCCGGATCAGATCAATTATGGACGACCACCGGCAGAACGCCCAACTATATCTCGGTGGCGTTCCTATGATCGTTACCGACATGATCGACTTCATCCGCCACGACCTGACCTCTTTCGGCATCGGCGTGTTGGTTTTTCTCGTCTCCATGCTGGTCCTGATCTTCCGCAAACCCCGCTGGGTGATCCTGCCGATGCTCTGCTGCTCTGCTTCAGTGCTGTTCATGTTCGGCTTCCTCGGCTGGATCGAATGGAAGGTGACGGTGGTTTCATCAAACTTCACCTCATTGTTGCTGATCATCACCCTCTCCCTCTGTGTTCACCTGATCGTCCGCTACAACGAACTGTTTGATGAAATTCCCGGCGCCGACCAAATGACCATGGTCCGCGAAATGGTACGGTCCAAGGCGGTGCCGAGTATCTACACCGCCCTGACCACCATCGTCGCGTTCACTTCGCTGCTCACCAGTGACATCCGCCCGGTCATCGACTTCGGCTGGATGATGGCTATCGGTATCAGCTTTGCTTTACTCATTTCTTTTGCTCTATTTCCTGCAGGGCTGGTACTCTTCAAGCAGCCGGTAAAATTCAAACAACATTACGATATCACCGGCATCATCACCCGTGGTTGCGCTCGCTGTGTCGAACACCACAGCGGCCTGACACTGACCATATTTCTTGGCATTGCCCTCCTGAGTATCGTCGGCATATCCCGGCTGACGGTGGAAAACCGCTTTATCGATTATTTCAAACCGACCACCGAAATCTATCAGGGGATGGAGTTGATCGACCAGCAACTGGGCGGCACCACACCTCTCGATGTCGTCATCGATGCCGATCCTGACTTTCTGGCTGCAAAAAAATCGGAAGCTGCGTTTAAAGAGGACGATCCGTTCAAGGACGATTTTTTCGGCGAAGAGGAAGCAGATGCAGGACTTTCAGGCAGTAGCTACTGGTACAACAGCTACCAGATTGACACCCTGGATAAGATTCACGGCTATCTGGATGAGCTGCCGGAAAGCGGTAAAGTCCTGTCGATGGCAACGACGATGAGCATGATGCAGAAGGTCAACGAGGATCAGCCGCTCGACAACATCTCGCTGGCGGTTATCCATAAAAAACTGCCGGATGAAATTTCCAAGGCACTGTTTGCCCCCTACATGTCCAAGGATGGCAACCAGGTCCGTTTTTCGTTACGGGTAATAGATTCCGATCCGAACCTGCAACGCAACGAACTGCTGAATAACATCCGCCAGGAGCTGACCGGCAAGTTCAATCTCAAAAGCGAACAGATCCACCTGACCGGCATGTTCGTGCTTTACAACAATGTGCTGCAAAGCTTGTTCAGCTCGCAGATCAAGACCATCGGCGTGGTTTTCCTGGTCATTATGGGGATGTTCATGCTGCAGTTCCGCTCGCTCAGGCTGGCGATTATCTCTATTATTCCCAATCTGATTTCTGCCGGCATGGTCCTTGGACTAATGGGACTGCTCGGCATCCCGCTCGACATCATGACCATCACGATTGCCGCCATCACCATCGGCATTGCGGTTGACGACACCATCCATTACGTGCACCGCTTCATTGAAGAGATCGAAGTTGATGGCGACTATATGGCGGCCATGAAACGTTGCCATGACTCGGTCGGACGGGCCATGTACTACACCTCGATTACCATCATCATCGGCTTTTCAATTCTCTCCTTGTCGAATTTTCTGCCGACCATCTATTTCGGTCTCTTTACCGGGCTGGCGATGCTGGTTGCGATGTTCGCCAACCTCACCTTGCTGGCCTTGTTACTGCTGAAATTCAGGCCGGCAAAAGACAGACTGGGCTGAGCACATGGATGATAATAAACGGAGCGAGCTGGTCGCAAAAATGCGCCAGGAAGAGCAGGATCGACAGGCCGGTTACCGGGAACAGGCGCTAAAACTGTTCCCACATGTCTGCGGCCGTTGTACTCGAGAGTTTTCTGGGAAGAACTTGCGTGAACTGACCGTCCACCACAAAGATCACAATCATGACAACAACCCGGCAGATGGCAGCAACTGGGAACTGCTCTGCCTCTATTGTCACGACCATGAGCACACCCGCGCAGTACAGGAAGACCGTACCTCGGTCGACTCAAGTGCCAGCGGCCCGTCCATGGCTCACTCACCGTTCGCCGGACTCGGCGAGCGGCTCAAGCAGAAGTAGCTTTCAGGCTTCTCTGGCCCTACCGAACAACTCGCCAAATTTTTCCTCTTGCGCTGGGCTACCGATCAAGACCAGTTTATTCTCTGCTCTTAAGCGGATACTCGGTTCGGGAGACAATAGCGGTTCTTCACCTTCACTCTCAATGGCGACAATTGAACAGCCGGTCAGCGGACGCATTTTCGACTCTTCAATGCTCTGGCCGACCAGAGAAGCAGGGACCGAACGACGGAAGATAGAAACACCTTCGGTAAGAAAAATCGATTCTTTCGACTCAAGTATATTCATCAGAATATTGGCCCCAACCGAGGCATTCGAGACGACGAAATCCGCTCCAGCGGCATAGAGCTGCTCGACGTTCTCTTCGGTATTGGCGCGCGCGACAATCCGGACATGAGGGTTACTGTTACGGCTGCTCAGCGTCAGAAATATGTTGGTACTGTCATCATTGGTGGTAACAATCACGCCCTTAGCCTGCTCGATCCCTGATTTATGCAAAAGTTGACGGTTCGTTGCATCACCGATGACTGCGATATGATGCAGGCACTCGGGATTCGCAATCTGGTCTATCAGAATAAAGGGCACTGGCTTGCGGTCGAGAAAATTCGCTGCGGCGCAACCGATTCGACCATGGCCAAGGATAAAGACCAGGTCCTCCCCTTCGTGCTCCCCGGTCAATTTTTCGATTGTGTGTAGCTGTTCTCTGGTTCCGGCCAGCACGACAAGTGAATCCGTAGTCAGCAGTGTCTCACGATGTGGCACGGTAAAAGCCCCCCGCTCCCACACACCAATCACCGTCATTCCAGTCTGCTGCCGGATTCTGGCCTGTTCCAGGGTCAAGCCCGCGAATGGAGTTCCAAAAACCGGTAATTCTGCAATCTGAAACTGGCCGAAAGAATCGATGACATGAGCCAGAGCTCCGCGGGTGGTTGAGCGGATACCAAGATAGCGGCCCAGAATAAGCTGCAACGGCACCGCCTTGTCAGCGCCGGCCAGGCGTAGCAGGTCGATATGATCTGGATCGTCAACAACTGCGGCGATCGGTGTCTTGCACATCGACCGGACCGTGAGGCACAGATTGGTGTTCTGAGTATCATTGAGATTGGCAAAAATATAACGTGCAGTCTCAACACTCACGCGTTCGAGCAGCTTTTTATCAGTCGACGCTCCACAGATAACGCGAACGTTCTCCTCTTCTTCCAGACGTAATGATTCCTCGTAATCTTCAGTAATCACTACGAATGGAATTTTTCGACTGACCAGACGCCGCAGCAAAACCCTGGCAGTCGGATTGACACCAAAAACCAGAACATGTCCACGCGTTTCAGGGGGCAGAGAATAACTGGGACGGTAACGCAGGCGCTGCTCAATCCATGGCGCCAGAAACAGGCTGATCAGACCGAACGGCAGGATGATCAACAAAAACACCACGCCGGAAACCGTGACCAGCGCAGCAAAGGCATAACCGAGATCGGTGTGAAAGGTAATATCGCCAAAACCGAGGGTCGTCATGACGGTGATGGCCCAATAAACCCCGGCGATGAACGAAAACTCCCGCCCCTCGAGGTGCAACATCAGATAACGGAAAAGGATAGCGTAGGTCAAAATCAGCAGCAGTAAAAAGCCACAATAATACAGCAGCACCTTGAGATTCTGTTTAGCGCGCCCGCGTAAGAAATATGCAAGTTCAACAGATATGGTCTTCATAGGCCAAACAATTCACAGCAAGAGAAAATAACATGTAATTACGGCATCCTAACGACAACGACGGCAAATTGCCAGTCAAACTGCTAAATGCCAGACATTCCTATGAACTGCCTGGTGTTAACGGCTAGCGCAAGAGATAGCAAACAGACCCTAGATTTTCGCACCTATAACCAAAACAAAGGTTATTTGCCACCAAGACACCAAGAGCACCAAGAAAACTGCCCTCGAGAATTTGAATTCTCTTGCTGTCTTGGTGGCTATCAGCAGAGTTTTTCTGGTGTTTTTCCTAGAACCTTCTTTTTGTTATAGAGCCGTAGATTTCTCGGAATAAAGCACCCTGTCGCAAGCAGCGGGGTGCTTTATGCTGAAATTAGTGGCTTTATTGATTGCTGATAAATAACTAGCTTTAGAGTTGCAGATGCGGTAAGGTGCGCATCTTTTTCCTGCAGCAAAAAAACACGCACTCTCAATTGGTTAGATATTATGAGCGAAGAAACAACACCATCTTTTACCGAATTAAACCTGGCGCCAGAGATATTCAAAGTGATCAACGAGGTCGGCTACGAAACCCCCTCACCGATTCAGGCTCAAAGCATTCCACCATTACTGGAAGGCCGTGATCTGCTTGGCCAGGCCCAGACAGGCACTGGAAAAACGGCAGCATTTTCGTTACCACTGCTTAGCCGTATTAACCCGAAATTAAAAGCGCCGCAAATTCTGGTCCTGACGCCGACGCGGGAACTAGCACTACAGGTCGCCGAGGCGATGCAGACCTACGCCCGCCACTTGAAAGGCTTTCAGGTTCTGCCGGTTTACGGTGGTCAAAACTACACTCAACAACTCCGCCAATTGCAACGTGGCGTCCAGGTTGTCGTCGGGACTCCTGGTCGAATCCAGGATCACCTGAATCGCAAAACCTTGAAACTGGACAAACTCTCCTGCGTGGTCATCGATGAAGCAGACGAGATGCTGAAAATGGGTTTTATCGAAGAGGTCGAGCAGATCCTTGAATTCGCTCCCAAAGAGCGTCAGACCGCCCTCTTTTCTGCGACTATGCCTAACGAAGTCATGCGGGTCGCCCGCAAGCACCTGCAAGATCCGATAGAGATACGCATAAAAAGCAAAACTTCAACAGTAGATACGATCTCCCAGCACTTCTGGCAGGTTAAAGGACTACACAAACTTGACGCGCTGACCAGGATTCTGGAAGCGGAAGAGATTGACGGAATGATCATCTTTGTCCGCACCAAGATCGCCACCGTTGAACTGGCGGAAAAACTTGAAGCCCGCGGATTTTCCAGTGCCGCGCTCAATGGCGACATGACGCAGATGCTGCGGGAGAAGACTGTCGAACGCCTTAAAGACGGCTCTCTCGACATTGTTGTCGCAACTGATGTCGCCGCACGTGGACTGGATGTCAAACGGATAAGTCATGTCGTTAACTACGACATTCCTAACGACACCGAGGCCTACGTCCACCGCATCGGACGAACCGGCCGTGCTGGGCGCGAAGGCAAAGCGATCCTATTTATCGCCCCCCGGGAACGGCGGATGCTTTCTGCAATTGAACGTGCCACCCGGCAACCGATCAAACCGATGGCCCTGCCGAGCCGAAAAGACATCACTAACCGGCGCATCGGTCTGTTCAAGGAACAGATTGCTGAAGCGATGGAGTCACAGGACCTGGAATTTTTCGAGGAACTGATCGACCAGTACCAGAGCGAATACGATATCGGTCACCGCAAGATCGCCGCCACCCTCGCCTATCTGCTGCAGAAAGAGCGTCCGTTGCAGCCGGATGAGGGCTTTGCCGAGGAAGTGCGTGTCGAACGACCGGAACCGCAACGCAGAGAGCGCGGCCCCAAAACCGCGGATACCGATATGCAGACCTACCGTATTGAAGTTGGTCGCAAACATGGTGTCGAACCGGGCAACATTGTCGGTGCGATAAGTAACGAAGGTAAGCTCAACAGCCGGGACATCGGAAGAATTCGCCTGTTTGACAGCTTCAGCTTGGTCGATTTGCCGAAGAACCTGTCACCAGACGTGCTGCATAAATTGAAAACCGTCTGGGTCTGTGATGAGCAACTACAGATCAATCCCGATACTGGCAGCTACACCGGTCAATCGGAACGCCCCGGAAAGCGGCGCGCTTTCGGCAAAGGAAAATTCGGCGCCAGCAGCAAATTCAAATCGGGTGGCGGCAAGAAACCATTCGGCAAACGGGGCAGCAGTAAAAATAAATAACGCGTGCTTCGCGACTCAATGCAAAACAAAAAAACCGGCCGAGCCGGTTTTTTTGTTTTGCTTACCTGGGGATAAAGCATTGCTCCCTGGGAATCCGTTTCACCAAAGCCGTCAGTAAAGCGATCGCATTCTCCAGGTCGGTCAGCGAAAGGACTTCAACCGGGGTGTGCATGTAGCGTAGCGGGATACCGAGCAATGCCGTCGCTACGCCACCACGCGAGAGCTGCATCACGTTGGCATCGGTACCGGTCGCTCGAGGCACTCCGATCACCTGAACGGGTATATTTTCTGCTGCCGCGGTTTCCATCAACAGGTCGAACAACACCGGGTTGATATTGGCGCCCCGGGCAATGACCGGCCCCTTGCCAACTTCGACATCGCCTATCCCCTGCTTCTCTACGCCCGGGTAATCGGTGGCATGGGTCACCTCGACCACAATACCGGCATCCGGCTGCACTCCGTAAGTACTGGTGGTTCCGCCGCGCAGGCCGACCTCTTCCTGAACCGTTGAAACCGAGTAAAGTTCGGCTGTCGACCCACCTTGCTCTTTCACCCGCTTCATCACTTCACTGACGATAAAAGCACCCATCTTGTCATCGAAAGCCCTCGATGTGACCCGGTCCCCCTGCAAACGTTCGACACCAACAGCAAAAGTCACCGGATCACCGATCTGCACCAGGTTCAGAACCTCTGCTTTGCTGCTGCAGCCGATATCGATGTACTGTTCTTTCAGCTTGATAACGGTATCCCGATCTTTCGGTTCGATCAGGTGGATCGCTTTTTTGCCGATAACTCCAGGAATCGCCTTATCCTTGGAATGAATCGTTATTCTTTGTCCCGGCGACAAATGAGGATCCACGCCACCGATGGCGCCAAAGAAAATAAATCCGTTGTCATCAACATACTGCACCATGAAACCTATCTCGTCGCAGTGACCGGCGAGCATCAACTTAGGCCCACCATTTCCTCCGAGCCGGGCAATCAGGTTGCCCATCACGTCGGTCTGCAGCTCATCTGCAATGCCATCGAGCTGTGCCCGGATGACGCGTTGTGCTGGTTGCTCATACCCGGAAGGACTGGGGGTTTCAACCAATTCCTTGAGAAAGGCGAAGTCTTGCTTGTTCATTATTTCCCCTTGGCCTTTCTCACCAGTTCTGCCGAATTGTTCCGTGCCTGCTGAAATTGTTCTTCAGTCAGACCAGCCCCCAGTGCAATCTTTCGCGCCATATCCAACGACATCAGATCCCCTGGACCATGCGTATCATTATCGACCACCAGTTTGGCGCCATACTGCATCGCCAGCTTGGCGACGTGGCCGTTCGTCAGCGAGTGCCCCTTACGGGTGGTAATTTCCAGGCAGACCCCTTTTTCTGCGGCCAACTGCACATCTTCGACACTGATCAGCCCCGGATGGGAAAGGATATCAACTCCTGCTTCAATCGCCGCACGGTTGGTTCCTTCCATCACCGGCTCGACAATGGTTTCGCCATGCACGACAATCAGTTCCGCGCCTTTATCACGCGCCAATTGGGCCGCAGCGGCAATCATTTTCGGCGGCACATGGGTCAACTCAATTCCGGCCAACACCTGCATATTGTTGGCCGCACCGATCTCATCGACAACGCCAACCAGGTTTGACAACAGCCACTCCGTATTGCTCTGATCGGCATGGTCGGTGATTGCCAGCGCCCGATAACCGGCCACTGCCGCGCGTCGTACCAGTTCGGCTGGAACCAGTTCGCCATCACTGAAAAAAGTATGGGTATGCAGATCGATCATTGTTCAGCTCCCTCTCTTGCCATTAATCGGCAATGGTCAACTCGCCTAGATTTGAATTGCGGAACACCTTGGTTATTTTCACCGGCACTGTCTTGCCGATCAACTCTTTGCTGCCGGCAAAATTGACAATCCGGTTCCAGGTCGTGCGGCCGAACATCTGGCCAGCGCCCTGTTTGCTTTCCCCTTCAACCAGCACCGGCAGGACGTCATTCAGGTCAGACTGCCAGGTTTCCTCACCGATCCGGTTCTGTACTGACAGCAAACGATCGAAACGCTCTTGTTTCTGGACAGCCGATTGATCATCTTTTAAATCAGCTGCTGCCGTTCCGGTGCGTGGCGAGTAGAGAAAGGTGAATGCATCAGCATAACGTACCTGTTCGACCAGATCGAGGGTCGCCTGGAAATCCTCCTCGGTCTCCCCCGGAAAGCCGACGATGATATCGGTCGTCAAACGGAGATCCGGACAAATTTGCTTCAGTCTTGCCACCTTCTGCAGGTAATCGGCCGCGCTGTAGCCACGGTTCATCCACTCCAGAATCCGGTCGGAACCACTCTGCACCGGCAGGTGGATATGCTTGCAGAGTTTGTCGAGCCGACCGAAGGCATCGATCAAGTCATCGGTCATATCCTTTGGATGTGACGTCGCGAAACGCATACGCTCCAAACCCTCGACCTGGTTCACTTGCTGTAGAAGCTGGGCGAAGCTGACTTCTCCTTCATCCTTGAGGCCGTACGAGTTGACATTCTGTCCCAGCAGCGTCACCTCGCGGACACCCTGAGCGACCAGACTCTCAATTTCAGCGATTATCTCGCCACTCGGACGGCTGACTTCACGGCCGCGGACATAAGGGACGATGCAATAAGAACAGAAATTGTCGCAGCCCTGCATGACGGTCACAAATCGCGTGATATTCTCACGCACGCTCCGCTGTGGAAACAGATTGAGCCGGGT
>CALZHQ010000037.1 GCA_945787295.1 uncultured Desulfuromonadales bacterium
ACGACATGATCAGTAGCAGGAAAAAAATCGCTTTCATCCTTCTTGGGCTCTGTTGTCTCATCGTAGCGCCGGCCGAAGCTTCGCGGATCAAGGAGCTGGCCCAGCTTGAAGGGGTGCGCGCCAATCAGCTGGTCGGCTACGGCCTGGTGGTGGGACTGAACGGCACCGGAGACAGCGCCAGCACCCAGTTCACCATTCAATCGCTGGTCAATATGATGGAACGGCTCGGCGTCACCGTCGATCGGGACAAAGTGAACGTGGCCAATGTCGCCGCGGTGGTGGTCACCGCCGAGCTGCCGGCCTTCGCCCGCGCCGGCAGCAGCCTGGATGTCTCGGTCTCCTCGGTTGGGGATGCCAGCAACCTGGCTGGCGGAACCTTGCTGATGACCCCGCTGAAGGCGGCCGACGGCAAAGTCTACGCGGTTGCCCAGGGCTCTCTGGTGGTCGGTTCGCTGGCCTTCGGAGGAAAAGCGGCCAAGGTGCAGAAAAATCATCCGACCGCCGGGCGGATTCCCGATGGCGCGCTGATCGAACGGGAAGTCCCCTTTGTGTTCGGCCAGGGAGAAGAGCTCAGGTACCGGCTCAAGGATTCCGACTTCACCACCATTTCGCGGATGGCCGAGGTGGTGAATCAGAAATTCGGCGGTCAGATCGCCCTGGCGCTGGATGCCGGGCAGATGCAGGTCCGGGTGCCTGAGAACTACCGTGATCGGATGGTCGATTTTGTCTCGCAGCTGGAGCGGCTTGAGGTGACACCTGACACCCTGGCCCGGATCGTCGTCAACGAAAAGACCGGCACCATTGTCATGGGGGAGAGGGTGCGGATTTCAACCGTTGCCGTGTCTCATGGCAATCTCAGCCTGGTGATCAGTGAAAAGACCAACGTCTCTCAGCCCAACCCGCTTTCAAGCGGGCGGACCATCACTTCACCAGAAAGTCTGGTGGATGTCGCCGAGGACAAGGGCAACCTGATCGTCATGGAACGGGGTACCAGCATCGGCGATGTGGCCGCCGCGCTCAATGCCATCGGCGCCACGCCACGCGACCTGATCGCCATCTTTCAGGCGGTCAAGGCAGCCGGCGCTCTCTATGCTGATCTGGTCATTCTGTAACGGGCCTGGAGCCAGACATTTTTTTAACGCGGAGACGGAGAGATCGCAGAGTTCGCAGAGCAAACCTGATTACTTCACCTCTGCGTTAAATATGGGTTTTCAGTTGCTACCTGGTTTTTGGCTATAGATCCTTTTGGCAAGGAGCTGTGATGGACAGTAAAATCGATACGGGGCACTTAGTCGGCCAGGCGCTTAATCAAACCCCGAAAATGGCCAAAGGCCAGGACCGGGAAAAGCTGCAGCAGACCGCTCAGCAGTTTGAAGCGATCTTTATCCAGCAGATGTTCAAGGAGATGCGTAACAGCATCCCCGAAGGTGGGTTGATCAAGCGTGGCAATGCCGATTCGATCTACACTCAACTGCAGGATGCCGAAGCGGCCAAGGTGATGGCCGAGCGCGGCGGCATTGGTCTGGCTGATCTGATGCTGCAGGAACTGCTCAAGCAGGATGGCGAATAGAGCAGTTCGCCACGCTTGCTCCCTTCGATGAGTATTTAGACCAATAAAAAAATAGCCACCAAGACACCAAGAAAATCATTGGAAATCTTGGTGCCCTTGGTGCCTTGGTGGCGAGCCCGCCTTTGTTTAAGCTCTTGATCCGTAATTATCCCCCGCCAGATCGAAAAAAAACTTAAAGAAACACAGCTGCTCCGTCGATAAATCTCTACAGGAGGCTGAAAGGGCCAAGAGATGGCCCTGGCTTTCAACTCACGGAGGAGCGTTATGACCGGACAGATCGATTCCAACCGCAGCCTGACCCAGCAGCAGCCGCTGCAGCAGGACAGCCCAGGGCCGCGCCAGGGGCAGGGCGCCGACTCAGGGACGGGCGACGCGGATCGGGTGTCCCTCGACAGCAGCAAGCAGGCTGAAAAAACTTATGGCCCGCAGGCGACCCTGAACGTTGCTTCGCCTTACGAGCTGCTGCGTAATCTGGTGGTTAAGACCCTGCAGGAGCAGAATGTGCCCATGCAGGTCAGCACCGGCAGCACAGAAATCGACCTGAGCAATCTGTCGGTTGCAGAAGCAAAGGAGCTGGTGGCTGATGATGGTTACTTCGGGGTCGAAAAGACCTCGGAACGGATTGTCTCCTTTGCCATCAATGCCTTTGGCAACGATCCGACCCGGCTGGATGAGATGAAGGGCGCTATTGAGCAGGGTTTTCAGGACGCCCAGCAGGCCTTCGGCGGCAGTTTGCCGGAGATCTCCCAGCAGACCTATGACGCAATTATGGAAAAACTAACAGCCTTTGCTGAAGAATCGATCGGTTCAGGGGAATAGGTAAGGAGTTCGTTATGGTGGATAAAATTATCGGTGGCAGGGGCCTTGGCCCCCTCGAAACTGTCAAGCGGACCGGCAAGCCGGCAGCAGGGCAGAAGTCTGGCAGCAGCGATAAGGTGAGCTTTTCCAGCATGCTGCAGGAGGCTGACAAGGCCCAGGCCAGCAAAGCGCCGCAGGAAAGCGCCCGCGCCACGAAGCTGCAGGCCTTGAAAGAGCAGATCGACAGTGGCAGCTATCAGCCCGATCTGGGAAAAGTGGCGGCCAGCCTGCTGCCCTTTATCATGGAGGACCGTTAAGGTGATCTCTGGAGAACTCAGAGCCAGGCTGGAAAAGCTGCTGGAGCTGCTGATCGATGAGCGTGAGAAAGCCAAAGCGCTGGACATGCCGGGTCTGCAGAAGGTGGTCGCAGCAAAGCAGGCCTTGCTGGCCGGGTTGAATGTCCAGCCGGAGGAAGCGGCGGGCTGCGAAGAGCTGCTGCGGCAGATCGATCAGGAAAATCGACGCAATGCTTTTCTGCTCTGGACGGGGCTGAACTGGGTGCGTGACATGATGGGCTTTATGGGCAAAGCGGCAATGCCCCAGGTTTATGGCGGCGGCGGGCAATCCCGCGCGATGCATCAGGGTGGCCGGCTGCTGTCCGGAAAGGTGTAAAAAATGGCTGGCGGACTCAATGCGGCGCTGAACTCAGGGCGGACCTCTCTGCAGACCAACCAGAAGGCGATCGAAGTTACCGGACTGAATGTCGCCAACGTCAATACCCCTGGTTATTCGCGCCAGAGCCCGAACCTGACTCCCTACCCGGCTTTGAACTTCGGCGATTTCTTCATCGGCACCGGAGTCAAGGTCGGCTCGGTCGAGCGTGCCCATGACCTGTTCCTTGCCGGTCAGATCAATGATAAGTCCGCCGAAGTCGGCTTGGAAAGCAGTATGGCCAATCCGCTGTTGGAGATTGAACGTTCTCTCGGCATCGGCGAAGGCAGCCTGTCCGATGAGTTCGACCAGTTTTTCGACAGTTGGCGGCAGCTGACCACCAACCCGGGCGGTGAAGTCGAAAGACAGCTGGTCATGCAGCGCGGTGATCTGATCAGCAAGGCCTTCAGCAATGTCTATAAAGAAACTGAAGCGGTGCGAAAGAATCTCAACACCGACCTGATGTCGCAAGTCGCTGGCATCAATATGCGCCTGGAAGAGGTTGCCCAACTCAATAACCGCATTTCGGCACTGGAAGTTTCCGGTCAGGATGCCAACGCCAACCGCGACCGGCGTGATCTTCTGGTCAAGGAATTGTCAGAAATGGCTGGGGTCAGCAGTTTTGAAACCTCGGAGGGGACCGTGACCCTGGCATTGAAAAATGGTATGCCGCTGGTCGAAGGAACAGTTGTCACTCCCCTGGAGGGTTACACCTCGGGAAACGATACGCAATTGCGGATAAAGTTTGGCAGCACCGATATCGACCTGGAACGAACCGCTCTGGGCGGTGAATTGCGCGGCTATTATGAGGTCCGTGATCAGGTCTTGCCCGACCTGGTCAATCGCCTCGATCAGTTGGCCTACACCTTCGCTACCGAGGTGAACAGCCTGCATCAGGCGGGCACCGGCCTGGACGGTGTCTCGGGGCGAGATTTTTTCGTCCCGCCGGCCGCCGTTACCGGCAGCGCCGCGGCGCTGACCATGAATGTTTCGGCGACAACCGAGATCGCCGCTGGTGTCAGCAGCGCGCCTGGTGACAACACCAATGCCTTGAGTATCTTGCAACTGGAACAGCAGCAGCTGCTCGGCAGCGATACCCTGGTCTCCTACTACGGCAAGATTGCGGCGACCATAGGCGTCGAGGCCAACCGCAATCAACAGGCCAAGCAAGGGGCGGAAGACAGCCTGATTCAGCTGGAAAACCTGCGTGACGGCATCGACGGTGTCTCCATCGAAGATGAAATGATCAACCTGCTTGAATATCAGAAAGGCTTCGAAGCCTCAGCCAAATTTCTTGCCACCGTCGACGAGATGATGGACACCTTGCTGACGCTGAAAAGGTAGGTGAACAATGAGAGCGACCCAAACCACAACCTTCCGCAGTCTGCAGGCCTATCTTGATCGCACCAGCGACCGGCTCCAGGATCTGCAGCTGCAGGCGGCGACCGGCAAAAAGTTGAATCGTCCCTCCGATGATCCGACCGCCATCAGCCCCATGCTCAGTGCCCGCACCCAGAGCCAGGCGGCAGATCGCTATATTGAAACCATCGAGTCGGGTCTGGATCGGATCGATACCATGGACAGCTTTCTCGATCGCATTGAGAACAATCTGGTGCGGGTGCGAGAAATATCCCTTGCCGCAGCCAACGGCACGGCGAGTCCCGCCGATCGTTTGACCTACGCCGATGAGGTGGCGCAGATCCGCGCCGACCTGATCGATTCAGGCAATGCCCAGGTCGACGGCAAGTACCTGTTTGCCGGCTTCAGCGAGAAAACCAGGCCCTTCAGCCTGAATGCCAACTACCCGGTTCCCGACACCAACCCGGTGAATTACAACGGCGACAACGGGAAAATTGAATTTGAGATTTCGCCGAACGAATTGGCCGAGGTCGGTTTGACCGGTAATGCCCTGCTGTTGGGTGATGCTGACAACAGCGGCACAACCGATGCCGGGGCGGTCGATATTTTTGCCGTAGTGACTGCGGTCGAAGAGGCGCTACGGGCCGATGATCCCAATGGCATCACCGCGCAGATGGCAGATCTGGAGGTCGGTGCAGACCAGGTGCGTGGCTATCGCAGCCTGAAAGGCAATCAGGGACGGCGGCTGGAAGTCGCCCGCGAGCATATGGAAGAGATCAAGGTCGATATGGAGGAACTCCGCTCGCGCTATGAGGACGCCGATCTGTTGGAAACGATCACCAATCTGCAGCAGCAGGAGAACAGCTTTCAGGCGGCCTTGAGCATTACCGGCCGGGTTTCGGAACTATCAATTCTTGATTATATCTAACCTGAGGCAGGCCTAAGAAGGACCACCGAAAAGGGCTTATGCTCCAGGAAACCATTTCCTCAACAGCCTTCTGGACAGAACCTTAGTTTCTGCTAAGCTTAATGTCACTTGCTCTCGGAGAGGAGCAGGCAGCCCCAGCCAGGGAGGGCAATATGCTGGTTTTGACTCGAAAAGCAGGTGAAGGAATTATCATCGGTGATGACATCCGCATTACCGTTGTCGAAATGAAAGGGGGCGGGGTGCGGATCGGCATCGATGCCCCCCGCGAACTGAAGGTGCACCGGCAGGAAGTTTATGACCGCATCAAAGAAGAAAATCAGGAGGCCACGCATTGGAATATTGCGGATCTCGATCAGTTGAGCAGCATTCTGGATGCAGGGAAGGGCAAGCCATGAAAAAGATCCAGTCCCGGTTTGGTGAAATTGAATATGATCCCACAGCGACCCTGCACTTTCCGGAGGGGCTGATCGGGTTCGAAAAATTGCGTGAATTTGTTGTCATGCCAAACCAGAAAGAAGGGCCATTGTTCTGGATCCAGAGCGTCGAGGATCCGCAGGTGGCATTTGTTCTGACCGATCCGAGCGGTTTTTTTCTCGACTATCAGATCGCTCCGGGACCAGAGGAACGAAGCAGCCTCGGTCTGTCAGGTGACGATGAGTGTTTCGTTCTGTCGGTGGTGACTGTAAGCCGTGACCAGGAGGTCACGTTGAATCTCAGCGCTCCGATTATTTATGCCCCCAAAGCGAACCGAGCCTTGCAGGTGATCCTGGATAATCCGAAATACAGTACCCGCACACCCTTGCCTAAGACTGCTGCAGAATAGTAGTAAGCATTTCAAGGGCCCTCTCGGAGGGCCCTTGGTCCATCCAAGCAGAAATGCCACCGTGCCAAAAATAATTCAATAAAAATCATTGTCTCTAGATAATTAATTGAGGTAAATTGTTTGTCTGGAAAATTGGTTTTGGATTGATAATATAAAAATTTAATCAACAGTTGGGTTGAGATATTGGCAAAGAGTCAGAAGCGGAAAAAAAAGCAGAAAACCGGAACCAGCTCGCAGAAGGTAAAGGCCAAAAATTCAGCTTTGGGTCAGATCATCGAAAATAAGTTCGGAGATCTGTACCTCGTTGGAGTTAATGGCAACTCTTTTGACGCCTTTGGCTCAGCAGCTTTTTATAAAAAGGCCTACGGGACCCAGCTCTTCCAGGAGGGGCTGCTGTATATATTTGTTGGTACCGACTCCGGTTTACTACCAGAATTCATTCATGGCCAAGGGGTGCCGAACGATTCCCGCTACCTGTTCATCGAAACAGATGAAGTCTACGCCCACCTGGAGTCACTCTGTCCCCATGAAGTCTTTGCGCCAGCCATAGTTGTCCGGCCGGCTGCCAAATTGTCAGAAACCTTGGCCGAGCCGAGCCTGGCTGCGTATATCCACAACGATAAAAATCTTTTTTTCGAATCGGTGGCCGCCAGAGAAGCAACGCACCGCTCCTATCAAGAGCTTTCCTCGCTGGTCAGCAACGAGTGGATGGACCGCATCTGGCAGACCAAGGTCGCCGCCAACCAGAAAGATTTTATCGAGAAACAGCTTGCGAACCTGGGGGAGAATCGCGTTTCGAGTCTTTGTCTGCAAGGTGCGTTTAAGGGGGAAACAGCGGTTTTGCTTGGTGGCGGACCTTCCCTGGATGATGCTTTGCCCTGGATCAAAGCAAATCGCGACAGGCTCGTGATATTGGCAATTTCGCGGGTTTGCCGACGCCTGCGGGAAGTTGATCTGGTGCCCGATATCGTCTTTTCTGTTGACCCTCAGCCGATTAATTATGAGAACAGCGTCGACTTGTTTTATTTCTGGCAGGACAGCCTGTTTGTTCATGCTCACCAGGTTTCTCCGCGCCTCATAGCCCAGTGGCGTGGCAAAAGTGTCTACTCCGGCCCTCGTTTTCCCTGGCCGACCCCTTTAAATGAGAAGACGTTGCCGCTGGCCAATCCGACGGTAACCAATACCGCCCTTGTTTCCGCTGTCGAAATGGGTTTTTCCAAAGTCATTCTGGCTGGGGTCGATTTATGCCATAGCCCGGATGGGCAATCCCATGCGCAAGGGAATAAAGAGCGTAAAGTCGGCGCAAATGTTTATGACAAATATATTCAGGTCGAAACTTATGGTGGCAGTTTCGTCAAAACTGTTCCGGCTTATGCCAATGCGATTAAAGAACTGGGACAGCAGGCCGCCGAGGCCCTTAGAAATGGCTGCCAAGTAGTCAATACGGCGGCCAACGCCGCTGTTGTAGAGAACATCAGCTATCAACCGATTAGCGATATTCACTGCGAAAAACCGGCAGAGGAGCAGGTAACTCAAATCTTTGCCATGTTT
Organism: uncultured Desulfuromonadales bacterium; assembly: GCA_945787295.1. Next base: position 7,741 of record CALZHQ010000037.1, read on the forward strand.
GCCGGCTCCCTCTCTGAGCAGCGTCACTCTCACTATCTCGCCATGCTGGCAGAATTGCAGCAGGGAATCGTCCAACTTGATGAATTGATCCTGCTGGGCAAGCAGGCCAAAGAGCACCTTAAGGGTCTGCTCAAAACCGGGCAGCCCGAATTCCATCAGCGGTATCTACGGGAATTGAAGCAACTTGAGTCGCGGCTGGCAAGCGATCTGGCGGATATCTTTTCAACCGTCAAAACCTTTGGTGCCCAGGAGTTTCTTCAACTGGAGGCAATTGATAAAGATAAAGGAAAAGCTGCCGTTGAACAGTTTCAGCTCAATCTACAACACTACCGAGTTTTAGAGGATGCTGCCGAAAAGCTGCGGAATTGTTGCCTGGACGCCGAAAAACGCCTGAATGCGCGTTGTCAAGAAGAGAGCCAGCAGGTCAATTTTTCTCTGCTGAAGAAACAATGGCTCAAAGATGAGCAAGTCGGGCGAGCTTTATTCTGGAGTGATAGCCACCCTGATCAACTCGCGACAATGGCGGCAGCTGAGAAGAAGGATCTGGAAAAACTAAGAAACCGCTTTCACCACTACCTGAACAACTACGCTGCTGACTACAACGCATTGAAAAACGTCAGCAATGATCATTTTATGCTGCTGGAGCGCAGTATTGCAGCTTTTGCAGAGGCCGACCAGATTGGTTTACAGCTGTTGGAACAAATCGTTCAACAGGAAGCGGTGCCAGTCCATACCGGGATTTTGCTGGGCACCCGTTCGGCGCCGAATGAGGGCAGCTATCTGCAGCAGGGATATCTGCCGGCGAGCCAGATGAGCGTTCAGCCAGACGATATGCTCTACGCCTATGTGTGTTTACCTGCAGCGAATCCACCGACTGCGATCATGCTCCAGTGGCAGACCACTGCAGGGATGCATCGTGCATATTGGGGGGAGGACAATATTGAATGGGGGGATGCCGATGACGAAGCGCGGGTACGGATAGGCCCCCTGCCGGAAATCGATCAATGGGTGCGTCTGGAACTGCCAGCGAAAACTGTTGGTCTGGAAGGGCAAGAGGTCCTCGGCTTTGCCCTGTTTAACGACACCGGACGAGCCTATTGGGATATTACCGGAACCTTCTCCAACTCTGCTGAAAAGGTTGCTTGGGTTGAGGAGGGTTTAGATCCGGCCGGCGCCCTGGGAAAGGGCTGGGATTGGTTGGGGGTTGCTCCTTATCCCGGGGAAACGATGACGGCTCGCTATTTTAGTGGGACCAGTGAACCTCTGCAGCTTGACGCGGGCGACCGGTTGTATATCGATGTCTGTTTCGATCCGGCCGCACCCAGCTCGGAGCTTATGCTGCAGTGGATCAGTTTTGATGCTGAGCACCGTGCCTACTGGGGTAAAAATTTTATCGATTGGGGGGAAGAAGGTACCGAAGCTCGCTATCATGCAGGACCCTTGCCAGGGGCGGGTGACTGGGTGCGACTCGAGGTGGCGGCTGAAGCTGTTGGACTCGAGGGGGAACAGGTTTCCGGCGTCAGTGTCATTTTGCTCAATGGCCGCTGCTTTGGCCGGGGGCTCGGCAAAATTTCTGCTGCTGGCAATGAGATCAACTGGCTGGCGGATGGGCTGCCGGCAGGGGCTGTTCTCGAGGGGGTCGGAGAAGGCTGGAGCGCCTGGCTTGATCCGGGTTATGAGGCTTTAAAACTTTTGCTCGCAGGCTATATCGCGGAACTGCAGCAAGATACCGAGGCAGCCTTAAACACTTATCACGGCTTGGTTGGCGAAGAGGTCTGGCCGCCAGCCATGCAGCAGGCCCTGCTACGGATAGCTGCGCTTTCGCTCAAACAGCAGGATTATGACAATGCCTTGCTGGCTCACCAGTGTCTTGCCGATATCTCGCTTGAGCATCAGCCGAGATACGCTGAATTCCTGGTGCTGGTCGGTGAGAAGCAACAGGCCGCCGAGGTCTACAGCCAGTATCTACAGCGCGCGCCGCATGACTTAGAGACCATGCTGAGGCTGGGCAAACTTTATCTTGAGATGCAGATTCTCGAGGCTGCGAGGATGGCCTTTCAATTTGTTTTGGAAGAGGAACCAAACAATCAAGCGGCACAGACCCTGTTGAAAGATCTGGAGGACGCATGCTAAATGGTAAATCGGTCCTGATCACCGGTGGCACCGGTTCGTTCGGGCAGAAATTTGTGGAAACCCTGTTCAAGCGTTACCCCAAAGTGGAGCGGGTGGCGATCTTCTCGCGTGACGAACTCAAACAGTTCGAGATGGCGCAGCATTTTCCCAAGAGCAAGTACGACCAGATCCGTTATTTTCTTGGTGATGTGCGGGATAAAGATCGGGTCAAGCGGGCCCTGGAAGGAATCGATATCGTTATCCATGCCGCAGCCTTGAAACAAGTCCCGGCGGCCGAATATAACCCCTTTGAAGTCATCAAGACCAATGTCCTCGGCGCCCAGAATGTCATCGAGTCCTGCTTTGACCTGGAGGTAGAAAAGGTCGTCGCTTTAAGTACCGACAAAGCTGCGGCGCCGATCAACCTTTACGGTGCCACCAAGCTTTGCTCCGATAAACTGTTTGTCGCCGCCAATAACATGAAAGGGAAGCGTAATATCAAGCTGTCGGTCGTGCGCTACGGCAATGTTCTCGGCAGTCGCGGCAGTGTGATCCCTTATTTTTTAAAAATGCACAAGGAGGGGCAACCGATCCCGATTACCGATGAGCGCATGACCCGCTTCAGCATTACCCTCGAAGAGGGGGTCGAACTGGTGATGAAGGCGCTCGATGTGATGTGGGGAGGTGAAATATTTGTGCCCAAAATCCCTAGCGTGCGGATTGTCGATCTCGCCGAAGCGATCGCGCCGGGAGCAAAACATGAAACCATCGGCATTCGCCCAGGGGAGAAGACGGACGAAGAGATGATCACCGAAACCGATGGGCCTAACACCATCGAGTTCGGCGATTATTTTACCATCCTGCCATCGATGAATTTTCTCGATACCGAGGCGCTGATGAAGGCATATAATGGCCGTATGTGCCGGCCTGGTTTCAAGTACAATAGTGGTAACAATACTGACTGGTTGACGGTGCCCCAGATTCGTAAGCTGGTTGCCGATTTTGTCGCTGAGTATGGCTGCTAGTAACGGGCTGCCCTACGGCCGGCAGCAGATCGATGAGGCGGACATCGCCGCCGTGGTTGAGGTGCTGCGTTCCGACTGGCTGACCACTGGGCCGAAGATCACGGAATTCGAACAGGCGATTGCAGATTTTGTTGGCTGTCAACATGCCGTGGCAGTCTCGAGCGGTACCGCAGCACTGCACGCAGCGGTTGCCGCGGCAGGAATCGGGCCTGGGGATGAGGTCATCCTGCCACCATTGACCTTTGCCGCCACCGCCAATGCGGTTCTATACCAAGGCGGTACGCCCGTTTTCGCCGATGTCGATCCCACCACCCTGCTCCTTGATCCAGCTTCCGTCGAGGACAAAATTACCTCCCGCAGCAAAGCGATTATCGCGGTCGATTATGCCGGTCAGCCTTGTGATTACAATCGGTTGCAAGAACTCGCCGAGGGGCGTCAGCTGCAGCTACTGGCTGATGCCAGCCATTCGCTGGGGGCCTCAGACCAGGGCCACGCCTGTGGCCGGCTGGCCGAGCTGACCACCTTCAGTTTTCATCCGGTTAAGCCGGTGACCTGTGGTGAGGGCGGGGTGGTAACCTGTGACTCTGTCGATCATGCCAAGCGGCTCCGGCGCTTCCGAAACCACGGGATTTCGCAGGATCATCATCAGCGGCAGCAGCGCGGGAGCCATGGTTACGATATGGTTGAGCTCGGTTATAATTACCGCATGAGCGACTTGCAGGCGGCGCTCGGACTGAGTCAGCTGAATAAATTGCCTGGCTGGATTGCGCGGCGCCAAAATCTGGCGGACTGCTATGCGCAAGGCTTAGCGGAGGTTTCTGGTATTGAACCCTTGGCGCTGCGTTCGGAGGTCAGTCACGGTTTTCATCTCTACGTGGTGCGGGTGGTCAATGGCCAGCGGGATCGCTTATTCGAATGGCTGCAGCAACAGCAGATCGGCGCCAATGTCCACTACCCACCCGTTCACTTGCATTCCTACTACCGGCAAACCCTCGGTACTCAAGCGGGCCTCTGCCCGGTTGCTGAAGCTGCTGCCCAAGAGGTTCTTTCGCTACCACTTTTCCCGAGTTTGACAGCGACGGATATTCAGCGCGTGGTCGACGCGATCAAGAAATACTTTCGCGAGGGTTGATTAACACCATACTTGGCTTGAAATGTCGATGGTGCTCGCAGCCCCCAGTTGGGCGGAACCCCCATTCAATAATGCGTGCCAAAAGCGGTTGCTGATCGTTTCCCGATGGGGCAGCAGGGGGAAGCTATCGGGGATGTGGGGATTCTTCGGCCAGAACAGTTCGAACCAACTGTTGTCGGTGACTAGGAAAAGATCGCGGTAGAAGGCCCAACTATCTGCGAGCTCGCCATTGGCCGAGCGGCCAAGGCGGCGACAGAAATTGACCCCGAAATAGCATTCGGCCGGTAGCCCTTCCACGCCAAGCTGCAGTAGATTGCTGCTCTGACAGACCTCCAGCAGGCCAAATTGGCGCTCATCCAGGGGGCAGTCCCAGAATTTCAACAGGTCTTTGGTGCTGCCGTACATGGCTAGGTCGGACGGGCTGTATGGAAGGTACTTGCGGGTAAAGCTCTGCGGAATGACCAGTCGGTTATCCAGCCCCAGTTGCCGGCAGGCGGTCGGATCATAATGGTCGCGTAGTTGCTCGCACTGGTTGAGCAGGTCCGGGGCCATGACAAACATGTCGGAGCGGGTTTTTAGCACCCGTTCTGCGCCCTGTTGTTGGCAGTAGCGAAGGCCCGCGCGGGTCGAAACGATTTGCAGATTGCGATTTTGTACTCCGGCCAACTTTGGTGGTGCGTTTAACAGCACCTGATCGACCAATGGCACAATTTCTTCAAGCAGCTTCGGGTCAGTCCCTTCCCAGGTGGAAAGAACCCGCAAGGAATCAGGATAGTAGCGGGCATAGACTCCGGCGATCTTGGCGGTCAGCTCAGGAATAACCTGGCCCTGAATCAGGAAGGCGTTGGTTGCGCTGGATTGCCGCTGGGGCAGCGATTGCTGCAGAACCTGTTCGACTCTTTGCCACTGTTGGCGATAATCGCTGCAGAAGAGAACCGGTGCGTTGATCGAGGTAAAGGGGCCGTAGCTGTTGAGTTGCTGTAAGATCTCAGTAGAGAAACTGGAGTAGATGACGACCACTACCTGCTGTGGATCTTCCTGTTGCAGGGTTTCCGGAGGGCAAATCTGCAGCCCTGCCTTGCTCGTCCCTTGCGCCTGCGGGGCATTGTCGACCAGATAGGCAAGTGGCAGGGGGAACAGGCCATGGTAATAATCGTAGACCCCGCCTGAGCCCCAACCGACCAGTTTTTTACCGGTCGCCAGCAGATTATAGGGATGATCGGTGTAGCGCATTAAGCAAGCCGCTTTCAGAAATCGGTCGCACGTTTGGCGACCGGCATGGTTAAAAAGCGTTCCAGATCATCGGGGGTACCGAGTCCGTACATGCCGGCATCGACCTGGCCGATGTTGTAAATCTCCAGAGTCTGGCCGGAAGCGAGCATTTCGTTGTAGGCTGGCGCCACATAGAACTCGTTGTTGACGCGCAGGTTCTTAGCAATCATGCTTTCCGCAGCAGCCACATAATCTGCTCCGTGTCGGTAGTTGTAGATACCGACTGTCGCTTCGTTGGAAACGACTTCTTTTTCTACCACTTCGCAGATCTTGTCCTTTTCATCCATGCGCACGAAAGACCATTTCGAATCGTCGGCCCACATGGTCATAATTAAACCATCAGCTCCGGAATCCTCCATTTTCTGCAGATAGTTATTAATGTCGACATCGATCCACTGGTCGCTGTTGGCAATCATCAGCGGGTCAGCATTGTTGATCAACTCCTTGGCCAGCAGCACTGTACAGGCGGCCCCTTCGGTGACCTGATCGACGTAGATAATTTCACAGCCCGGCGCCAGGGATGAGAGGTGGGCTTGCAGGCCATACTGGGTATTGTGCTCGCGCAGGCAGATAAAGACAAACCGATGTGGGCAGTCAGGACGCAGGTTGTTAACCACCAGATCGATCATCGGCTTACCGTTGACATGAATCAGTGGTTTCGGTTGCTGGTAGCCGACGCTGGCGAAGCGACTGCCGCGGCCGGCCATCGGGATGACAATATTCAGCATCTTACTCCCCTTTGAGATATTTGTCGTTGAGGGTGCCGGGAATTTTCAACACCGCGGTGGTGGTGTCAAGAATCGCCCGGAAGTCTGTCCATTCATTCGGTTCGATAACGATGATGTCACCGGCAGAATAGGATGTTCCGTTCATTTCGGCCTGGCCGACGACGATGACCGTGATTTCGGTGGCGACCTTGTGCATATGCCGCTCTTCGTAACTTCCCGCAGGAAAGCGCTGTACGGCAAACTCTACATCGCTGGTTTTATAGACCGCCGGGTCAAAATTACCGACCAGCCAGCCGCGGACCATGTTGTCGAGGTTGTTAACTTTCATCATTTGCTCTCCTGCGACCAGCCTTGACCTTAAGATGTTCTTCGTAGTTGACTACCCCCTGGGGTGTGGACAAGGAAAAATAGTTGCGTCGGGGGATCTGATAAACGCCGATTTTTTTCTGCGCCAGAATCATTTCATTGTAGCTGGGGCAGACGTAAAAGCCGCCTTCAACATTGGCGTCCTTGATGATCATGTTCATGGCAGCGCTAACAAAATCCTCGCCCCGGGTAAAGTAGTAGGCACCCACCGTCGCCAGTTTGCTGATCGGTCGTTTTTCCGCTGCCTCGACAACCAGGCCACTGTCATCGCATCTGACATAGGACCAGCGTGGATGGACCCCCTCAAAAACGATCAGTCCGCCATCCAGCTCCTGTCGCTGAAACTCGCCAATCGCCTCGGCAATTTTTAATTCGCCGGCGATGTCCCCATTGAGGATCAGCAACGGGTCGCTGTTGTTGATCTGTTCGACCGCCAGCAATGCAGTACAGGCCGCACCGGCGGTAGGCGAAGAAACTTTGATAATCTGCGCTTCCGGCAGCAGCAGTTGAATGACCGCGCCCGTGTGATAACGACTGTCTTCATCAGAATTCAGGGCAAAGATGAACTGGTTCCCGTTGTCCTGGAGTTGTTTTAAGCCATCGATGAAATGCTCCACCAGTGGCATGCCGTTGAGTTCAATCAGGTTTTTCGGGTAGCTGTAACCAGCCTCGCGGAACTTTTCGCTGCTACCGGCCATCAGAACCAGAATATTCATGCCATTTCCCTTTCACAGCGCTGGATATTTTCGACAATCGCCTGGTAGGTCACGTCGTGAACCGACTGCACCACCATCAGGTGGGCTCCGGCGGCTTTAGCGGAAGCGATGCCATTTTCATTATCTTCAACTACCAGACACTCCTTTGGGGTCAATCCGAGGCTGTCGATCGTTTTGGTATAAATCTCCGGATCAGGCTTCGACTTACTGACATCCTGGTTACTGAGCAACACCTCCAGATAATCGCACAATTTGGCCTTGTCCATCATGCTGACGACACTCTTTCGCACCGAGTTGGAGGCGACCGCCAGTTTGTAGCCATCGGCCTTAAGCCGGGAGAGGGCATATTCGTGGAGGAAGGTCGGTTTGCATTTGGCGTTGACGATCTCCATGGTATAGACCTGCTTGAGCTGATTGAGGAAACCATGCAAGGCTCGTGGCAGGCCGCGCTCCAGGGAAAGCATCTCCAGCTTGCGCGAGGTCGGTAGACCATCGTAGGTCACCAGATGTTCATAGCGGCTGATTTCAAAACCGAACAGGGACAGGGCTTTATTGAGGGCTTCATAATGCCAGTCCTTGGCATCGATCAGCACGCCGTCCATGTCGAAAATCACTGCCTTGATCTTAGCCATGAAAAAAGTCCTTTGCTCCTTGGGGAAAGTCGGTGCAGAGCATCAGTTGCTCGGCGTGATGCAGGTCGTTGGTCTGCAGAAACTGCCAGAAAGCTTCATGGGGTCTGCGGTGCAGTTCCGGTGAAACCAGGCAGACCTGTTTGCCGGCTCGCAGGTGGTTGCTGATATCTTCGGCGTCCATCCACTCCTGGTAGAAACAGTCGATCCAGACCCCGCAGGCCTGGGCGTAGCAGATCGGTTCCGGCTCGATCTCACTTTGCCGGGTAAAGACCTTAAGTCCAGAATTGAGGCAGACCAGGGTATCCGGAGCCGACATGTCGAAAACAAAATAGTTTTCAACGCTGTGCTTTTCCAATGCGGCGTTAAGCAGCTCTTGCAGGCCGTCCGCCTTGATATTCAGCGCAAGGGGATAGGCTTCCTCTGCATGCTCTTGGTATAGCTTCAGGAACTGCTCGAAACTCATGCACTCCCCTTGCGGCAGGTCATGGGCGATGACGAGCTCACCATGTTGGTCGCGCAGGTCAGTTTCCAGGCCGAAACCGGCATTGAAGGAGCGGATAAAAGCCATTTCGCTGTTTTTCTCTGCCGCTTCCAGCCAGAAGCCGCGGTGGCTGAGAATTTCCATCGATTAACCTCTTGTTCTATCCGAGTGGCGGTATAAAGCCATCTGCCTGGGGCACAACCAGTAGTCTTTGCGCCGCATCGCTCTGTAGAAAACTGCTGAGCAGCCGTCTCTCGTCGTCGGCTTCAGCCCGGTTAGCGTCTGGCGGGACAGAATCGCTGAAAATTATTGGATAGTGCTGTTCAACCTGTCGATAATACTCGATCAGATTGAGAATCGGGAGATATTCTTTGGACGCGAAGAAGCTGCTGGCAGAACAGTACTGGTAGGGACCCAGCTGTTCGATCTGCTGACCAATTTCGCTAACAAAGCTGGAGTACAGAATCACCAGGGTGTTAGCCGGATCCTCCTTCTGCAACAGCTCCGGAGCACAGATCTGCAAACCATCGAGCTGTTCGCCCCAGCGTTGCTGGTTGTTGTCGATCAGGTAGGCAAGCGGCTGTGGATTGTTGGCGGCGAGATTGCGGTAGACGCCGCCGGTGCCCCAGCCGATCAGCTTTTTTCCGGTTGTCGCTTGCGGGTGTTGGCTCAGCTGCAGTTCGGTATCGCGGATCCAGGTCTGGACCACGCCGTTCGGCCAGTTAAAGACCGCTTTGCTGAAAAAGTGGTAGATTGCGGCGATATCATCGCGACAGCTTACCGGCAGCTGCTTCAACCGTTGGTAGATCAGCTGCCAGAAATCACTGAGCTTTTCGGCTGAAGCGTAGTCCTGTGGTGCGAGCCGCTGACTGCTGGTAACCAGCGGCACAGCGTTATAGAGTTCGGCAATCCGTTGGTAATAATCGGTCCGCTTGCGTCCCAGCACCGGTTTGCAGCCACCAGGGTTCAGCTTGCTGAGCTTTTGTTGTGTTGGGCTGAGGATCGACAGGTCACGCAGCTTCTCACCGCTCGCCGTCAGCGCGTACATGCTGGTCAGCAGCAAGGGGTGTGGGGCTAAGGATTCAAAACAGGTCTCGGCGATGACCCGGTGCGGGATGCCAAGCTGCTGGGACTGCAGACCAAAAAGGATATCCTCGCACTCGGCATGGTAGAGGGACTCGTCCTGGCGGACCATGTTCCAGAGGCTTTTCTTGGTCACATAGACCCCACCACAGCAGAAGGCGGTTTCGTAGAAATCGTCATAGCGGGGGTGATAGACATTGTCCTGCTGAACCAGCCGGCTGTCGATCGCCTGCTGGAGTTTTTCGCTCTGCAGCAGCACCTGATAGTCAGGATAGCGCAGGGCGCAGCTGCGACTTTGATGCGGATAATAGGGCTCGGGAAAGGTAACAAAGGCAAAATCGCTGCCGTAGTTTTCCATCACCGTAAAGAAATCCTGCGGGAAAACAAACCGATCATGCATCAGGCAGAGATTGCTAAAGCGGGCGGTATCGACGATCAGGTTCTTTTTGCGGGTAATCCAGCCCCTAGGCTCCGGGATCTCTAGATCGATAGTGCGAATGCGGGGATCCTCCGGCAGGTTTTCCTGGGCCGGACCGCAGACAATAATCTCTCGTTCCGGCCCTGGTATTTCGAGAATGGTGCGAATCATGCGCTGGGCGTTGACCGATTGCCCGGCGGTCAGAATACCGAAGGTCCACCCGGCCTTTGCTACATCAGCACTGATATCGGCCGGGGTAACTTTTTGCCAACGCTGGCAGCCCAATGCCGCCTCTTTGGAGTCCAACCGCTTTAAGCTGGGTTGATAGTAGCCCCGTTCAAGAAAATCCTGGTGAGAGAGAGGCGTTCCCTGACAACGTTCCGGGTCATCGAGATCGAGCCAGACTCCACCTGGCCGCAGCAGGTGGAAAATCTCCCAGAGCAGCAGCGGTGCAAAGCGCGATTGGCGCAAGCCGAGGGTAATGATCGAATCAAGCGCCTCAAAGCCGTACTTAGGACTGAAGCGGGTGAAGTTATCGACCTGTTGGTCGACTTCCAGCAACTCGAATTGCTCTTTCAGTTCTGTCGAAAGAGGTTGAAAACCGAAATAGAAGCTCGGCCCCTGGTCGGTTGCCAGATGTTCCTGCAGAATTTGGATAAGCAGCGTCTCTGGCTGTTGTTCGGCGGAAAATGCAAACTCCGGACTCAAGTGAAGCGGCATCTATCCCCCCTGCGGTTGCCGGGCCATCAGGTCGCCTTCGGCAAGATCAGAAATCGTGGAAATCGAACGAAATTGTTCCAGGGACGGCAGCAGCCCGAATAGCAAGGCATCGCTCAAGTCGCCATAGCGGCCGATCTCTTCCAGACTCTGCAGCAGGCTCAACGATTCGCAAAAGAGTTGGCCCGTATTGAATTCAGAAGAGGAGATAGCCTTTTCTTCCCCCCGCTGGATCTTTAGTAGTGTCTCAAGTGGCAGATAATCGCCAACCAACGTCTGCTCACCAGCGCTACTGAGCCGATAAATCGGCTTGACCCGCGCTGGTTTCTGCTCGACCAGCAACAGGCCTGCCTCAGGAATTGGAGCCTCCAATTCGGGCAGGTCAGAAATTGCCTCTTGTGTCATTACTAACAGGGGGTGGGAATGAAAAGTAGCGGCGGGCAGTTCTTGCTCGAGTTGCTGCAATAAATGACTCAGTTCGCTGATCGAACCAGGACGAACCAGGTTGGGAATCCCTTTGATATAACCGCGCTTGACTGCGGCAAAGGAATTGGCCGGAGCCAAGCGATCCCAAAGCCCGCGGGCGGCGATCAGCCTGGTTTCCGGAAGTGCTGGCGCCCTTTCTGGCTCTTGCTGGTACAGCCTGACAATCTTCTGCGGCTCGCAGCCCATCCCGCTCAGCTGTTGATACATCGCCTGCTCGTGACTCTGAGAAGAGATGATCAGCAGATCGAGATTCAATTCGTTGATCATCCGTGGCGGCAGAATTTCGATCCCCATGAAGGGATCGCCCCAGCGCGGCAGATTGTTATCGAACAGGGCCACCGGCTGAAGTTCGGCAAGTTCGGTGGCCTGCAGTAGCCATTCGGTGTGGCCGCCCGCGCCAAAGATCCCTACCCGCAGGTTTTTGCCGAGCGATTCTTTAACCAGTTTGTCAATCTTCTCCCGCACCTCTGGCGCGAGCTTTTTTAGGGCATGGATGCGGTTATGCCATTGGAGAACCCGCTGGTAGTCGACCCCTTTGAGCAGGCCCCGCTCGAAAATCTTGCGGATATGAAAGCGTTCCGCAGTCAGCGGTTTCGGCAGCAGCTGGTGCTCCTGGCAATAGTCATACAGGGGCGTCCCCGGAAAGGGGGAGCAGACATTGACGAAGACCAGCTCCGGATCGGAGTGTTTGATAAATTCGAAGGTCAGGCGCCGGTCCTCCTCGGTTTCGGTCGGAATCCCGAGGATGGTCATCGCCGCGGTGCGCAGTCCATATTTATGACAGAGTTCTACGGCCGCGCGGGCCTTGTCGATGCTCAGGTCCTTGTTGACAAACTCGAGCATACGCGGCGAACCCGATTCAAAGCCGAACCAGATCAGTGCGCCGCCCTCAAATTGAGAGAGCAGCCGGGCGGTCTCTTCGTTGAAGGTGTCCGGACGGTCTTGGATGCTGACCTGGATCTTCGGGAAGCGTTCCAGGATCTGTTCCAGCAGGGCATTGAATCTTTTGCGGTCGGCGGTGGCGTTAACATCGAGAAAGTTCAAGCTGGCAAATTCAAAATGGCGATAGGCGAATTCCAGCTCATACAGGATGTGTGCATTGGTGCGGAACAGCAACTGCGGATAAAATTCGGTCTGCCCGGAGACGCAGTAGCTGCAGCGACCGAAACAGCCGCGTGCCGCTTCGATCGAATAGCACTGCCGGTATTTGTGCAGCCATTCGGTGAAAAAGTGCGGCATCGGCAAACTGTCGAGATCCTCGACCGCTTCGCCCTGGATGAACTTGGGAAAATCCTCCCCCCGCACAAGACCTGTGACCAGCCATGGCAGACTAATCTCACCATCACCGCTGATGACGTGATCCCAACAGGGCAGGTCGAAATCGTCCGGGGCGACGCTGGCATGAATGCCGCCAGCTACGGTGGTTTTGCCGAACCCTTTGGCCAGCTCAGCCACCCGGCAGGCGATATTGAAGCTGGGGGTCTGCACGGTAATGGCTACTATCTGGGAGGTTGAGGCCATCAGCCGGTCGATTAGCACCTGCTCCGATTCCAGCTGCCGCAGATCGAGCAGCTCCATCTCGCCGCCGGCCTGTTTGATACAACCAGCCAGCAGGGCCAAACCGTAGATCGGCCAGGATTCAGTGTCCTCCAGCGGGGCCTCATTGCTGAAGGAGTTGTAACCGTTACAGCAGATCCCCGGATAAACGAGAGTCACTGCCGGACAGGCGTTCAGTTGATCTGTTTTTGCATTGCTGCTCATGCTTGGTGGTTCCAACCTTATTGGTTAGGCGGTGAGTTGATAGTCGACATTGCCGGTCTTTAATTGACAGTCGTCGGCATCCTCAAACAGGGTCAGGGTTCTCTCCAACAGGCCATGCTCGCGCAGTTTGAACTTGATCGCTTCTTTAGAATTGGCCGAGGTGTTGATGATGACATCTGGCGGATTGTCGCGCAGCCAGAGGTCGTCATGCCAGGGGATGCCGTCAATGCTTTCTGCGCGGCAATGTCCCTGGGAGGAGATAAATGCGCGAATAGAGTGGTTGCTACGCCAGAACGGGTGTTGCCGCAAGGCTTTGCAGACCCGCCGGCCGATCATGCTGGAGCCGTACAGACAGACGGAAATGGGGGCAGCTTTTCCCAGCAGGTAGTTGGCAAGCACGACTACCAGCTGATTGACAAACTCTGCTTCATCACTGAGTAGGGTCGCCAGACTCTGATTTCTGATCGTTGGGTTGACCAGCGAGTTTAAAAGGTGGTTCCACTGCCGGATCTGCTGATAATCGATCCCCTTGATGAAGCCGTTGTTGGTAATATTGCGCAGTTCGTACTGATCGTAGGATTCCAGCAGCGGAAGCAGGTCATGCTCCTGGCAGTACTGGTGAATGTCTGTGCCGGGAAAGGGTGCCAGAGTATTACAGTACAGATAGTAAGGTTTTATCTTGCCGATAAAATTGAAGGTGGTTTGGATCTCCGCAGCGGTTTCGGTCGGCACGCCGATCAGGACGTTGACCCCGGAGCGCAGGTGGTATTTGTTACATAAGGCCATCGCGCGCTCAGCCTCGTCGATATTGGTGTCCTTGCGCAGAAAATTGAGCAGTCGTTTTGAGGCACTCTCAACCCCGAACCAGACCACCGCGGTCTTAAAGCGCGCCAGAATCTGCGCCGTCTCTTCGGAAAAACTATCAACCCGCTCCTGCACGGTAATCACCAGCTCGGGGTATTTGTCCGCCAGTGCGGAGAGGATTGAGTTGAAGAGCGCTTTCTTGGTCGAGGCGTTGACATCGAGAAACAGCAGATGCTGCGGCATCGAATTGCTAAAAGCAAAGTCGATCTCGCGCATGACATGGTCACGGGAGCGAAAGCGCATCTTTTTATAGAAACGTTTATCTCCGGAAATACAATAGCTGCAGCGGCCAGGGCAGCCGCGGGCCACTTCAATGGCGTATTCCTTTTCGTAAAATGGTTGCCATTGCGGGAACAGGTGGGGCAGCGGCAAAGAATCGAGATCGGCGACGATCTCTCCTTCGACCACCCGCTCCGGGCTGCACCCCTGTTCCAGAGCGTCGATCAACTCCGGCAGGGCCTGTTCCCCCTCGTTGCGGATCACATAATCCCAGTGGCAATGCTGTAAAAAATCCTCTGTTGCGATGGTCGCGTGAATGCCCCCGGCAACAGTTATTTTCCCGAATGCTTTGGCGTGTTTCGCGACCATGTCGGCGAAATCGAAACTGGGCGTCTGGACAGTCACGGCAACCAGGTCGGCGTCCGATTGTTTCAGCTGCTCCACCGCCTCCGCTTCATTCTTCTGTTGGCGAAGATCGAGCAGGTCGACCTCATGCCCCCGTTCGAGCAAGAGACTCGCCAACAGGGCGAGGCCGTAGGAGGGATGGGTGTCGGAGGCGGGAATTGCCTCTTCAGCGTAGCTGTTATAGCCAACGTGAGCAATGCCGGGATATACAAAGAGGATTTTCATCAGCGCAGGTTCCCTTGCGGCAAAGGAGAAAAATTGGCCAGCGACCGATCTCTGCTGAGCTGTTTGCTAGCTGTCAGATCAGCCATGAATTTTAACGATCTCCACAGTTTCAAGCTGCATCGCTTTGAGCTGCTGATAGATCTCTTCTTCAAACGATTTGGTTGAGATCAGAATGATGTCGATGCCCAGCTCACCGATCAGCCGGGGAGGTAAGACTTCAATCTCTTCAAAACAGTCGCCCCACTTCTTGATGTCGTTATCGAAGATGACCGGGTTGAGGTCACGGATGTTGGTGGCTGCCAACAGGGTACTGGTATGTTCGCCGCCGCAGAAAATTCCCAATTTTTTACCCTCTGCTTTTGCTCTGGCGACCAGCTCATCGACCTTTTCCCGTTCCGCGTAGCCGAGCAGGTTGAGGGTATGGATACGTTTTTGCCACTCTAAGGCCCGTTCGTAGTCGACCCCTTTGAGAAGGCCACGCTCAAAAATCTTGCGGATGTGGAAACGTTCGTGACAGATGTTCTCCGGCAGCAGTTCATTTTCCACGCAGTAATCGTAGAGCGGAGTGCCGGGGAAGGGGGAGAGGATGTTAACCACCAGGATCTCCGGGTTGGCGTATTTCACCAGATCGTAGGTCTGCTGGATATCCTCTTCGGTTTCCGTGGGGATGCCGATGATCATCATCGCCGCGGTTTTTATGCCGTATTTTTTGCACAGATCGATGGCTGACTTGACAGTGGTTAGGTCGACCTGCTTGTTGAGAAATTCGATCATCTTTGGCGAGCCGGTTTCAAACCCGAACCAGATCAAACTGCCACCTTTAAAGCGGGAGAGTAGCTTGGCGGTTTCCTCGTTGAAGGTGTCTGGGCGGTCCTGAATGCCGACTTCCAACTCCGGAAAACGTTCGACGATCATTTCCAGCAGGGCGTTAAAGTTTTTTCGGTTCGCCGTCGCATTGACATCGAGAAACGCCAGATGCTTGAACTGGAAGTGCTGGTAGGCGTGCTCGATTTCGCGCATGACATGCTCGTTGGAACGGAAGCGCATTTTCTTAAAGAACTTCTTCTGTCCCGAGACGCAGTAGGTGCAGCGGCCATAGCAGCCGCGCGCCGCTTCCAGGCCGTACCAGCGCTTGTAGTCCTGCAGCCATTCAGGGAAAAAGTGCGGGAGCGGCAGCTGGTTGAGGTCCTCCATCATCGGGCCTTCAAGGATTTTGTCGAACGTTTCCCCTACAGCCAATCCGCCCAGCAGCTGTGGCAGGATGATCTCTCCATCGCCAAGAACCACATGATCCCAGTAGTCTTGAGTAAAATCTTCCGGCGCCACGGTGGCGTGAATCCCCCCGGCGATCGTGATCTTGTCGAACTGTTTGGCCAGCTCGGCGACCCGGCAGGCGATATTGAAACTGGGCGTCTGGATACTGACCGAAATTACCTCGGCGGTGGTTGCACGCAGCCGGTCGATCAGTTCCTGCTCCGATTTGAGTTGGCGCAGGTCGATCAGTTCAACTTCATGGCCATGAGTTTTAACAATCCCGGCGAGCAGGGAGATACCATAGATCGGCAGTGATTCCGCTTCTTCGAGGTATTCATCGTAAGAGTTGTACCCGGTGCAGACGATCCCCGGATACACAAAGGCAATTTTCATTTGTTGAACTCCTGAAATAGGCTCGCGCCTAAAAAGTTAATCTCTCAAGCTGGCTGATCCGGCAGCGCCCAGTGGTATTCCTGTGCTTCGACAACTTTGAGCTGCTCGGCCATGTAGAAGCGTGGATCGTAGGCAGGCTCTGGCAGCTGGATGCTGCATGCCTCGGCAAAGCCGAAAATCTCCGCGTAATCCTTGTGGAAACCATCGCAGATGCCGAGCAGTGAGCACTGCTGACACTTCTCCCCTTTGGTGTAAGGGTGCATGGTCTTCGCCATCCAGGTGCGGTACTCCTTGTAAGCGTAGTCCAGGTCGCTGAAATTCTCGATTTCGCCCAGCTCTTCCAGGTAGAAGAGCGGCTGATAGTGCTCCATCCGGCTGTAATTGCCGAAGTAGTCGAGGGTGCTGTTCAGCAAGCCGTATTGCTCGATCAGCGCATGCACCTGGGTAATGAATGTCTCTGTGGTGGTGATGATCGCATCCGGCGGCTCAACGGCCAGTTGTGCGTCGCTGTACCAGGGAGCGCCGTTGAGGCAGTCGGCCTGATGATATTCCTGGGAAGAAATGTAGCCGTACATCTGCCAGCGACTCTGCCAGAATAGGTGTTGATTAAGGATTTCACTGAGCTGCTGGCCGATGCCGGGGTTGCCGAAAAAGGCGACTTTGAATTGCTGCTTGTCCGATTCCTCAAATTTTACCCGGAGTTCGTCAAGCAGCCGCTCCACCGCCAGCGGATAGCCCTGCTGCTCTTCCACCTCGTCGCGGAAGCGGGTTTCACGGATCTGTGCGATCCGGTCATTGAACCGGACAGTCGGCGAGAGCTGCTCTTTGCTGTGGCGCTGCGGACCGGCACCCGACCAGACCTCCGAGGCACTTTCCCATTCATGCAGGTCGTAGACGATCTGCTGAAAGTTCTGCACGAACCTGCGGTACTTCTCCGGGAAGATGCAGAACGGCAGGTAGCGAACATTGACCTCGATCTGGTGCTGGTCGAGGAAATCGATGACCGGGATCAGCTGTTTAGCCACTTCGGCGTAGCGGGGAATGTTCTCCGCCGTGCGCTTGGTGCCATCGGCTTGATCGATAAACGGGTTGTAGGCGATGAAGTTAACCGCCCGCGCGCCTTTTTGCTGCGCAACCTGGGCAATTTCCATCAGCTGCGGGATAGCATCGTGGGACAGCACGGTGTTGAAGCGGAACGGGATGCCGACCTGTTTCAGGTTATCCAGCGCCTTCATCTGCCGCGCACTGGCGCCGGGGACCTGCACCAGCTGGTTGTAGGTTTCCCCCAGGGCGTGGGCGCTAATCAGCAGGTCGAAGACCCCGGCATCTTTGAGCTTCTGGCAGGCTT